>CAYYDP010000007.1:6605-41084 GCA_964470645.1 uncultured Gammaproteobacteria bacterium
ACTTAACAACAATCTAAATGAAGTACAATAATCTTATGCAAAATAAACCATTCCAAGCACCAGAAATATTCAAACCAGCAAATGAATCAATCGAACGTCAATGGACTTCTGCAGAAATTGCAACAAAGGTAATGTCCAAAGCGTCGAAAAAAAGTCACGAGCTGTATGTTGACTATTTAATTGAGTTCGATCTTCCTTGGATATTTGAACTCAAAGATCATACACCAACTCCAGAGCCAATAAACTTGAAAAAGATTATTTCGTTCAAATTACCCAATCAGGTAATAAAACCCAATTAACTTATACAAAAACAAAACAACCTGCCGCTACTTTCATGCTTGAGATTGAATGGAGTCATACATGCTTTAATGTCCCCGATCCATCCGCGTCTCCTGGTTTCTATAAGAAATACCACTATTGCGCCTCGATCAAGAAGATTGAAGGCGACTCAAAATAGCGTTTTGCACGCAGTGCTTGTTCAAACAATATCTTTATGCGTCACGTCGCGATCATGAATCCAACATGGAAACTGATCCCAAAAATTCTTGCCGGCGAGAAAACGATTGAGTCGCGATGGTATCAAACAAAACGCGCGCCGTGGAATCAAATTCAAACTGGTGATACAGTTTTCTTCAAAGATTCAGGAAAACCCATAACGGCTCGTGCTGAAGTTGCTGAAGTGTTTCAATTCACCTTTCAAGATCTACCTGGAATCCAAAACGTTCTCAATCGATACGGAAAAGAAATATGTCTCGTGAATCCAAATCCAGCAACATGGGGACGGCTTCCAAAATACTGCATTCTCATTCGTTTGAAAAACCCGCAAGTAGTTGAGCAACCATTCAACATCAACAAAGCAGGCTACGGCATTGGCTGTGCGTGGATGGTGGTTGAGGATATCGATAGAATCAAAGTTTAATCGTCGCGTTGAGTCGCGTAACCCGTCGCGTGTTTTCGCTTCTATACTATGAAAATAATCACCTGGAACGTCAATGGAATCAGGTCAGTGTTTGAAAAAGGCTTTCGCGAATGGCTCGCAAAAGAAAACCCCGACATTATCTGTTTGCAAGAAATCAAAGCCGATGACAAAGCTTTAATCCAAGAATTTCGTGAGCTTGATGGTTATTTTTCATACTTCAATCCAGCAAAGAAACGAGGCTACGCAGGAACCGGAGTCTATACCAAAGTTGAACCGCTCTTTGTGGAGACCAAACTTGGGATGGAACGATTCGATGAAGAAGGACGAGTACTCAAGCTCTCCTTCCAAGATTTCACACTCTACAATTTCTACACCCCAAACGGCGCTCGTGACAAAAGTGAAATGGGGTACAAACTCGATGCCTACACTCGCATCTTGTCGATTGCGAAAGAAGAACAACAACACCCAGTCATTCTGGCTGGCGATTTTAACATTGCCCACACCGCCTACGACCTGACGAATCCCGAACAAAACACCAACAACACAATGTTCACTCCTCTTGAACGACAACAACTCGACAACCTTATTGCTCTTGGGTACACAGACACGTTTCGACAGCGGTACCCTGGCTCGAAGGAATACTCCTGGTGGTCCTACGCCAATGACGATCGCAATCGAAACATTGGCTGGAGAATTGATTATATCTTTACGAGCGAACCACTCAAATCAACAATCCAAGACGCCTTCACCCGTCGCGAAGTCTTGGGCTCTGACCACGGCCCCTGTGGCGCGATCTTGGATATCCCTTTTCGCGTTTCAAATCGCCCCGTGTATGCAAAGAAGATCAGCCAGAGCCCGCTCCTGTGAACGACGTGAATCAACAATGGGTCGCTATGCTTTCCATGTTTAGCCCGCGTGGTATACTTACGGTGTAATCTTAACATAATTAATCATACACATTCATTATGACAATGAACGATCTCAAATCGTCAGTAGCAGAAAAAGGCGAAACAGTCGACGAAATTTTCCAGTTCTCCCACGGAAATAAAAAAACATTTCGTAGAATCATTACGTCAAGTATACAGCAAAGTGAATTTACTCGATTTGACCTTGAAAACGGACATCGAATTTACATTAATCCTCAAAATGTCGACTGGTTTGAGGTTGTGCCGGAAGGAGTCAATGGGACTGACACACCTAGTGAGATCAATAGGACAAAGGAGACCGTGGAGTAATCCAACACAGTGTAAACGCTTTGTTGCACGACATCTGTTGCCCAATAAAGTACAAAAATGATCCATTATTTTATGTCACAAGAACATAAACGCGACGAAGCTGGATTCGGCGCAACCTCTTTCCTACGTTACTTTCCAAGCTTTGACGTGATTGAAAACTTCTTGCAAGGAAAGTTTTACATTAAGCAAACATGACAAACGAGATAGATATGACTTAACTATGTACGACCGTGTATAGTTAAATCATCTCAATTTCAAAACAATGAACATGAGGAGACAACAACTTACTCGCATCCTCAAGCTCTACGAGCTCTTTCATGCTGGAAAGATTCCGACGTTGTCACAACATGAGGTGAATCCGGGGTTGCCGAAGGGAAGTCGGGAGAATTATCTCTACTTCACGCTTCCACCATGTTTGAATTTCCAGCGCAGCTCCCCTGCTATGTGGGCCAGCGCTTTGAAAACCTTTAACGACCCGAAAACGAATTACCTCTTTTTTCCGGAAAAAACCGTAACAAAATCACGTGAACAAATCCAAGTCGATCTTCTCAAGCACAAACTCGCACTTCAAAAGAATAAGCACACCGATATCTGGATCACAATCTCAAAAGCGTTTCATGAACATTTCCAAAACGATCCGCGGGAATTATTCAAACGTGCAAACTGGGATGTTATTCAGATTCACAAAGTTATTCAGCAAGACATGCGAAAACAATTCCCCTATATCAGCGGGCCAAAAATGGCAAATTATTGGCTCTACATCCTTTCCCAATACACCGACGCGAAATTCAAAAATATGCAAGAAATCTCAATCATCCCTGACACACACGTACTCCAATGCTCCATAAAACTCGGGCTTTCAAAGCCCGAGTCGACACCAATCGAAGTAGCTGCAATTTGGAAAAGACTACTCGAAGGGAGCAAACTGTCCCCCGTCCAAATGCACCCCGTCCTGTGGAACTGGAGCCGTAACAACTTCTTGCCTGAGGTATAGCGCTGGCTAACGTGCGCCATCTTAACCAGCACTCCTCTTCCCCACTACCTGTTCACTTGCTCACCTGCTCACTTTTCATCCCCTTGTAACCGCCAGCCCCCACACCACTGACGCTCCCCCTTCTTTCAAGGTTCGGGCAATCTCATTCATGGTTGCTCCGCTGGTGACCACATCGTCAAACACAACAAATCTTCCACCCCGGACATCTGCTCCTGGAATGATTTCAAATGTATTGCTTACATTCTTAAAACGGTTGAATCCTTTCAATTTCGTTTGTGTTTTTGAGTTCTTTTGCTTTCTCACAACATCCACTCGAACCTCGCCCGGAACATACTGACACAATTCATGTGCGATGAGTTCACTTTGGTTATACGTTCTCCATAAGAGACGCTTCTTATGCAGTGGAACAGGAACAAGCGCGTCTGCTGAACTCAAAAATTGAAACAGTAACGGCGAGCCTTGAGCTTTCTTGAGTAAGAGATTCGCAAACGGCCTTGCAAAACTTTTCACTCCATCATACTTCAATCCATGAACCGCTTCGCGAACAATTTGATTATTCCAATCAAGTGCTGTCACGAGTCCATCGAGGTGTGTTTTATTTCTACAATCTTTATGTCTCTGACCCTCAACGGAAGGTTTAAAACACCCCGGACAGAAGTGCTGCGGGTATACCATCATGTTTTCGACGCAATCATCGCACCACGAACTTCCTCGTTTTCCGCACGAAACGCACTCACGAGGAAACATAGTATTGATCAAGGAATCAAAAATGAAATGAAGAATTGAAAACATTATGACTCGAGAGAGAATGATATGGAATGACCGAGTACAGTATCAACGCCCAAGCGAATATTTTTGTAAATGTGAATACTCCTGTGCGACTGTCTTGAGTCTCCAACATAAACGACTTCGATCGGGATTTACACTTTTGCATTCTCCGTTGTCCCAACACCCACCCGCTCCTTCACTTTTACAACCCTGGGTTTGCGCGGTTTTTTTAGCTTTAGCCCTTGGAGTACCGTTCCCTCCACAACCGTAAAGTGAATAGCATCATCTTGAACACTCAATGAGATGGTCCCGCCGGCTCCGAGCGTTCCCGCAATGATTCTATCCGCAAGCTCGTTTTCAAGTTTCTCATGCACATTGCGAATAACAACGCGTCCACCTTCTGCCGGGTCAAATCCTCTCGTGAGGAATTCAACAACATCCGGTGACCAGAAAAGTGACATCTTTTGGTCGCGAAGCGACAGAGATACCTTGTTCAACTCCTTTTCCGCGATTCTCAACAAAGCACTTTGCGTCAGCGGACGGAATACCGCGATCTTATCAAGCCGATTCAAAAACTCTGGACGGAAAAATTTCCGTATCGCAGAGAGTGCTTCTTCTTTTTGTTCCCTGAAACTCTGTTCCAACACTTCCATTCCCCCCTTTACACTTTCCGCAGTAAATCCGATCTTGGCGGATTCATTCAGTGCCTTCATCCCGAGATTCGAAGTCATGATGATGATGGTATTTTTGAAGTTCACTTTTTTCCCCGCTGAATCAGCAAGGTGACCAGCATCAAACACCTGCAGAAGCACGTTAAAAACGTCCGGATGCGCCTTTTCAATTTCATCAAACAAAATGACTGAGTAGGGGTTTCTTCTCACCGCTTCCGTGAGCATGCCCCCTTCCCTGTACCCAACATACCCCGCAGGAGAACCAATAAGACGCGAAACCGTAAACGCCTCCCCAAACTCTGACATGTCAACGCGAATCAGCCGGTCCTCGTTCCCAAACATCGTTTTCGCGAGCACCCGGGCGGTCTCGGTCTTACCAACACCTGTCGGCCCCAAAAAGAGAAAACTACCCAAAGGACGTTCACGGCCTGACAGTCCAGACCTTGCTCGCTTTACATATCCAACGATTTCTCCGAGTACATCCGATTGTCCAAAAATCTCCTGCTCAAGCAAATCCAAAACATGCTCAAATTTCACACGCTCCTCTGCCTGAAGCTCGCCCACGGGGATTTTCGTTATCTCGGAAATAACAGCAACGACATCCGCGCTCCCAAGCGTTCGTCGCTCACGAACTGAATCGCGATCCACTTCAGCTTGCAAAAACATCTGACGCGCTGACAATTCTTCTTCCTGGCGTTTCAATTCGAGGGCTAATGGGAATTGTTCTTTTTTTACTGCCTCCTGCTTCTTGCCACGTACTTCAGCCAACTTCCTCTCGCATTCTCGGATCTCCCGCAGCCTCGCGTCTTGACCGAACATCAACGCGGAGCGAGAAGACGCTTCGTCAATCAGATCAATCGCCTTATCCGGAAGACGCTTCTCGGGAATATAACGAGCAGAAAGACGGACGGCTGTTTCAATCGCGTCATCTCCGATGGTAATCCCGTGGTGTTTTTCATATCCTTTCCGGATCCCCCTCAACACCTCAATCGCTTCATCAACTCCCAATTCTTGAACGTGGATAGGTTGGAACCGCCGTTCTAACGCGGAATCCGATTCAATATGGCGTTTGTATTCTTCAAATGTGGTTGCCCCAATGCACCTGACTTGCCCTCTGGCCAAAGCCGGCTTCAAAATGTTCGAAGCGTCCATAGTATTTCCCACTGATCCGGCGCCTACAATGGTATGAATCTCATCAATAAACACAATAACATCGGGATTTGCCTTCACTTCATCAAGCGTTTGCTTCAGACGCTGTTCAAATTCGCCCCGATACATGCTGCCCGCGACCATCGTGGTCAAATCAAGTTGATAAATTCTTTTGTTCAACAATTGATCCGGAACATCGCCGGAGGCGATACGTTTTGCAAGACCCTCGACAATCGCAGTTTTTCCAACACCCGGCTCTCCAAGTAGGATTGGATTGTTCTTTGTCCGCCTCCCCAGAATCTGAATGATGCGATTAATTTCCGATTCCCGCCCCACAACAGGATCGAGCTCCTTCTCAACGCGCTTGTTGGTAAGATCAATGCCAAAATAATCAAGTGCCTCGGTCTTTGTTCTCCGCCTACGAGATAACTTCTTTGGGTCTTTTGCCGTGACTCGATCATCTTCATCCTCCAATTCTTCCATGACATCGTCGGAATATTTGCTCACTCCCTTGAGTACTTGTGATAAAAAATTTTTCAAGACCTCCAAATCAAACACTACACCATCCAGCAGCGCGTTCATTTGGTTCCCAAGCACCTCATAGAGCGAAGCAAGCAAATGCTCCGTCCCAACGTATTGGTGTTCCCACCGCGCAGCGATCAGTACCGATTTTTCAATAATACTCGCGACTTCGGGTGAAACCGTTACCAATGAAGCAACCGAAGGACGATCAATCACCGCGATCGGGGTGTCCGTCTCAGTGGCCTTCTTGGTCTTTGAAAGAATTTCACATCCGACCGATCCCTTTTGCTCGAGAATGGCTTTCAACAATTCCGTTGGCGTGATCACCCCCGCCCCGTTCTTTGTTCCCAGCTCGTAGCTTCGCGAAAGCACCGCGCGGTAATGAGTGGTAAATTTGCTTAAGACATTTAACATAATAATACAAAATTCCAAATTACAAATTCCAAATTCAAAGTTCCAAACGTTTCGATCTTTATGTTTTGGTTTTTGGATTTTGGTTATTGGAGCTTATTTGGGATTTGGTGCTTGTGATTTGGGATTTTTAAAGTTCACTAAAGGAAAAAATACCTTAAAACTATACGGACATGGAGCGCAAAGCTTTTACTCTCTCCTCAACCGGCGGATGCGTGGAAAACAGTTTCGTAAACCCTTTTGCAGCTTTTGTTCCAAATGGACTTGAAATGTACAGGTGCGCGGTCGCATCGCTCGCGCGCTGCATCGGGCGACCGTACGATGCAATCTTTTCAAGCGCCCGAGCGAGTCCTTCGGGATACCGAGTCAACAAGGCCCCTGACGCGTCTGCTAAAAATTCACGTCTTCGGGAAACCGCGAGTTGAATCAATTGGGCAAAGAGTGGAGAGAGAATAGCAAAAATCAATCCAACGATCAAGAGTATTCCTCCCGCGCCACGATTCTCACTGTCGCGGCTGGCAAACAACTTCCCGCGTAAGAAAAAATCCGCCATCATGATCACTACTCCCGCCAACACCCCCACAAGCATCATTACACGAATATCAAAATTCTTAATATGCGCAAGCTCATGCGCGATTACACCCTCAAATTCTTCATTTTCAAGCCTCTCAATAATGCCGGTCGTAACTGCAACAGAAGCGTGTTTTGGGTCTCGTCCGGTCGCAAACGCGTTTGGAGCAGAATCCGGAATCAAGTAAATCTTTGGCATTGGAAGTCCAGCGGTGATGGCAAGATTCTCCACCATACGGTAGACGTATGGATTATCTTCCTGCTTGATCGGTCCCTGCGCTCCCGCCTGCCAAAGTGCGATTTTGTCGCCCGAATAATATCCAACGAGCGACATGATAATGGAAATCCCGATTGCGACAAAAACCCAGGATCCCCCGGACTGAAACAAATAATCAAATAAATAACCCAATCCGAGAATCAGAATAAAGAACACGCCAATCAACAAAAACGTCTTTCGTTTGTTTGCTGCTATTTGGTTGTACATAATAAGTCTATAAAGTCTTTCAGGTCATAAAGTCTATCAAGGCTTTCGACTTTATGGACTTTAAGGACTTTCGACTAAAACTTCACCTTCACATTCTCTTTCTCTGCCTCAGCCGTATCGAAAAATTCCTTAACCTTAAACCCGAGCATGTTGTCTATCATATTGGTTGGGAACACTTGGAGCTTTGTATTGAAATCGCGGACGTTGCCATTGTAAAACCTTCGTGCGGCTTGAATTTTATTTTCAGTGTCCGAAAGTTCGTCCTGAAGTTTCAAAAAATTTTGTGATGCCTTCAGATCGGGATAGTTTTCCGAAACAGCAAAAAGTGATTTTAAGGTGCTTGAAAGCATGTTTTCAGCTTCAGCCTTCTCGTGCATTCCATTTGCCTGCATGGCTTGGCTGCGGGCCTGAGTCACTTTTTCAAACAATTCTTTTTCATGACTTGCATACCCTTTCACCGTTTCCACTAAATTTGGGATCAAGTCGTATCGGCGTTTGAGCTGCACGTCAATATCCGACTCCGCCTCCTCCGTGCGGATTTTTAATTTGATGAGACCATTGTACGTCGCAATAAGCCAAAGAACGATTATCGCGACAATGATGAGAATCCAAATAGTTAATGACATATAATATTTCCTGAGCGTAGTCGAAGGACTACCGTAATGTTTCCGACTCCATCAATTATACGACGGATGAGATAAGTGTCAATGACAAGAATGAGTATTTTTTGCTAACACAAGCATGGTTATTCACCACTTGCCGCTTTCTTGATGTTCCCAAACTTGCTTTTTGTACGAGAAGGAAAGAATTTATTCGTTAACGCAGAAATTTCATCACGTAATTTCGCGGCTTTTTCGAATTCCCATGATTTTGATGCAAAATCCATCTGCTGGCGAAGTTCCGCGATGACGTGTTCTGCCTCCATAGGATCGAGGTTTGCAAGCCACTGCTTTCTCTTTTCCACATCTTCATCCACTTTCTTCACCTGGGACAAAATCCCTTTTTTAATATTTTTAATAATGGTCTTTGGAGTAATTCCATGCTTTTTGTTGTACGCCATCTGAATTGCCCTCCGACGCTCCACTTCCGCGATCGCGTATTTCATCGAATCCGTCATTTTGTCGGCATACATAATCACTCGCCCTTCAACATGCCGCGCGGCGCGGCCCATGATCTGTAAAAATGATGTGATGGAACGTAAAAACCCTTCTTTGTCAGCATCAAGAATTGCGACAAGGCTTACCTCTGGAAGATCAAGACCTTCCCGAAGAAGATTGATTCCAACCAAACAGTCATAAAATCCTTCTCGAAGTTTTTGAATAATATCCAAACGATCGATGGTATCAACCTCGGAATGCAAATAAGCAACCTTCATTCCTTTCTCTTGCAAAAATCCCGCCAAATCTTCTGCCATCCGCTTGGTGAGCGTTGTCACGAGTACGCGCTGCTTCTTCTCAACACGTTTATCAATCTCTTTCACCAGGTCGTCAATCTGGTTCTCAGTTTTACGAACTTCAACCTCGGGTTCAAGAAGTCCGGTGGGACGGATCAGTTGCTCAACAACACCGGAATTTTGTAGCTTGTAGCTTGTAGCTTGTAGCTTCTCTTGTTTTGAATTTTGAGTTTTAGATTTGAGATTTGTTTCGGATTTCGGATTTCGGATTTCGGATTTTTGAAGTTCATATCGTCCCGGCGTTGCCGAAACAAAAATTGCCCGCTGAATCTTTTTTTCGAATTCAGAAAACTTCAACGGACGATTGTCATACGCTGACCGCATCCGAAATCCATATTGCACCAACATGTCTTTGCGGGATCGGTCACCTTCATACATCCCACCTATTTGCGGGACCGTAATATGTGATTCGTCAATAAAGGTTAAAAACTCCTTATTCTTCATGGTGAAATAATCAATGAGCGTATACGCCGGATCTCCGGGTTTGCGGCCGTCAAAATATCGTGAATAATTCTCGATCCCCGTGCAGTACCCCACCTGTCGTATCATTTCAAGATCGAAATGCGTTCGCTGCTCGAGCCTTGCCGCTTCCAGAATCTTATTTTCTGCCCGCAACGCTTTTAACTCTTTGTTCAAATCTTTTTCAATCTGAGCCAAAATCTTATGAAGCTGATCTTGTGACGCGACATAGTGGGTCGCTGGAAATATCTCAACCATTAACTCCTTACGAATCGTTGATCCCGTTAAACGGTCATAGATTGTGATAGAATCAATCGTTTTTGCTCCGAACGTAATCCGAGCCGCTTCATTCGTTGCCATACTTGGAACAATATCGATATTGTTGGCAACGATACGGAATGTTCCCCGTTTTTGATCCATGTCGTTGCGATTAAATCGCAGACCAATAAGCGCGAGTCCCAATTGTCGCATGGTAAACCTATCCCCAACCGAAAGCGTGAGATGTTGCTTCATGTATTCCGAAGGATCTCCAAGACCGTAGATGCAAGAAACCGACGCGACAATAATCACGTCTTTACGCGTCAACAAGCTTTGTGTTGCCGCGTGACGAAGCCGATCAATCTCTTCATTAATCTGCGTTTCTTTCTCAATGTACGTGTCGGTTTGCGGCATGTATGCCTCCGGCTGGTAATAATCGTAGTAGGAAACAAAGTAGTGCACCGCGTTGTTCGGGAAAAACTCCTGAAATTCATCAGCGAGCTGAGCTGCCAATGTTTTATTATGAGAAATAATCAACGTCGGCGCTTGCGTTGCCTGAATAACATTCGCCATGGTGAATGTTTTGCCGGATCCCGTGACCCCCAAGAGCGTTTGATATTGCCGTTTGGATTTCAATCCAGCAACCAACTTTTCGATGGCTTGAGGTTGGTCCCCCGCGGGTTTAAATTGTGATACGAGTTTAAATTGTTGCATAAAATCATTATGTCATTGCGAGGCATCCGAAGCAATCTTCCGCTCACGTTCCCCTCTTAAGGTAAGAGGGGCTAGGGGAGTTATGAAGTCCAATGCGACAACCGCGAATGCAATAATTTGAAGATTTCCCACCTTGCCCGACTCGCCTCGCTTGCGCTCTGGCGAAGCGGGCGCAAGTCGAGGCAGACCACACTCGCGGAGCCTGTCCCGTACCGAACTTGTTCTGGTGCGGGGACTCGCTCGCAATGATATTTTATTTTACCTTAGCCAATTTATTACTCCTGACCATTGACTTCTTCTTCTTCTGCTAGGGTTGAGGCGATCAGAAACTCTGATCACTGTTTTTTCACATTTCAAGGAGACTTGCCATGAGAAACATATTCATTCTCATGGTGAGGGCCTACCGGGTTTTTTCACACTCTCAGCTCGCTCACCGGCTGTTCGGTGGCGGGCTGTGCCGGTGCGGAGGACGAACAAGTTGTTCGAATATTGCCCTCCTCCGCGGGACGGTGGTCCCCCTGTTCGCCTGCTTCGGGAACAGGTTGGACCCACGCCCCCCCGGGGGGCCGGGACCAACGCAACCCGCACCCCGTAGTAGGTAGCCCTCACGTCCCCCCCCGATGGAAACGTCCGTCGGGGGATTTTTTATTTCGAATATCCGAATCGGTTGTTTAATCGTTTCAACGTGTCACCCAACGCTTTCTGAACAACTTTTACCACCTTCTCGTTTTCATTCTTTAGCATCTTTCCTATTTTCAAACTCACCATACTAACTATAACAAATAATTCTTGAGTTTTTTGTTCAATTGCTTTATTCAAAATCTTTCCAATTTCCAAACGCATAGTTTCAACGAGCCTCGCGAAAGCCTTAGCGTCTTTTTTATCCGTGTACTTCCTCAATTTACGAATATAAAACATGATTGCGTCAGATAATGTTTGTTCAAAATTATTGTTCCGAGGCTCTAAAGGCTCGAAAGTTTCCATAATTTCATCAGATTCTTAAACACATACGCAACGGTGAGTGGACCAACTCCCCCGGGGACAGGAGAATAGAATGACGATTTCTCGTAGCAATCAGGATGAACATCTCCCATGATGTCGTCTTTTGATTTCGTAAATCCAACGTCAATAATGACCGCACCGCGTTTAATCATGTTCGACGTAATGGCGTGAGGAAAGCCAAGAGCGGAGATAACAATGTCACACATTCTCATTGTAGAGACATGAGATCTCATGTCTCTACTGGTAACACGCTCCACCTTCCACTCAACCGGAAACGTTGATAACGATTTCAGAAGACTCCTCGCAAACTCATCGCTTTTCACCAATAAAACGCCTTTCAGCTGATCTGTCATTGCGAGGAAGGCTGCCGATGAAGCCTGCCTCGACTGACGCGAGTCAAGGCGGGCAATCTCATTCTGCCGAATATCGACATTTGAGATCACCCACCCGCCACGCAAGGCTCGCGGCTCCGCTTCGCTCCGGCTTTCGCTCGCGATGACATTGTGATTTTGTGATTTTATGATTTTGTGATTTCGCAATCCAATTTCCAGCAAATGTCTCACCGCTTCGGCAACCGGTGATTTCATAAACGAGTCACGACACAATCCATCCACATCCTTCTTACGATCAATCAAATCAATATGCTCTTGCGCATTGAAACCGCGTGGCAACGGAAGTTGTAACAATATCCCATGAACTTTTTTTGAACGATTCAAGTGTTGAATAAGTTGCCTCAAATATTTTGGCTGATTCGTAATTCGCAATTCTTGATTCGTGATTCGATGGATTTTAACATTGACTCCGACGGTTTCTCCAAATCGTTTTTTGATTGTTACATACGTCTCAGAGGCAGGATTATTCCCAACCAAAACAACCGACAACTCAGGCTTAGCTCCTTGAGGGATACGCGACACGCGCGCCGTAAGGCGCGCTTTGATTCTCATCGATTCTGCCCTACCGTCCAGCATGACCCCCATATCTTATTTCATACCGATTAATTCCGTTTGACGTTTTTATGAGATCGGATGACCGGCTTAATCGTTTGTTTACCGTGCTTTGCTTTTTCGCGTTCCCAAACTGAAATCAAATGCAAAAACGTCTCTGAGATCGTTCCCACTGCCTGCGACCGGGTCACAAGTTTATTTCGATATCGAATTAATGTGTCTTGAAACACTGTTCTACCAACGGCAAAACCAATCAATTCCGGAAATCTGGCAGTAAGTGAAAATCCTTCTTCAGTCTCGCCGAGCGACTTCCCGGCCCCCAAAACCACAATCGGAATCTGATTTACGGCTCGAATAACTTTTTTCCACGCCAACTGATTGGGTTGAGGCTCGAGCTTCCATACCGTTGGAGTGATTCCGGCTTTCGTAATCCCACGAATGATTTGCACCGTCAGCCGTGGGCGAGTAAAACGATCAAACGCCCGCAAGGAATCTTGTGACTTCATCTCTTTTGATGGAAGAAGCACAATCTCAATAACCGTCGCTATTTGGTTTTTCCGACAGTAGTCAACAGCGTTTTTTAATTGCAGTATGCTTTCTCGAGTCATTTTACCCATTCCGTGTCGATAATGAACTAATGCTTTTGCGAATGGAGGTTTCAGCTGTTTCAGATGTTCTTGATATGCTGCTCCATACGCAAGTTCAAATCCAACCCCGCCACTCTTTTCAAGCGCGAGTGAAAACGGAATATGCCGTTTTCGGGCTTCTCGAATGATCGCCCCTCCAAACTCCTCATCAATAAAAAATAGAAGCTCGTCGCCGCTGGTGTGCTTCATGTATTCCTCCCGCGCCATGACAAATGCTTGAAAAATAATTGCCTTATACGATTCAACCAAACGTTGTTGGCTTTTGGTAATGGGATAGTGCCAACCAAAAATATTCTTAAGAAACATCGACCGATGATCAAACGGAAGAATATAGAGAGACATACCTTAGTGAAATTCCAAATTACAAATCACAAATTCCAAACAATATCCAAATTCAAATGTTCAAAATTCTAAACGTTTGGTCTTTTGTTTTGTATTTTGGATTTTGGTCATTGAGATTTGTTTTGGATTTGGTGCTTGTGATTTGGGATTTTGTCATTTCCATTCTACCCCTTTCTCCCGGCTTTGACAATAAATCTCATTGGGCGGTATGATTGCATCATATGAATAAATATTTTTTAGCCTTTCTACTCCTCATCATAAGTCTCATAATCATCATTCCGAAAGCCTCTGCTGTCACCTTTGATCGCGGGGAAACAGTGAGAATCGATTTTCAAGGTCAAAATGAAACCCGCGTCGTCATTGGGAACCAAGTTGAACTCACAGGAGAACTTGATGGCGACGTGTACGTGTTCGCGCAAAGCCTCATCTCCAAAGCCGTCATCAACGGCGATCTATTAGGCGCAGTCGGCGCGGGACTCATCTCCGGAAATGTAAACGGAAATATCAGAATGCTGGGATCGGAGATCACCATAACGTCAAACGCACGCAACGCGACGATCGCGGCTGGCACACTCATACTCGGTGAACAATCTCAACTCAACGACGTATTGAGTCTTGCTCAACGGTCAGAATTCCGAGGTGTTACTCGAAATATTCACGCGCAAGGCGTTAACGTAACACTCGCCGGCACAACCACAGAGCGCGTACAACTACAAGCCCAAAAGGTATTCCTTGACCCCCAAACATCCATCGAAGGAAGCCTCGGGGTAGTAAGTAAACAGAAACCGGAACAATTCGACTCGATCGAAATTGGAGGAACCCGAGAATTCCAACTCCAAAAAAAACACGCGAAAATCAATCCCGCGAACGAACTTGTAAAGTTCTTCTGGGTCCTTGTGATGGTCTACCTAATCCGAAACATCACTTCGCTAAAATCATCAATTCTATCCTTTATTCCAGGTCCTCGTACACTTCTCATACCGCTTGTGGGTCTGCTCCTGACGCCAATTATTGCGATTCTCCTCGCGCTCACCATTATTGGACTCCCTCTCACCGCCGTTCTCGGGCTACTCTGGGTCATTGGTCTCATACTCGCAAAACCACTCTTCGCGATTTTTGCAGCTGAATATGTATCGCGTCAAAAACAATGGAACATCCATCTTTCCATTCTAATTACCACTGTCGCCATCGGGCTTCTCGTCAACCTCCCATTCCTGGGTTCGCTTATCAGCCTTGCAATCTTCCTCTTTGGCTGGGCAATTGCACACCACATGTTAATGGAGCTTCTGAAATCAAAAAACGCGGTATAACCGCGTTTCATCCTTAGAAATAATCTATCATCATCCTCTCCCTCACTAACGCCATGGTCTGTTCCGCTTCTTGTTTTGCCCTCGCCGTTCCAGTTTTCAAAATATCGTCAACTAATGCCGGATCTTTCTCATATTTCTTCCGTCGTTCCTGGATTGGCTCCAAAAACCCGATTATTGCATCTGCGATTGTTGTTTTAAACGTGGCATAACTCTTTGAACCCTTAAATTCATCTTGAATTTCGAGATAATCCTTCCCACTCACAATCTTGTAATAGGTCATGAGGTTCGAAACATCGGGTTTCTTTTCTGGGTCATATCGAACCTCGGTTTCGCTATCGGTCTTTGCGCGTTTGATTTTCTCACGAACGTCATCAGCTGAGTCAATCAAATAGATTGCATTCCCAAATGACTTACTCATTTTACGGCCATCGAGTCCGGTCAGTCTACTCATTTCGGTAATCTTTGCCTCCGGGAGCGGAAACACTTCACCGTAAATACGATTGAATTTTTCAACAATCTCTCGGGTCTGCTCAACCATGGGCAACTGATCATCCCCTACCGGAACCAAGTTCGCGCGGCAAAACGTGATGTCCGCGGCTTGGCTGATTGGGTATCCCAAGAATCCATACGTCACATTGCCTCCTTTGAAAATATGGCCCTTGTCTGAAATTTCTTGTTTTACGGTGGGGTTTCTCTGCAAACGCGAAAGCGTCACGAGATTAGAGTAATACACCGTGAGTTCCGCGATCTCAGGTATCAAAGACTGTATGAACAACGTTACACGTTCAGGGTCGATTCCACACGCGATCAAATCTTTGGTAACTTCAAACACGCTCCCCCGAACCTTCTCCGGGTTATCAAAATTGTCCGTGAGCGCCTGGACATCGGCAATCATCAAAAACGTGTCGTAGTCATTTTGCAACGACATCCACAAACTCACCGCGCCCGCGTAATGTCCCAAATGAAGATTTCCCGTTGGCCGGATACCCGTTAAAATGCGTTTTCGTTTCATAATAGCATTCTTTGAAATTACCATAACACAAATAATTATTTTTTGCACTTTTGTAACGATTCGCTAGTCCACAAAATACCCATCGCTTACACGTCGTATACTATCGCTTTTCTCAAATCGGTCGTACCGGAAAAAAGTGATCAGATTAGGAAATGTATGCGGGATCTTTAACACTAACTCCTTCATGAGAAGTCCGACCATTGGGAAATGTTTAAACCCTGTTCCGCCGAAACCAACTGCACAAAAATACCCAGGAGCCTGATCAATTCTACTAATAATCGGATATGAATCGGGAGTGAGATCAATGTGTGACGCGAAACCACCCAATTGTGCTGATTTAAGAGCTCCCGAGAAACGATGATTGACTCTCGTCAAATACTCTAACGGAATATCTTGCGGTATGGTAGTAGGCCCATTGATCGTGTCTTGGGAGAGTTGTTGGTTGAGTGCCATGGTGCTCACATCAACGAAATCTTCGTGCGGGATAAGGTAAAAACGATTTACAAAGTCCGCAATGCCAACCAACGGCCTGTGCAAATGTTTCGGAAAACGATAGAAAGCATTATAGACACGCATTGGTATTACTGGCAACGATATGCCAAGCATTGCATTGATGGCTTCTGCGCTACCACCGGTGGCATTGATAATATCATCGCAAACCAATTCTCCAACATTCGTAGAAATTCTAAAGCCTCCACCAACTCGCTGTATTGAATGAACGCAGGTCTGTTCATGTATCGTGACGCCCGCAAACACACATTGCTGCTCTAAAACATTGATGATGAGCTGCGGGTTTACGTGCCCAGCATTAGGGTCGTAAGCACAACAAATATTCTCAGCCTCAATACCCGGGTGAATATCGACGATCTTATCAGGACCCATCGATCTCGCTTCTATTCCCAGCGAGCACAGCATTTCAACATTTGATCGGATTGTTTGTGAGGACTGCATGTCATCAATCACAGGCAGACCTGTTTTCACGTACGATATTCCGGACGAATAGCAGAGCGCACGAATTTTTTCGTAACTCCACTGAGCAGAAAACGCCATTTGTGGGACGTTATAAAACATCCTCACAAATCCGCAACACTGTCCAGTTTGACCCGACCCGACAAAGCCTTTCTCGACCAATGTCACATCGCACGATTGAACGCGCGCTAGCTCCAGGGCGATGGATAATCCCGTTGAACCAGCGCCAATAATAACAATATGTCTTTTCATAATAAAAAACTCCTCTCGCAGAAGTCCGAAAGAGGAGGTTTAAGATTAGATGAAGTTTAAAAAATTACATCAATCAAAACACAGGGACTTTGCGAGGTGATCCGCAAGTCCACCACCAATTCAATGAAATAGATATGACTAATTTACTCATACACAAACAATATCATTATAAACTTAATGCGTCAACAACAAATCTTCATAAAGATCAGACGATCATCAATCAAATAACCTTCCTCAATTTCTCTTTCGTAACATCGCCCGTACAATAGGCAATACCGCCCTTCTCAGCTCGATCGAAACAAACCACTCCTTGCAAATGATCGTATTCGTGTTGAACCAGCCTTGCCTCCAAACCAACAAACGTCTTTGTTTGCTTCTTACCGCGCTCATCAGACCACGTAAGCGTCACTGATTCGGGACGTTTCACATCGCACCACAACACTCGAGCGCTCAAGCACGATTCCCGGAAATAGTTTTGCGTTCGTGACGCGTGAATCATGCGTGGGTTTACATACACCTGAAACATATCTCCTACATAAGTCACAAACACCGATTTTGAGATGCCGATTTGAGGAGCAGCGATTCCCCTACCAACACCCGTCGCTTTCCGATACCTCAAAAGGGCGGTCTGCAACTTTTTTGCAATCTTTCGAGCCTCGCTCACAGTAGCTCGTGAAGTTTTTGTGTGCAACACAGGATTCCCAATGTGTGTAATTTCGGGAATCTTTTTCGTTACCGTGTGCACCTCAGATAAAACATCTCGAATTTGTTTGTGCATGCGATATTTGAATACTGTTACGATCTTTTTGTTTTGGTTATGGATCCCAACATCAGATGCCGGGGTGACAACGCTCTGTTTATTGATTTTTGTGTTTTGTGATTTCGTGATTTTGTTCCATGTTACGAGTTACGTGTTCCAAGACTTCAGACCTCTATCACCACCGGCAAGATCATGGGGCGACGTTCCGTGTGGTTGAATACGAACTGTCCTAATTCCTCCCGGATCACCTCTTTGATGTACGGTTCGGCAAGCGGAATCGTGTGGTCACGCTCATGCATCACCCGCTTTACCTTTGAACGGATGTCCTCAATGAGTTTTTTGTTCTCTTTGATGTAGACAAATCCGCGCGTAATAATATCCGGATTATGCGTGAGCTGACCCGTCCGCCTAACAACCGTGCAAATCACCACGATCATTCCGTCAGCAGCGAGCTGTTGACGGTCGCGAAGAACGATATTCGAAACATCGCCAATTCCGAGTCCATCGATCAAAATGTAGTCCGCTGGGATACGTTCATTCGTCACATACCCTTTCCCTCCAAAGAGCTCGACCACCTGTCCATTATCCGGAAGCAGAACCCTGTCCTCAGTATTTCCCAGTGACTGAAAAATCTTCCCATGCTCTCGCCGCATGAAGAAATCACCGTGAATCGGAAGTAGATATTTTGGTTTCACCATCTGCAATAATTCTTTCATGTCTTCAGCGTTTCCATGACCAGAGGAGTGAACGTCCATAGTTTGTGTGTGAACAATGTTCACCCCCTGACGGGCAATATTTGCTTTTAAAAATTGCACAGTTCGCTCATTGCCAGGAATAATTGAGGATGAGAAAATACATAAATCACCTTTCTCAAGTTTAATCAATCGATGTTCCTTGTTAATGATCCGAACGAGTGCGGCCCCCTCCTGCCCTTGCGCGCCCGTACAGAGCACAATGAGTTTTTCAGGAGGTAACTTCAAACCATCTTGAGTTGGGACGATCGTCTTTTTGTTGTATTTGAGATACCCAAGCTGAGTGGCGATCTCGACCATGGCTTTTAAACTGAAACCCTCCAGGCACACTTTCCTCCCCACTTTCTCCGCAATCCACAACACCTGTTGAATACGAACAACAACCGTTGAAAAGAGACCGATGATAATCCGCCCGGTTGCCTGATTGACAATTTCCTCAAGTGTCTGAATCACGCGCCGCTCGGAGAGCGAATGCCCGGCGTCTGGAGCGTGCGTTGACTCAGACATCAACAGAAGAACGTTTTGCTCGCCAAGCGCCTGCACCCGATGAAGCTCCGCGGGGTCCGTCCCGTCTGGTGTTTCATCAATTTTATAGTCACCCGTTGTCACAACCTTACCCTCCGGCGTACTGATCACAACCATACATGCATCCGGAATACTGTGTGAAACCCTAATAAATTCAATATCAAAGACCCCGAGACGCAATTTGGTTTCAGTACTGATTGGATTGAGCTTCAATTTCGGCTGATCAGGGAAGTCTTCCTGCCGTTTAGCAACTAACGCAAGCGTGAGCGGCAAACCATACATCGGAGGATTGCTAATTTTATGAATCAAGTAGGGAATCGCTCCAATATGGTCAAAGTGACCATGAGTTAAAATAACACCGCGAATGTTTTTGGCTTTTGAGACAAAATAATCGACTCCGGGTGCGATCAGATCAATGCCGTACATGTCGGCCTCAGGGAATTGCACGCCCATATCAATAATAACAATGTCATTTCCATACTCGAGCGCATACATGTTACGTCCGACCTCTTCACACCCTCCCACAGGAATGACGCGAAGCACTTTTCCGCTGCCCTTTGAAATGACACTTGTGGCTTCGCTAAACGTCCGCTGCCCCTCGTCTGATTGTCGTTCAAACCCCTGACGGGAGCCACGAAACGGTTGACGCCCGGAGCGAAAAAAACCTTGTCCTCGCTTATTCACACGTTGACCTTGCCGTCGATTCCCTGACCGCGTATGCGAATCAGCGCGCCTCGACGCCGGGCGCCTATGATCTCTTCGTTGTTCATTCATATGCTTTTGTGCTCACCAGGTAGTGAAACTTTGACAGCGAAATTCTAAAAAGAATTTCGAAATTCGCTCAGTGATATCATCGTAAACATGACTGTTTTACATTTTTCCTTTCTCCATTCTCTTACACAGTCAAAGTTCTACTACCTGGCTCAAACCAACATTCAGATTGTCGTGCTGTATATTCGAGGATTATTCTTTTCGACGTTAGCTCGAATAATAAAAACACCCATATCTGTGAAACTGTCTGAACAGCCAATTTCGTTACGAAATGGATCATTTCAGAAAGCTTCTCAAGAAGAAGATTTGAAATAATTAATTAAATAAGAAAGATTAATGTTAATCTTGGTGCCCAGAGGGAGATTCGAACTCCCACGGGATTGCTCCCGCTAGCACCCTTGCCCCGCACTTTCTTTTTATGCTTTCACAATGTTTTTTGGTAACTGATATTTGCCGGAGGGGAGACTCGAACTCCCACAACCTTACGGTTACAGCGACCTGAAGCGGAGCCTGCCCCGCACCTTTTTTGTATTATTTTTTGGGGATGGGGAGACTCGAACTCCCACGACATTACTGCCACTAGCTCCTGAAGCTAGCGCGTCTACCAGTTCCGCCACATCCCCATCATGTTAAGCTATACGTACGTTTAAAAGGTGCGGGGTGAATCTACCAATTCCGCCACTCCGGCATTTTAGAAAGTGCGGGGTGAACGTACGCGTCTACCAATTCCGCCATACCCCCAAAACTGATACGTTACAACATACTTTCAAAAAGGTGCGGGGTGAACTAGTGCGTCTACCAGCCTGCCCCGTAGTTCCGCCTCATGCGGATACTACTGGGGTTTCGCCATCTGGGCGTTCAATGTAACCGTACAAAATAAGGTTCACCATCTCCGTACCTTTGTATACCATCCATTCACCAATTGAAATCGATCGTCAAAACGTACGAAGGCGTCATTCGGCATGCCCTTTACGGATGTTCGATGAATAAATGGCGCCACCCGCCGTACCAACGGTATCCACGCGTGCTCGCCATCAACCGACCGCATCAGTGCCTCAAATGCCCGGGTTCGCTCCTCGTCGGTCTGTGCGACTCGAACGTTCTGCAAGGCCACATCGGTTTCTCGATCAGCATACAATGGAGCGTTCAAACCAGCAAGAGGCGTCTGCGACGAATGGAACAGTGCGTAATAATCTCGCGTCCAACCAACATCAATAACAGTGAGTATGGCGTCATACTTGCGGGTTCGAAGACGTTCACGGAATGTCGCAAGATCAAATAGTTCCGTTGTTACCGCAATGTTTCGTTCAGCCATCTGATCCACCAACATTCGAGACAGATTTCGCAATTCTGGAATATCTTGCACAGCAACAGAGAACGCGAACACAGTCCCACCCTTTTTCCATTCATTACCTTCGAGTTTCCACCCGAGACGCTCCATGGCTGCGCCAAATGCATCAGTACCAATCACCGCAGCGCGCGTTGATGTCGCGTATTCTGGGATCGCACCAAAAACAGACTGGATCGGGTCGCCAAATCCATTAAGTCCTTCGTTTACCAATGCCATTCGATCTAACGACTCGGCGATCAGACTCCGCTGTTCACGTTGTTTCCACAATTCGGATTTCGTGTTCAACCCAAGAAGAACAAGTTCCGGCTGCAAAAACCGCTCAGTAGCCACACCCTTGGATCCGGATAATTCCGCCAGTGCCTCGTCCCCAACGTTTCTGGGCGCAAATCCGTCCACAGAACCCGCAAAAAAAGCCTCTTGCGCAGAACGTTGATCAGGATAAAACCGCATGCGAACGGTATCAAGATAGGGACGGCTACCTGAATACGTATCATTACGAATAAAATCATAAAACGAGATGGTGCCTTGTTCATCTCTTCCAAACCGATGGAATGAAAACGGGCCATTGCCGATTGGCTTTTGATTATAAGTTGAAAGCAGGGCGCGATTGCCCATGCTCGCATACCAAATATGTTGAGGCAAAATTCCCACGGTCAACAGCGAAGGAAACAGTCCGTACGCTTCCGGAAGCGTGAAGATCACTGTTGATTCGCCTTCCCCAACCACAGAAATTCCGGCAAATCTTCGAAACAAAGGGCTGCGTGTTTCTGGATCAGCAATCAGGGAAAACGTAAACACCACGTCGTCAGCGCTCAAAGGTTCTCCATCCTCCCAAACAATGTTTTGCTTGAGAAATATGGTGTACCTCCTACCTCCATCACCCACTTCAAATCGCTCAACAAGATCCGGCGTCAAAACACCATTCTCATCCCATAGAAATAATTTGCGATACACCAAGGAAGCAAGCAAAGCGTCAGCACTTCCGGGTTGAGCGAGTACGGGGTTAATCGACTGTGGATACCCAATCACCGCTTCGCGATATTCCCCCCCGGACACGGCGTGACCCTCACTACCGACATACCATACTGCCACCAGCGCAGTAACACAAAGCACCACCACCAAACCCAACACTCCAATAAACCTTCGTTCGTCTCTCGTAAACAGCCCTGGAAGATATTTTAATTGGCGCGGGGTTGGAATGCGCGTTTCCACAAATTCAGAAACGAGACGCATATCTTCGCGCTGGATGTGATCTTGAACTGGCTTTAAGACTCTCAACAATGAGCCTAAACGATCCCGAAATGACATAAACACTACATCAAAATTCTGTTTCCACCGCGCAAATAACACGACCTCCCCTACCACATCAGTCACTCAAAAAGCCCCATGAACAACCTACGAAAGCTATAATCTCGAGTTAATAACTCTAACAGAAGCGAGTGCGGTGAAAATAAGCCAACGTCTTATGACACAATAAGAAGACGAACAAAAGATGATACGGCAAAAATAATTCCAACAATAATCGTTGCGATAAACACTCCGCGTTCAATTCCACGCTTGGTTTGATAGACCTCGTTTCCACCACCAAATGCGCCTCCCAGCCCGCTTCCTCGTTGCTGAAGAAGTACAAAAATAATCAACAAAACTGAACTAATGATAATAATCGCGTTAAGTGCTGTACTCATACTGAAAAAACTCTACCATAAAAACATAAAAAAAGCAAATACGTGCGTGTTGAAATAGAATGCGCTACACTTAACCACATTGAACCATCTTATCAACACAATATAATTATGGCGCTTAACAACCTTGTGCCAACCATAAACTCATTCCCCCGCTCACCGGGAGTTTATCTGTTTCGTTCAAAAACTGCGGATATTCTTTATGTAGGAAAATCGCGTTCGTTGAGAGATCGAGTTTCATCCTATCTTCAAACAGATGAACTCGAACCATCGAAACAAATCATGGTTCAAGAAATAAACTCCATTGATTATGTCGTGACGGACACGGAGACAGAGGCACTCCTCCTTGAATCAACACTCATCAAAAAACATCGTCCGCCGTACAATGTGGTTCTTCGAGATGATAAATCATATTCGTATATCTGTATTGATTACTCAAGAAAATACCCAGAGATCCACCGAATTCGCCAGAATCAAGCTACAAGCTTCAAGCTACAAGCTTCAAGACTCTTTGGTCCTTTTACCTCAGGAAGCACGGCGATCGACGCGCTCTGGATCGTGAAAAAATATTTCCCTGTGTGCCTCGCACCAAACAAACATTTAAAACGAGGCTGTTTCAACTACGCAATCCACAAATGTCCAGGAGCGTGTATCGATACTGCAAACCCGGAAGCATACAAACGAACGTTTCAAGATGTTGAGCAATTTCTTTCAGGAAACACCAAAGCTCTTGAAGAAAAGCTCAAACACGACATTGTACGGTTTTCCAAAGCCGAACAATTCGAACAAGCGGAGATCCGAAAAAAGCTGTTGTTTTCCATTCAGGGACTCCGGGAACGGCAGAAGGTTGCTGGTCGAAAAAACGAAAACGCTGATTATGTAAGTTTTGTGAGCTTTGGAAAAACAGGGTGCGTGAACATCTTGAATATCCGACGCGGCTCGCTTTACGATCAAAAACACTTTCTGGCTGACCACATCCAGTCACCAGCCGAAACAACATATCAAATACTTGATCGATACTATTCTGAAGCAACGGATGTTCCAAAAACCATTTATACAACGCTCAATTTCAATAGCCCCATTCTTGCCATCGATTCCGCCTTAACCAATCGGACCTACACAATTTCAATCAAACATGTCATGAAAGGAGAACGTTTGGAACTCCTTCGCATGGGCGAGCGCAACGCGCAAGAATTTTTATTCCGCCATTCCGCAAGTCTTGAAGCCGAAACTTCCATTGAAAAACTTTGTCAGATCTTACGAATTCCTTATACCAAAGGATTTAGAACAGAAATTTACGATATTTCGCATATTCAAGGCTCAGAACCCGTGGGATCCATGGTGGTATTTTCCGACTCTGATCCCCACAAATCACAATACCGCAAATTCAAACTCGAGGATTTCGGCGAACCCAATGACTTCGCGCACATGGATGAAATTCTGACGAGAAGATTTAAACACATCACCGATGTCACTCTGAGTTTGTCGAAGAGCTACCGTAGTGAAAATCCCAAATTACAAGCACCAATATCCAAACAAATTCAAAATTCCAAATCTCAAATTCCAAACGAGTTACAAGTTACAAGTTACAAGTTACAAGATTCTTGGGCTTTGCCAAACTTAATCGTCATCGACGGCGGCAAAGGCCAGCTCTCCATCGCCAGAAAAATCTTGAAACACTACGAGCTTTCCATTCCCATGATCGCGCTTGCCAAACGTGAAGAAGAAATCTTTATCCCCGGTCGAGCTGATTCGCTCCGCCTCCCCCGTACCAACCCAGCCTTAAAACTCCTCCAGCACATGCGCGACGAAGCCCACCGCTTCGGGATTACGTTTCACCGGAAGAGGCATAGGAAAACAATGTTGAAATGAACCTCATTCAATAACGCTTACTTTGCCGTTCTTAAGCTGCTTCATCACGAACATTTGGCTATTTGTCTTGACTCCATTCAACTCGTCAAACTTCATTTCGCCGAAGGTAGCAGTATTGAAGAATGATTGCTTTAAATATTCCACAGCATTATTTGATTGCTGTCCAAGGGCTTTTGACAATATCTTGATAGCGTCATACCCGTTTGGTGCGCCAAACTTTGGATTGAGATTGTCATAACGGGCCCTAAACCGTCGTTCAAATGATTGATCTTGAATTACTGCTGAGAAAAACAACATTCCATCGATAAAACGACGGTACTCATCGCTGTCAACATAATCCTGCCCGAGTTCATCGCTCGCAATCAATAAATCTGGTGCAATTTGGGCACGATTTCTGAGAAACCCACCGGAAGACTTTTGATCGTATAATCCAACAAATACCATGTCGGGACGATCTTGCTTCAGTTTTATGAGCAGCGTACGGAAATCCTCTTCTCCTCCGTTCACTGCTTCACGACGTACAATAATAATACCGAGGTCTCGAGCCAGAGCCTCAAGGCGGTTACCAAAGTCTTGATAATACGCGTCGTTTTGATGCACGATGGCCAATGTTCTCACTCCCATTGAAGATAAATATCTCATCAACAACTCGGCCTTTGGTTGTGAACGATACCAAAGCGAAAATACGTTCGAATATGGTTTTGGAGAATTGATTGCTTCAGCGCCCGCATCAACCGAGATTAACGGAATCGAAGAATTATCTACAACGCCTTGTGCTCCCTGATACACATCCAACCACGTTGGACCAATAACCGCAAACGCATGATCCGCATTTACCAGTTTTTGAACCGCAGACGTCGACCCTATTGATGTACTTTGTGTGTCTTCTACGACGAGTCGTAATTGTTTTCCGTGTATTCCGCCGTCTGTGTTAATCTCATCAACAGCCATTTCAGCGCCTTTCAACGACATTTCGCCCCAAGATGCGCCATCCCCAGTTAACGCAATTGCAGCACCAATGGTTATCATATTCTTTCTGGATTCTTTTGATGGCTGAACGAGCACAAATCCCAAAAAGACGAAAATAATCAATACAATGAGTGCGATTAATTTTTTTCTACTATTCATATCTATTTCTTGTATTATATTTCTTAAGACCGTATCATAATGAAAGATTCTTCTGTGCACAAAAATTAGTCAAAATATCCGAAAAAATTTAACTATTAGTAGAAAATGATCCTCCAAGGACAACAAACTCTCGAAGAAAAGATTGTAACCCTTCTCATGAGGCAGGCGAATCTGAATGTTGAAACCATTCATCACAAAATCTCAAAGGAGTCAAAGAGTTACAGTCTCCCTGCGATTTACAAAGAATTAGGGAAACTCGAACTCCAGGGTGTCGTGGTAAAAGTGAAAAAACAGTATAGCCTCCGCATACCGTGGATTTTAGATTTCATCTCACTTGCTGATTTAGCGAACCGTACCTATCTTGAAAGCCCAACTATCGCATCAGTTCTTCCTAAACTGGGTGAAAAAAAGATTTGGCATTTCACCGATCTTCTGCGTCTCAATAATTTCTGGGCACAGGTATTACTTATCCTGACAAATAATACGGACTCAAAAGCCCTTTACACCTGGATGCCTCATTCATGGTTCCATCTTGTGTACCGAGACTCAGAAGCTCAATATTTAAAATCACTCAGGCTCGCACACATACATTTGTATCTGATATGCGGCGGAGATAACGTTTTGGATCGCTGGTCAGAACAATTTTGGAAATCTGAACACATCACCTATTCGTTTTCAAAAAGTCCATTTGAAAGCGAGCAATCAACATACCTAAACATCATCGGTGACTATGTCTCAACCGTAACACTGGATGCGAATATAAGTCGTGTCATTGATAAGCTTTACCAATCGACACGTTCAATGGGGGAGATAAACGTTGAACATATTCTTTCCCTACTCCAACAGCGGGTCAAGGCGACCATGTGGCTTGAACACAACCCTCGTAAAGCCACGCGGTTCAAAAACCGCTTTGTGCGCCACTTTGGAATCAAGAGGACAGGCCGGAATGGAGCATTTCGACCATAACAACCGAATCACCGACAAATCCAGAAACTTGTTCGATGGCAACATCGTTGTTCTATACAGCATGACACATCTTGTCTCATAACATCCAGCGAAGCCCACCGCTTCGGGATTACCTTCCATCGGAAGAGGCATAGAAAAACACTCCTATCCAGTTCAAAAAAGTAATGCCAGCGAAGTCAACTTTACAACGAGTGTCTCCGTATGAAATAATGGATGAAACGCCAATTAACACAATCCCATTTATGGCAAAACTATTTGAAACAGCAAGCCGATTGGGGGGGGTAATATACGATTTAACTCCAAAAGGACGCAAAGAAAAAAAACAACGTGGGAATGCGACTGCTGTCGAACAACAAGCACTTCAGGAGCAAGCTGAACGGAAATTAGCTGAACGGCACAAGAGAGAAGATGAGGAGCGGAAACGAGAGCAGAAATTGAACTACCGTGCGACCATAGCGTGGAAACAAACGCAAGGATTTGTTCGGCAGTGGGACGACATCATGTCGACACGACCAATAGGGGCTTCTGATGAGGTTATTGAGAGGTTTAAGAAAGAACGATTGAGACTCTTGGAGGAATTGTTGAATAAAATGGAGAACGTTGACCAATCTGAGTTTGAACAATACGCGCAGTATGCTCGGCTGCCTGATTACAAAAGAAAACTCTGGGTTGACTCTGGAATGACGGATATTCAGGGACGCTTTACACAAACGCTCGAAGAGGTTCGAAAAAAAGTTCTCGAACTCAAGAATGAGTTTGCAGAGCGCGAATCGCGAGAAACCGCAAACAAAAAACGACGAGAACAGGAGAAACAAGAAATCATCGCGAATATTCGGGAAAAGCTCGCTTTGCTCCCTGGGTTCAAAAAACGATTTGAGACGTTGAAACCACAGTCGTACAGTTCCGGACTCTTAAAACAACTGCAAGCTCTCCGCGATGAGTTGGAACGGGAACGCGACTCCGCAATTGTTTACAACGCAAGCGCAAACTTAGCGCGTTATGTTTCGACGGAAGAAGAAAAGAAGCGACTCGAAAAATTCTTCACGGTCAGCGACCAATTCCGAGAACTTGAAGCACAAGTTCACATTCTCTGGAAGACACACTCCGAGCAAGCTCGTAAATTGAGGTTGGAACAGGAACAACGTGAAGCACAAGAGAGAAAGTCAGCGTTCGATAACCTCTTTAATGATGAGTTCTGGAATCAATTCAGTAATGCGACAATCGAAAATCCAGCGAAGAAGATAAAAGATCTTCCGGAAACACAACAAGAACTGATCAAAAAACATATGCGCAAGGTAAATCAACGATACCATTCAGACGCTACCGGAGGACAGGAAGCACCGGACGCATTGAAAGATTTGAATCTTGCATACAGCGAAGGCGGCTTGGATGCTTTCCTCAAAGCGGCAAAGAAACTCAAGATGGAGTTGAAGCTGGATTGAAGTATTTTCACGAAACTCCATATTGAAAACCATCTTCCTCTCCAACTGGGAACAGCTTGCGTCTTAATCTCGATAACTTTCCGCTTTGGCATCACCTTCCATCGGAAGAGGCATAGAAAAAGGCTTCTCAAAAATCCATAACCGTGTTACCATAATTCATGCGTTTCAAATAACCACAGAACACTGAAATACCTTCCCTGTCCCTGTATGCCGTTTCCGGTCGCTATCATCCTCCTCCTCATTGGTTTTACCATACTCATCAAAGGCGCTGATCTCCTCGTCAAAGGATCTTCATCGCTTGCCAAAACCTTTGGCATCAGCTCGCTGGTGATCGGACTCACGGTTGTCGCGTTCGGCACCTCCGCGCCTGAACTCGCGGTGAATATCATTTCCGCGTTCAAAGGCAACGCGTCGTTTACGCTGGGAAACGTGATTGGAAGCAATACGTTCAATATTCTGGCGATCCTCGGGGTCTCGGCACTCATTCGTCCGCTTGTGGTACAAAAATCTACAACATGGAACGAGATCCCCTTCAGCCTTCTTGCCATTGTGCTGGTATTTCTCATGGGCAACGATCGTTTGATTGATAAACAATCCCATGAAACAATCTCCAGAATTGACGGATTCGTCCTCTTGAGCTTTTTTATCATCTTTCTCTATTACATCGTGGCGCTTGCCAGACAGGGTGGAATACCACAGGAAAACGGAGTTAAACTCTATTCGCGGTGGGCATCTGCTGGAATGATCGCGCTCGGACTCGGGATGCTCGTTGGAGGAGCGCAACTCATTATTGAATCCGCGACAACCATCGCCCGTGCGTTCGGCGCGTCGGATTTTCTCATCGGACTCACCGTTCTCGCCGCGGGAACATCGCTTCCCGAACTTGCGACATCGGCAGTCGCCGCGTACCGTGGGCAGTCCGACATCGCGGTTGGAAATATTGTCGGATCGAACATTTTTAATATTTTTTGGATTCTCGGGCTGACAGCCGTCATCTATCCCATTCCACTCCCTCCTGGGGCTGGAATCGACATCAGTGTAACCGTTCTCGCAACTCTCGTGCTCTTCGTGTTTATGTTCATTGGAAACCGCCATAAACTAGATCGCTGGCAAGGGGGAGTTATACTCGCCTCGTTCATTGCCTATCTTGCGTTTTTAATCAATCGGGGATAACGTAAGCGTTGTCACAAGATAATACTCAATACGTTTGTTATGCATGCCCAAATTCGTATCGCTTTGAAAAAAAACAAATCTTTAGCGTTTTTAGCAACCATTTCCGCCCTGATCGCCCCAACTATTCTCAACGCGGCAGAATCGGGGTCAGGCGGTTCTCATGGCTCAATGGCGATTCTATTTCTCTGGATCGCGATCCTACTCATCGCCGCAAAAATCTCAAGTTTGGTTGAAAAATGGGGACAACCATCGGTACTGGGAGAATTAATCATTGGCGTGGCTCTTGGGAACCTGTCACTGATCGGAATTCATGCTCTCGATCCAATCGCTTCGCATGAAATCATCAAGTTTCTTGCCGAGCTCGGCGTGGTTGTCTTATTGTTCCAAATCGGTCTTGAATCAAACATTAAAAGCATGATGCAGGTTGGTGGAAAAGCATTTTTTGTAGCGTGTATCGGTGTCGTAGTACCCTTTATCCTTGGAACGTACGTTATCGGTCCGTGGCTTCTCCCCGGTCTATCTCAAAGCGCTTACCTGTTCCTTGGCGCGAGCCTTGTTGCCACATCGGTCGGCATCACCGCACGCGTGTTCAAAGACTTAGGTCAGCTTCAAAGTAAAGAATCACGCATTGTGCTTGGAGCCGCCGTGATCGACGACGTATTGGGTTTGATCATTCTTGCTGTTGTTTCCGCTATCGCCGTTTCAGGTACTGTGGGAATCGGATCCGTCAGTTGGATCATTGGAAAATCTATTCTCTTCCTTGTCGGCGCAATCGTGCTCGGACAGCTCCTAGCGCCACGACTGGGGAAACTTTTTTCCAAAATTCATACCGGCGTCGGGATGAAATTCACCCTTGCAATCGCGTTCGGACTCCTGTGCGCTTATGTTTCCGGGGTGATCGGACTCGCCCCCATTGTAGGCGCGTTTGCCGCCGGACTCGTGCTCGATCCTGTCCACTTCAACACGTTTAGAAAGCCAAAATTCATTGAGGAAGTTGATGAAGCAACCTCGGATGCCTCCCCGGAAATCAAATCAAAACTTTCACATATACTCTCCCATCACACCCATCGCCACGTTGAAGACTTAATTGAGCCCCTGGGGCACTTCCTTATCCCATTGTTTTTTGTTGTAACCGGCATGGGAGTCAGTCTCGCGACACTCGCAAATCCATCTATCCTCCTCGTCGCATTGGTTGTCACGGTCATCGCGTTTGCGGGAAAACTTGTTGCTGGACTCGCCGCGGGGAAAACGAACAAATGGCTCGTTGGCTGGGGTATGGTCCCCCGCGGAGAAGTCGGGCTTATTTTTGCGACCATCGGCAAGGGTTTGGGCGTTGTTTCCGATTCCATGTTTTCGGTGATAGTGATCATGATCATTTTCACAACCCTCCTCACCCCGCCCGTGCTTGCAGCACTTATTAAACGAGGGGAAAAACACTCTTCCGTGACAAACTCCCAACTTGCGGCTATACCCGTGAAAAAATAACCCTGTTGTCTCAAAACTTCATACCTCGCGTTGGGGGCACCCCGCACGATGCGGAGTGCCCATACGAATATCCAGCATTGAAAACCATGAAACGGTTTACTCGTACAAAAGAAGACTTTAGCTGTCTTCATTGCGGATTCACGGTAGTCGGAAACGGCTACACGAATCACTGCCCCAAGTGCCTCTGGTCTCGGCATGTTGACACACACCCTGGAGACAGGCAGAATACTTGTAAGGGCATGATGCGTCCGCTACGGCTTGAGATGGAACACGGGGAGTTTATCCTCATCCATCGATGTGAACAATGCGAAGTGGAAAAACGCGTCAAAACCCAACCGGAAGATAATATTAAAATACTATTGTCATCCTGAGCCTGTCGAAGGACTACAAACAAAAAAATGGAAGATTGATTTTTGCCCTCATTGTTCAACCCCGACGCTCCGACCAAGGTGTCGGAGGATCGGGGCTCCGTACTTCCTCGATATTATATCGAGGGGCGTCGGGGTGGATAGTCGCCCCTTCGGCGACCCGCCGAAAAGGCGGGGACGCACAATAAAATAAATATGAAAAAGGATATCTCTATATTCTTGAAGATATCAATCAAAGATACTATATTGGAAGCACAGATGACATACTAAGAAGGATGCGACAACACGAACTTGGTCACACCCGTACCACAAACAGAATGGAACATCCCACCCTTGTCTTTACTCAAGAATATGAAACACTATTCAAAGCATGCAGAATTGAAGGTCGACTCAAAAAACTAAAACGAAAAGACTACATCACAAAAATTATCAAAGATGGATACATTAAAATAACTCCAAAGTGATTTTGCTACGCGCCCATCGTTCAATGGATAGGACGCGAGATTGCGGAGCTTGCAATGTAGGTTCGATTCCTACTGGGCGCAAAATCACCACGTCGCTCAAAGCCGACGCTTCGGTCGGCTCTCCGACATCTGTCCGAGACAGATCGTCGGAGTCGAGGGTTCGTCCGGTCATCCGACCGGACGCCAGATCGAATGATCTGGCGATTCCTCGCGAGGGCAAAAACCAGTCGTTCAAAGCCGACGGTCGAGGTTTCCACCGAAGGCGGATCAGGTCGGATGACCTGACGATTCCTACTGGGCGCAAAATCACTCACATAATCCTAACTCGTTAACTAGTGTCTGTCGAAAAAGTGTCATTGCGAGGCATCCGAAGCAATCTTACCTTGGTGTTTTCCGCTAAGGTTAAGACGCCCGCGCGAAACGCTCGCGATGACAGAATAGACTATTTCGACAGGAACTAACTAATTGATGAGGTGTTTTATGGAATACATCTTACCATCCTCATTCGGAGTTATAATTTTATATTTACTAGTAAAATTTTTTATCAAATTTAATAATGCGATGACCAAAGAAGATAAGAAAGAGAACCACGTGATTAAGGGGAACAATTTTACTATGCGAGATGAAACATTTGAAGAAAAGAATGATCCAATAAAAAATTTGGTCAAAGAAGCAGACAAAATTAATCAAACATCGTCAAAAAAATGAAAGTATCAAAAAACCTCTGCGTTGTTTAATCGAATTTCCAATCACCAGTATCTAATATTATCATTCATGCCCCATCGCATCTTCCTCGCCATTCCAGCGTCTCCCGGACTTCAACAACAGGCGTTTGAGTTTCAACAACAGCACTCAAATCTACATGTTCGGTGGCTTTCCGGACACAATCTCCACATCACCCTTGTGCCCCCGTGGGAAGAAGACAACATTGAAACCGTCATTGAGATACTAAATCGTCATTACGACCGACCCCAACATCAGATGTTTGGTGAGCGGAGAAATCCCTATCTGCACGAAAAATCAAGACAGGGATCCCTCGACAAAGCTCGGGATGACATGCGAGTGATATTCACTTCAGCGTCTTTTGGACCGAATCCAAACTCTCCTCGCCTCATCTGGGCAACCGGAGAAACGCCAAAAGCACTTCCAGAACTCAAATCCAAACTCGAATCAATTCTTAACACTCAACCAGAACAGCGTGATTTCAAAACCCACATCACCCTGGCGCGTTTCCGTCCTGATGATTTCAAAACGTTTCCCTCCAAATCCCTGATCGAACAGATACACTGGGGCATGCCTGTTGATTCCTTTGTGCTCTATGAATCCCACCTCTCTCCTTCCGGCGCGGAGTATGAAATCCTTGAAACATTCAAATTTGTGTAAACTAAAAATAAAAAGAACCCGACGCAACGAATTATAAAAAGAGCAAACGTGTGAATGCGGCTCCGATACGATAATATTGAACAAAATTGCAAATGTTTGGCTAATTCAGTAGTATACATATCATGAAGTTACAACGCTTTATTGGTTTGTTTGATCTGACCAGACACTCACTCGAAATAACCGACTCTGAGCTCCTAAGCCAACTCACAAGAGTGTTCCGGTTCAAGGTCGACGATCGATTTGTGCTCTGTGATGGAAACGGGACAGAAGCCGAGGTTGTGATACAGACCATTGATCAAAATTCATGCGTCGTGAAGATTGAAAAAACGTACCAAAACAAAAACGAACCACAAACAAAGGTTCACCTCTTTTGTTCCATTCTAAAACGCGAAAATTTCGAACTTGTCGTGCAAAAAGCAACTGAGGTCGGCGTTACGGAAATCACTCCGCTCATCTGCGAACGAACGGTGAAAACAAGCCTCAATCTTGAACGCCTCAAAAAAATCGCGCACGAAGCCGCCGAACAATCCGGCCGCGGCGTTGTTCCAACCATCAACGAGCCTGAATCTTTTAAATCTCTTCTCACTTTCACACCTTCTCACTTTCACACCTTCTTACCCATTCTTTTCGATTCCTCCGGTTCCAGCTTTCAGACCTTAAAACTTTCAAACTTTAAGACTTGCCACGTTTTCGTGGGTCCCGAAGGTGGCTGGTCACCAGAAGAGCTTGAGCTCGTCAAATCTCAGAATTTCAAAATTGCATCTCTCGGTCCTCTCACTCTGCGCGGAGAAACCGCAGCGATTGTCGCCTCGTACCTGTGCACTCACCAATGAACCTTGAATCAATTCTCAACCAATACTACTATGAGTATCCAAAAGAGCTCATAGCACAAAAACCAGCGCACCCAAGAGATAGCGCTAAGCTTTTGGTATTTAATCGAAAGACCAAACAAACATCAACGGATATATTTAAGAATCTCGGCAACTATCTTCCGAAGAACGCGGTGCTTGTTCTCAATCAAACCAAAGTGATCCCCGCCCGATTCACGGTAACCAAACCAACAGGGGGAAAAGCGACGCTTTTGTATATTTCTCATGGCCAAAACATGGTCACTGTCTTGTCTGATCGAAAACTTGAAATTGGTTCAAAGCTGCTCATGAATACACAAACTTCGTTCAGTGTTGTCGACCAACATGAATCCCACTACCTATTGAAACCCTCCTTCCCCATTTCAAGACTCTACTCGATCCTTGAGCAACACGGTAAAACACC
>CAYYDP010000008.1:0-35600 GCA_964470645.1 uncultured Gammaproteobacteria bacterium
TATTTCATGATAGAACGAATGCCGCTACGGTAACATTCTTATTTGATTTGACACGCCCCAAGAGATCGAAATTTGGCTTAAATAAAAGAAAACATCGTAATATGTACGATGTGGAAAACATGTTTAAATCGTTGTTCATTTTTGGCATTTCACGATTCACAGTATAATGTAAATGCGATGGGCGTATGCAATACGCCCCCCCCCACGAAACATTCGAAAGAAAAACCCCCATAACTCAAAGCCAACGTACCGAAATGAATGATTCTGAAATCGCACCCCCGATCCAGACGCCGACTCCGGGTCTGGACGTCGGCGCCGTAGCGTCGGGTGATAATAAAAAACATATGCCCTCGTAGCTCAACGGATGAGAGCAGCTCCGTCCTAAGGAGAAGGTTAGAGGTTCAATTCCTCTCGAGGGCAAAATTCAAATCCGAAGTAAATTGAAATTAGCACTCTCATGCCGAGAGTGCTAATTTATTACAATATAAAATTGACAATCTGTAAAGTTTATTTTATAACCTCCTTTTCTTTTGGTGTTGAGTTTAGTATCGCGTCTGTCGATTTATCTATAAACAAATCATCTCCTCCGGCAATTAGGAATATTGAAATTGCTACAATTATTACACCGATTAACTTCCAAAAACCCATCCGTCTCATGAGCTGTCTTTGACGTTTTCCGTCAGAAGTGTTTGAACTAAATTCTGTACTTCTCCAAATATCTGCTATTTTCTCTGCTTTAATTAAAACAAATAGTCCAATAATTAATAAAAATATCCAAACGACGAGCATAATATTTTTACTTTGAATCTAGAGAGAGTGGGATCCACACCTTCCCGCACTTAAACTTGGACCAACGGGGAGTCGCACCCCGGACTCGTCCATGCCATGGACGCGTGTTACTGCTATACTATTGGCCCAAAATTAAGTGCGGGATTTTATTCCACAACAATATGGAAACATTTAATTTGATTATAGCGAAAAAACGACGATTGTTCCACGTGGAACATTGATAAGAACTATTCAACGTTCTATATCGTTTCTCATTTTTTCAATCATTTTATCAGCCCATCCTTTACCCGATAAGCCTAATGCAATACCACCAGCTAAAGCAACCATTGCCAAAAAGGATGTTAGCAGCGACTTAAACACTGATTCTGATATTTGAAATTCACTAAGACTAAAAATAATGGTAAAAATAATAATACCCCATTTAATAAAACCAGAAACCCAAGAACCAAAAGAACTTTCAATCTTCAAAGCCTTTGCAGCGCCAAACACGATTTTTTTCATGAAATTCGCGATGAAAAAACCAATAAATAAGATTATCGCGGCATTAAAACCTTTTACCGCAAAACCACCAACTGCCTTCAAGTAGATTAAAGCTGTTTGAAGATTTAAGATTCGTATAAAGAAAATTAACGATCCAATAAAACCAGTCCACTTAACAATCCAATATATTAGCCCGGAAAAATCAAAACTCATGTCTCTAATAGCAAACCACTGGTGGACACCGAGTTTTTCGAAAACAACCTCAATGTGAATAATATCTAATATCTTCTTAATTACTCGAGCTACAAAATTCACCACAATTAATAACAAAGTAGCAAATATTAGGGCAATCAATATATTGATGACAATATTTCCGAAACCAGCCCATGCCTCAATCATCGATGTTTGTACTGCGGATAACATGTTGGTAAACATATATTCAACAATCCGGAAAACTCATTGTTCAGATATAGATTATTCCAAATACGGACAATGTCAAACAAAACTACACGAAATTAATCACTAAGGATGAATGTTTTAGTCTTCTTTAGCAGTCCTTTTTCCTTATTATTAGACCGAAGGGGAATTGAACTGCTATTCAGTTCCGCAGCTCACAGAACTTAGTAGGATAAATGTTTTAATCGGCATTTATTATCTCGTGTCTGGTGTACGTTTTTTGGACTCACCGGGAATCGGACCCGGGCCTCGGCAATGCGAATGCCGCGTAATACCACTTTACTATGAGCCCCTGTAAATACTGGCGAATGGGGTACGATTCTTAAACTATATATCTGTATTAGTTACGGGAAAATTGATAAGCATTGTTGCACGCTTCTTATTCATATATTTATTCAGAGAACATCACGCTCTCTTGGAACGGTGCGGTGTACATTAATCAAATCTTTAATTATGACTTGACAATGTATAATATATTTATTATAATAAGTTATTATAATTAAATATTGACAACCGGTCAAATTTATGTTATAATTCTTTGACATTTTTACTATTTAGTTTACTTTAGAATTGTACTCGAAATATATTTTTAATCAAATTCTATGTTCAAGCAGGAAAAAGGTATTAATGAGACCCCAAATGATATTGGCGTTCCTCTTACCGTTATTGCAAAAAATGTCGTTGTAACAGGCGACCTGGTTGCTGAGGGCGACGTTGTTATTGATGGTTCACTCAAAGGATCGTTAAAAACCAATGGATCTATTAAGATTGGGAATGGCGCAGTTATAGAAGCAGATATCGAGGCTAAGACTGGAATTATCGCTGGAAAAATTGTTGGGAAGATTATTATCCACGAATTTCTCGAGCTTCAACCTACCGCAGGAATTAACGGCGATATCACGGTTGGACAAATAGCAATCGCGCAAGGGGCAAACATTAACGGGGCAATAACAATGGTCCGCAAACAACCCGAGAACACCCTTGAGCACGAGCCGGCAATAATGAGAAAAAACCGTTAGGAGATACTGCCTAAATAGCATCTTTTGTTACGGAATTTCTACATTTCGAACGAAAACTTCCAAGAAGAATAGATTCGTTTCCCAGGGATCCGATGAATATTTATGAGGAGTTTGCGGCTGAAATGGTGAAATTACAAAAGAATAGAGCTTTTTAGACAAATTCTTAAACAATCACATGTATTACTTTATCTATGATGCAACGGCTCAATCTTCTGAACACGCAAAAGAGTTTGCAAAAATTGAAAACCGTCTTCTTGATTTTGGAATAAAAGATCGAATTGTAAAAATTTCCCCTTTAAAATCAATTCGAGATGCCGTTGCTGACGCTTATAAAAACAAGTTCAACACCATTGTAACTATTGGTGGTGATGAATTGTTTCTCAACACCATTACCTACCTCATCGGCTACCCAGTCGCAATAGGGATGCTTCCACTTGGAAAACCTACGGTTAATGCATCTATTCTCGGGATCCCCATGGGAAGCGAAGCGTGCGAAACACTCTCAGCGCGTAGCATTCGTGAAACAACGCTTGGGAAAATTGACAACCGATTTTTTTTAAGTTCATGCTCACTTTCGGGCGTTGAATCAATAACAATTGACTCAGCGTTCACGATCAATTTACCAGAGCATTCAACCATTGAAATCATCAATCAACACAAACCCACCGATCATCACACACCACCACATAAAAAAGGAAATTTTACTGTGATAATTAAACAAAAAAATAGCGTTTTTGCGAGTAATAAGCAAAAAGAAAGCTATTTTAGTGGAAAAACCATCACTATTAACCACAATAAATCATTTGAAGTGAGGATTGATTCATTCATCTCATCAGAACCTTGTTCGTCAATATCAATCGTCCCCAACGCTATAAAATGTATTGTTGGTAAACACTCATTTCTTAGGTAAAATAAGCTCTTGCTTTGGTTTTGTTCGCTGAACGATGATTTGCTGGAGCATCATTAACAGTGTTAAAACTAGCCAGTACAACGTTAGGCCTCCCGGCATATTAATACCAATAAAAAGCGTTAAGAGAGGTAAAATATACATCATTTGTTTGCCCATCGACGCCATGGGGTTGTTTGAGTCACTTGGCGTTGTTTGTTTAGGAAGCATCATTTTATTTTGAAAAAATTGTGCAACAACCGCCAGTAGGGTAATGGGAATATTTGGTTCAGCTAATTGAATAAAACCCAAACTTATTGTATTCAGTGCCCCGGGGTTATTCACGAATGGGTATAATAATTGGCTAACATCAGCCCCAACACCAGATGTAAACACTTTATAGACTGCAATAAGTATCGGAAATTGGATGATAAGCGGAAGGCATGATGAAAACGGATTTACTTTCTCTTGTTTGTACAACTTCATGAGCTCCTGCGCCTGGAGCTCTTTTTGATTTGCGTACTGCTTTTGAAGCTCAACAACCTTTGGTTGAAGCTCTTGAAGTCTTTTCTGGGACTTAAGCGCCTGGTTTTGCAAAGGGTAAAGAACAATCTTAACCAATAGAGTAATCCCTATAATCGCGAGCCCAAGATCGTTCCAAAAAAATTGATAAAAAATCACAAGCAGATTTGTTATCGGCTGAATAAGAATTGTGGTAAAAATATCACTCATAATTATCTAATATTAGCAAAAATATCACTTTACGGGGTCATACCCCCCCTTGGACAAGGGGTTACACTTAATGACACGGTACAGGGCGGAGCACAAGCCCCTGAATATCCCGTTTTTAGTGATACTTTGTTTAGCGTACTCTGAGCAGGTTGGGTAATATCTACAAAATCCGTGCGGATGCCTGTAAGCAAATACACCGTGGTCAGGGGACACAGTTTTCTGATACAAGCCAATAAATGCAAGGATGAACCTTTTCATGATTTACGCATGACTTCATTAAACAATGGGGCCAACTCTTGTTGAATGGATTTCATCGAACTACGTTCAATGCTTTGTCTAACCAAAATAACGCATTGAATTCGCGATTCCTCATTACTTAATTCTTTAATAACAGCCAAAATACGACGCCTTACCAGATTTCGATGCACTGCTTTTTGTATTACGGAGTTTGGAATAACCACCGCATACCTAGCCTTGAGATTGCGAGAAATTTCCCAATGAACCTGAAAAGATTGAGATCGAATAATCTTTCCAATTCGATATAAACGCTTAAACCATTGGTTTGTTTGCTTTAAAGACATTTAAACTGCAAGCTTTTTTCTACCCCTGCTCATCCTTCTTTTAAGGACATTTTTCCCATTTTTTGAACGTTTTCTCACTCTAAACCCATGTTTTTTAAGCCGTTTTGCTTTTTTTGGCTGGTATGTACGCTTTGGCATAGTAATGAATATTATTTTTGAATATCACAAACAGTATACGGAAATCTATTGTTTTTGCAAAGGAATGACAATAAATCTAGGGGCTTGGTTTGGGGAATATTACTATTTTAATTGTTTTTTTTATTTAATTAAAAAACTATACACAATTATTCCACTAACCATCAACATAATTTGCAAAATCAAGGAAAGTTCAGTAATCTTTCACATGATATACTATACCCGTGGTGAATCCTCCTATGGATCTCAACTCACTTTGGCAAGCAACATTAGGCGAGCTTGAACTTCTCGTAAGTCGTGCTAATTTCACGACGTGGTTTAAAAATACCTTTGCGAGCGAACAAAAAGGCTCGGAGATTGTAATTGGCGTCCCAAACACATTCACAAAATCCTGGCTTGAATCAAAGTACCACTCCTACATTCTCAAAGCAATCTCTAACATTACCAACAGTGAAATAAAGTCTATTTCGTTTCGCGTTGAAACGAAAAAACAAACATCAGAACCAGCAAACAACAATACTTCCCATCAACCACCTCGAACAAATACCGTTTCCAACATACAAACAATCCCAACCCAACAAACCGAGTATTCCATAAACCCTAAATATACATTTTCAAGCTTTATTGTTGGTAAAACCAATGAACTGGCTCATGCAGCTGCGCAGGCGGTAGTACAAAACCCCGGAACATCTTTCAATCCACTCTTTCTCTATGGCGGGGTTGGGCTCGGAAAAACGCATTTGCTACAGGCAATAGGTAACGAGATTATTAAATTCCACCCTGAAAAAACTGTTCTCTATACAACATGCGAATCCTTTACACGAGACTTTGTACAATCAGTCAAATCAGGATTTAAAGACAATTTCTTAGAAAAATATCGCTCTATCGACATTCTGCTTATTGACGACATCCAGTTTATTGCGGGAAAAACAGAGACTCAAGAGCAGTTTTTTCATGTTTTTAACACTCTCCACCAAAACAATCGTCAAATTGTACTCACAGCTGACAGAGCTCCAAAAGCCATCCCAACACTGGAGGCGCGACTTCAATCGCGTTTTGAATGGGGAATGATTGCGGATATCAATCCACCTGACCTTGAGACGCGTGTTGCTATCTTGGAAATGAAAATGCACGAACGTTCGCTAATCTTAGACAAAATTATTCTGAATCACATCGCTTCCACCATACAAAGCAATGTACGGGAATTAGAGGGGTGCCTCAATCGGATTATTGTGTTTCATGAGCTGAATCACACAAAACCGACGGTTGAATCAGTGAAAGAACTTTTGGTACAAAGTCAACCAAAACCCCGCTTGAACGCCCTATCATCAAAACAACTTATAAAAACAGTCGCGGAGTACTTCGAGATAGAGGTTGAACAACTCACGGGACAGAGTAGAAAAAAAGAGCTTGTGGTACCAAGGCAAATTGTCATGTATTTGATGCGTGAAGAAATGAAAGCAAGCTTTCCTTATATTGGTAGTGAGCTTGGGAAACGTGACCACACCACCGTTATGCACGCGTACTCAAAAATATCCACATCAATTAATATTGATGAAAAGTTAAATCAAGATATTACCCTAATTAAACAACGGATCTACAACACCATAGTCTAATATTCACTTTTCTGGCGATAACAACGTTGAAAACAATGTGCATAGAATTTTTAAGAATAGTATATCTTGTGTACATCTCGTGAGTTTTCAACAGGAGAAAAAAACTTTTACAAATTCACACAACAACATTCAACAGATGACCGCGCGCTAAACAGGTTCATTTATTAATAAAAAATGACTTATCTACTTTTCCACGCTCCTTATTACTACTACTAACTTTTATATAATCTTTTTATATCTTATTTATGAAAATACTTTGCACACAAGAAAATCTTAAAAAAGGCATCAATATTGTTGGTCACCTTACTTCAAGAAATGTGATGTTGCCAATATTAAATAACGTAATGATTAAAACGTCGAACGGCGTATTGGATTTAGTTACTACTAACCTTGAGTTGGCGATCAAAACATCAGTTCGGTGCAAGGTGGAAGAGGAGGGGGCGCTAACGGTCCCCGGAAAACTGTTAAATGACTATATTTCCCTCCTCCCGAGTGAGAATATTGATATTGTTACGAAGGGGAATAATTTGGAAATGAAAACCTCGGGTCATTCAAGTAAGTTTAAGGGGCTTTCAAGTGAAGATTTTCCGTTATTACCAACGGTTGACCAGAAAGGGTCGATTCACGTACTCGTTGGGGATGTAAAACAGGCTGTTTTGGGAACTCTTTTTGCGGTTTCAAGCGATAGTACCCGACCGGAAATTAGCGGTGTGTTATTGAAGCAAGAGGATGGAGTATTGTTTTTTGTGGCAACAGACAGTTTTCGACTCGCTGAGTATCATGTTCAAACCCAGCAATCTCACGGAAATGTTGCGTTTATTGTGCCAGCAAGAGCGTTACATGAACTATCACGTGTTTTGGGGTACTTCGACGATGGGGAGGCACTTCAAATAACGTACGATGAGACCCAGGTTGAGTTCCGTGTCCAAGAAACTAGCGTACTTTCAAGGTTAGTGGAGGGGAGATTTCCTGAATATCGGCAAATTATCCCCCAGACGTTCCGTTCGAATCTCTCGATTCAGGCTGGGGAGTTTATCCAGGCGGTAAAGCTAAACAGTTTGTTTTCGCGCGGTGGCGTGAATGATATTGTTGTTGATGTGAACAGTGGGGGTATGCACGTTTCGTCTAACAACCAACAGGTCGGGGAGAATACTGTCACACTTCCCGTTGAGGGATATGTGGAAGAATACAAAATCGTGTTTAATTACAAATACCTCCTCGATGGGTTAGAGACGTTTGGCGCGGGTTCCACAGTTGTGATGAATGTGGTAAATTCCGGGAGCCCCATATTGTTTACCTCCAAAGAGTCGTCGAACCTCACTTATCTTGTTATGCCAATAAAGGTTTAGTTTTAAGGCAAAATAATTTTATGACGCAGCGAAATAACAAAAACAAAAGTTCAGAAACTACTCATAGCATCTCCGTTGGTGGCATCGTTGTAAACCCAAAAGGGGAGGTGTTGCTAGTAAAACAGCACGGGTCCCTTGGTCCTTCGTGGACGTTTCCTAAGGGTAGAATAGAAAGTATTGACAAAAACTCTGTTGAAACCGCGCGACGAGAAATAGAGGAGGAGACGGGGGTTTTTGATATTCATTTTGTTCAACATTTGTGTTCCTATCAAAGACCATTTTTTGAGGGCACAATTCATGAACGAAAAAACGAGGTTAAGCATATTGAACTTATGCTTTTCATAACACGGGATTTCCGTTCAGCTCATAAGATATCAAAAACACGGGACGAAGAAATGAATTGGATTTCCATAGACGAAGTTAGTGAGTATTTAACCTTCCCATCTGATAGACGAGAATTTATAAATCACTTGAATATAGTTAACACACTTCGTTTTACAAAGGTTGATGATGATCTGAGTGCCTTAACAAGTTCTTTTAAGGAACTTGTTAAACGCGTCGAGTTGCTCGAGAAACAACTGGATAGAAGGAGAAATGTGTAAGTTGTTTTTTAAGAGCTGCTATGCTGAATAGACCGGATGTTTAAATTCGGATCTAGAATGCTATTGGGTAGTAGAAAAAGTTACTAATTGTGTTTTCACGATGTCCCCATTGGATTTAGTGACAACGGCGTAGACCTGAAATACTCCAGGGCTGGGTGGGTTCCAAGTGAAGATTGAGCGAGAATCGGTAAACATCGTTTGAAATCCAATCCATTGTGAATCGGAATTTTTGACGAGATAATAATCAACCTTCGTTGTGTCTCCTGTTGTTGTGAGGGTAAGGTTAATTGGGTATTCGGAAACGGATTGTCCTTGGGTTGGGTTTACCCATTGGAACTGACTTTTCGTCATCTGTTCATTTGAAACAGTGATGGTGTCTGATGTTGAGTTTCCATCTTTATCATATAACACAGCCTTGAGGTCGTGCTTTTTCTTTGCAACATCAGGAAAGGTTGTTTGAAGGGAAAACGGTGGTTGGTTTGATGTTCCGAGTTGGTTTCCACCAAGATAGTACTCGACACGGTCGATAAGCGAGTTTTGCGTGGTGGTGAGGATGGTTACCACGAATTCTGGAGAAAGTATCTCGGAGTTATCAGATGGTGATGTTATTTTCACAAAGAGTTTTTCGTTGCTCGATGGTGGGGTGTACGGAAGAGTGCTTGAAACATATCCGTTTTTTGCCGCCCACGCGCGAACTGGTTCTTCCCAGGATTCGTACTGTGGATCGTTCTCGGGTTTTTTGGGGGACGGACCAAGGGGGTTGTCTTTATCAACATAATACAGGATTGAGTGCACTTCATTGATTTCTCGGTACTCTTTTTGTTCTTGGGGTGTGAATGGGTTTGATGGCTGTCCGGTGTTTTTATCTATTTCTAGGACGCGTTTCCAGAGGTACTGACCGTTGAGCATTGGTTTTGAAGATAAATTTGTCACTTCGGGAGCTTTAAATGTTTCAACCGGGGTGTTGTTAAGCGCCTCTTCCATGTACGCATCCCAAATGGGAGCTGCAACCATCGCTGATGCGCTTCCTTTCATCATTTCGGTATTATTATTGTTTCCGACCCATACTCCTGTCACAAGTGATGGGGTGTATCCCACTGTCCACGCATCGCGATAATCATTAGTTGTACCCGTTTTTACCGCGACGGGCCGTTTCGATAGGGTGAGATAGGGTGAATTACCGAACACAAACTTCCTAGCCTCTGTATCGGAAAGAATGGAATTGATCATGCGGACAATGTTTGGTTCCATTATTTTTTTGCCTTGTGGGGTTGGTTTATATTCTTCAAGGACCTCGCCTTCTTTGTTGGTAATATTCAGTATGGTATGGGTTTCTGGAAGGAGTCCGTCACGCGCAAACGCGGAATACGCCCTGACGTGTTCTAATAATTTAACCTCACCCCCACCAAGCACCAATGAAAGCCCAAACCGAGAGCGATCTCCGAGTGTTGAGTAGCCTAGGGAGTCTGCGAGGTTGAGCACGTTATTGATCCCAGCGAGATAGAGGAGTTTAACCGAGGTTATGTTAAGGGACCCCGCTAGTGATGTTCGAAGAGATACGGGTCCATGCTCCTTTCCATCGTAGTTTTTTGGGGTATAGGGCCCTTCGAATGCTGGGAATTTGGTTTCAAGGTCAAAGAGGATTGTTTCGGGGGTGTATCCCAACTGAAACGCCGCCGCGTACACAATGGGTTTAAAGGAAGAACCGGGCTGCCGAGGCCGGATTGCAACATTAACGTTCCCATCAACAGACTCATCAAAGTAATCTTTTGAACCCACCATGGCGAGAACCTCTCCCGTTTTTGGGTCCATACTCACCAACGCGGCGTTGGATGCTTTTGAGGTTTTCGCGTTGCGTTCGGCGCCCTCGCGGACAACTCGTTCTGCAATTTGTTGTTTTTTATAGTCAAGTGTTGTCACGACGCGCAGCCCGCCTTCTTGGAGAACGCGTTCACCGTATTTTGATGCTATTTGCTCGCGAATGTACATCACAAAATGGGGGGCTTGGATGGAATCGGTTAGTTGCTTGAATACGACGGGTTCTTGTTGTGCGCTTGCGAATGTCTCGTCTGAAAGATATCCTTGCTCGTGCATGAGTTTAAGCACGTAGTCAGCGCGTCCCAAAAGGGCGTCCGTGTGGTTTCCGTAGGGCGAGTAATAGGAAGGTGCTTGGGGAAGGGAGGCAAGAACCGAGGCTTCACGAATGGTAAGTTCAAAAACATGTTTTCCAAAAAATGTAAGGCTTGCCGCCTCAATACCATATGCCGATCCTCCGTAGGGAATTTGGTTTAAATACAATTCTAAAATTTGGTCCTTTGTGTACTTGCGCTCAATTTGATATGCATAAATTACTTCCTTGATTTTTCTGCTTATTTTTTTCTCATCCGTCAAAACAGCCTTCTTAACGTATTGTTGGGTAATGGTTGAACCACCTTGTGAAAATCCGCCTTGGAGAATATTCACAAACACCGCGCGAATCATACCCCTGAACGAGAAGCCTTGATGTTTATAGAAATCTTTATCCTCAATTGCAATGGTTGCCCATTTGACGTATTCGGGAATTGTTTGTAGCGCAACGGGCGTTCTTCGTTCAGATTTAAAAATTTCAAACAGCAGGTGCTCTCCCGTACGATCGTAAATTTTAGTCGAAACGGGGGTGTGTTCTGACGCGATAGTGTTTGGATCGGGTACGTGACGGCTGATCCAGAAAAACATTCCCAACACGGATACAAGCCCGATGCAAACACAAACCAGTGCCGAAATAACGAGTTGACGCCTTGAGATTTCGTGCGAACCAAAAGAAATAGTTCCACGATTTTTTAATAGGCGTGTTCGGTTAATAGGTTTCCGTGTTCGAGTGTATCGGGAAATCATACCAATGAGTGTTTGCTTTTTTGAATATGAGTATACAGCCCAGCCCCGCAGTAGGCGATGGCGAGCGCATCGGCAACATCATCGGGTGTGGGAATTTTTGAAAGATTGAAAACGCGGGCGACCATCGACTGTACTTGTTTTTTTGGTGCGTGCCCCCAACCCGTGAGTGAGGTCTTTACTTGTAGCGGGGTTGGTTCAATAAGCGGGGTCATTGAGTTTTCAGCGGCCAAGAGAATAACTCCACGTGCTTCGCTAACTGAGATAATAGTTTTATTGTTTTTAAAGAAAAACAGCTGTTCACACGCGACGACGTTGGGTTTGTGGGACTGAAGGTATGAGAAGACTTGTTGATAGATTGCCCCGAGTCTTGTGGAAATGGAGTCTTTTTTTTCAGTACGAAAACAACCAAAGTCAATGGCAGTGTAGGTACCAGCGGTTCGGTCTACCAAACCATAACCAATACGTTCTAATCCGGGGTCAATACCAAGAATAGTCATAATACAGAATCAGGAATCAAGAACTGCGAATCAGGGATAGTTAAAATCAAATATCAAAATGATAGATCAAAATGCAAAAACAGTTTCATTTTTTTGAATTAAACATTTTCGTTTTGATTTTTGAGATTTGATATTTACACTATTCGTGATTCATGATTCTTGCTTCATGACTCCATTTGTGTACACATCATTTACGTCATCAAGTTCTTCAAGCGCATCAATAAGGGATTGGAGTTGTTCATATTCGTGTTCAGTGAGTTCAACCACGGTGTTCGGGAATAATGACGGCACGGAGATCTGGATGTCCCAATGGCGCAGCGCAAGCGAACCGCGAATGCTTTCAAGTTGGTCAAAGGGGGTGATCACGCCCATGGTTCCGTCGAGATTTTCAACAACATCCAAAGCGCCCAAGTCTCCGCTTTCAAAGAACAACTTTTCGTAATCATTCGTTTGAACGGTGATAACACCAGCGTTGTTAAATTGCCAAAGTACAGAGTTTTCGCCCGCAATTGAGCCCGTGTGTTTTGAGAGAACGGTTCGAATTTCTCCCAAAAGCCTATTTTTATTATCGGTTTGGCACGTAATGATAATGCCCGATCCACCAGGTCCAATGAGTTCATGTACAACTTCGACAACAGTAGATCCCGCGTTGCCAGCGGCGGACGCAATTGCGCGCTCAATATTACCCTTCGGCATGTTAGCTTGTTTTGCTTTTTCAATTGCTACCCGCAATTTGTGGTTGGTTTCAGGGTCAGTGTTTTTTCCTTCTTTAACCGCAACCGAAATGATGCGCGAGATTTTAGTGAAGATTTTCGCCCGCTTTGCGTCGGTAACCGCTTTTGCTCTCCGTGTCGTTTCCCATTTTGAGTGTTTGGACATACCTTGAATGCAAATTCCAAATTACAAAACCCAAATTACAAACAAATCCTAAATTTCAAATTCAAAATTCCAAACTTTCAGGCTTTTTTGTTTTGAGTTTTGGTCATTGAAGTTTATTTGTGATTTGGTGCTTGGAATTTGGTGCTTTGCACGTTTATGTTAGCATTGATTCGACTTTTTCTCAATCCTCAATTAGACTTATACTATGTCACAACGAACACGATTATTTCTCGTTTTTTTATTCGTTACCGCCTTCTTGTTGATATTCCAGTCAACCACGATTTTTCCTGATCCTGATTCGTTTTATCACGCTGGTGTAACCCAGCTTATCCGTGAAGGAACGTTGGTTCCCAAAGAGTTTGAGTGGCTTCCGTACACAATTTTGGGGACTCATTACATCGATCACCATTATTTGTATCACGTGGCGTTGGTTCCGTTTTCCGCTATTCACCCGCTTTTGGGTTTAAAGCTTGCAACCGCGGTGTTTGGGGGATTATTCGCCGTTATGTTTGCCTCCATCATGATGCGGTTGCGTGTGAAATTTCCTGAACTGTTTGTGTTGCTTCTTGTGACTCATGGACCATTGTTATTTCGGATAAATTTGGTAAAAGCGCCCTCGTTCTCACTTCTGTTGTTGTTTGGAATGTTGTATCTTATGGTCGCGAAGCGATGGTGGGCGCTGTCATTCGTAAGCGCTCTTTATGTGTGGGCGTATAATGGTTGGATTGTGGGACTTGGGGTTGCGTTCGTGGTCTGGGTCGTGCGTTCATTGGGGGTGATGGTGTATGTCCGCAATACGATTTCAATTTCAAGTTATGCTAAAGAGTTGTGTTCGAGAGAAAGTCTCGCGCTCTTGGGTTCTGTTGCTATGGGAATGGCTGTGGGTGTGATTGTTAACCCGTATTTCCCCTCGAACATCACGTTTTATGTTGATCACATCATAAAAATAGGTTTGCTCGGATATCGTCATGTTATTGGGGTTGGAGGCGAGTGGTATGGGTACGCGCTTCCAGAGTTATTGGGTGCGAGCGCGATTACAATGGCTTTTTTTATTCTTTCGTCAGTTGTGTTTGTTGTGAGATTGAGGCGTCAAGATGAATGGGCGTTAGTTTCGTTGATACTTGCGGTGTTGTTTTTTATTGCAACTATACGTTCTCAGAGACATGTAGAATATTTTGTACCTTTTTTGGTGCTGTACATCGCTCTAGCCTTCCGGACGCTTTCTTGGGATGAAATTTGGAATATGGTTCGTTCGCGTTTGCATCTCAAGCGTTGGATTGTTGCGTCGTATTTTTTATTGTTTGCGGTTTCTTTTGCGGTTACGAAAGATTTGTTGTTAGTGCAAAAACATCTGAGTAACGGTTTTCCGTACACGCTTTTGGAGTCAGAGTCCCAATGGATCAACGAACACGTTCCCAGTAAAGAAGTAATATTTCATAGCAATTGGGATGAGTTTCCCGCACTCTTTTTTTATAATCGAGACAATAGGTATATTGCTGGTTTGGATCCGGCTTTTTTATACGCGCGAGACAAAAAACGATTTTTTTTGTGGCGTGACATTACGCAAGGAACATTATCAAAAAATCTCGTGGGGATAATGAAAAACGAATTTAAAGCGAGTTTTGTGCTTGCCAGTTCCAAACACGACGCGTTACGCTCAAATCTTGAGGCCCAGGGCTTTGTAAAACGATTTGAGGGTCCTTACGCCGCGGTGTACCAGGCTCCATAATTCACGAATCGCTATGCATACAAATGCTGACCCGGCGAAGAACAACCATGGATTCGTGCGACTGCTCCCTTCGAGGGCTTTTGTGTCACTCCTCGCAATCGGATTGTTTCTCCGAATATTGGTTCTTCCGGCATCTGGGTTCCAAACCGACATTTCGAGTTGGCAAAATTGGGCGCAAAAAATTCGCCATCTTGGCATTGAGCGCGCGTATGAACCAATATCATTTTTAAGCGACAATCGCACCCCACTGCTTCTTGTTGATCATCCACCCATTAACCTTTATTATCTAGCGTTTTTGGCGCATGCGCCGTTTGACGCAGCGTACCTCCATCCCTACTTTAATATTCTCGTTAAATTCCCCGGATTATTGTTTGACTGTATTGTCTTGTTGTTATTGACGGCGATTGCTCGAAAGCTTTCCTATGCGGAATCTTTGGTACGATTCATCGCGATTGCGTACTGGCTGAATCCGGGGTTTATGTACCACCATTCATTTTGGGGTCTGAACGAATCGGCGAGCGCGGCTGTGTTTCTCGGTGTGGTGTTATTATTCATTCATGGACGAGATCGTTCGGCAATCATTCTTTTAGTCGCGAGCCTCGCGTTAAAGTTTCAAATGATCATCTTTTTACCTGTCGCTGTTGCGTACGCGATGTTTAGAAGGCGTGACGGGAAAGAAGATACTGACGCTGCTCCGTATCACGGCGGAAAACAAATCGTTCGCGGCACGTTTTCAAATATTGCGTTTTTGTTTCGCCGAATATGGCTTCGTAAAAACATGATCTTTACCGGGTTGCTTGGAGGCGGTGTAATTCTTGGGTATCTCTATATCCCTTTTATTGCAAGCGGAACATTTGCTCGCGCATTTTGGGTATTTACAAGTTCAATCGGACGGTTTCCCCACCTTGCCCAGGGAGCATACAATGTGTGGTTTGTAATTGATGGACTAACGGGGTTTTCGATCCCCGATACCACGCCGTTGTTTGCGGGACTCACCCCAAGAATCATCGGCATTGTACTTTTTGGAACAGCAACATTTATCAACGTTGTTTTGCTTGTTAAGTCTTGTATAAAGGATTATTCGTTACACGTTACCCGTTACACGTTACAAGAATTGTTTGTTTTATCCTTTGCTCTCCAAGGATATTCGTTTTTCATGCTCCCGACGGAGATGCATGAACGTTATATTTTTTATGCAGTGACATTTTTACCGCTCTTTGCGTGGAAATCAAACCGTTGGTATGTTTTGTATGGTCTCATGAGTTTCACGTATTTGGCAAATATGGTTTTGGTGTATAATTTCTTTCATGCGTATTGGCCTCAAGCCACAATTGCTCATTATTTTGTTTCTCTTCTCAATGTATTGTGTTATGGTTTGTTGTGGCGTGAATATGTATTGTCCGTTCGCGGCACGACTCGTCATCGAGACCTGTTGATATGAAACGAATCCTTTCATCGTCTTGGAAAACGTTAGCGGAACTTATTGCCGCGTGTTCTTTCATGCTTTCGTTTTTTGTCATAAACGCGGTCTTTACGCTCTCCGTGAAGAATCACCTTCAGTTTTTCGCGTTTGCGGAAGCAATTCTCAAGGGAGGGTTTTCCATAACGTCGTTTCCCACTCTTCGTTGGGATGATTTTTCTTTTTATCAAGGAGTGTATTATTGGCCGCTTGGTTTGCTTCCCCAGCTCGTCGTCGTTCCGTTTACCGTTTTGTTTCGTTGGCTGTCGATCCCTCCGTCGCTCGGCTATCTCCACCTAGGTTTTATTGTGGTTATTGGAATCGGATGCTACACACTCGCGCGGTCCCTGAATTATAAACGGGTAGACGCGATCTACCTCTCCTTCGCGTTTTTATATGCGTCATCCATGATGGGTGTCGCTATGCTTTCTCGAAGTTGGGAATTCGCTCAGGTAACTGCGGTTGCCGCGCTCATTCTCGCGCTCGTGGAATACCGTCGAAAGAGGCGTCCGGCAATTCTCGGGCTGCTCGTCGGGCTCGCGTTTCTTTCACGAACAGCGACCATCGGCGCCGCACTATTCTTTATTCTCGAATACCTCCGTGGAACAAGCATCCGTTCCCTTCGTGATGCGTTAAAACCAATAGTACTTTTTACGGCTCCCATTCTCCTGTGTTTTGCCTTGTACGGATGGTATAACGCGGTACGGTTTGATTCGGTATTCGAACAGGGATATCGATATCAAGTGCTTTCACGTCCTCACGCGGAATCCCGCGCGTACGGATTGGTGAGCCCTGTTCATATTCCGGGGAATCTCTATCACCTTCTGCTCGCAGGTCCCACACCTGTATTTCGGGACTCTGTAACACACGTTCTCACGTTTCCCTTTGTCAAGGCAGATCCTTGGGGAATGAGTATTTTGGTAACATCGCCGTATTTGTTGTATTTACTGGTTCGGTTCCGCAAAGATCGGTTTACCACGCATGTTTTGGCTTCTGTTTGCTGTATCGCAGTGCCGATCTTGTTGTATTACGGTATTGGGTACTATCAATTTGGATACCGGTATGCGCTTGATTTTTTTCCGCTCTTGTTCCTATTATTTATCAGCACGTACCGCGAGAACTCAGATTCGTTAAGTCTCGGGATGAAACTCGTAATTCTCGGTTCCGCACTGCTTAATTTTTGTTTCTTTATTGGATTGATATGGCCTCAGCTTTAATTATTATCCCCACGTGGAACGAAGAATTGGTAATCCGAGAGAATTCACACACTCTCCTACGGTTTTGTGAACGGCGTCTTGGTGGATCCGATTGGCGCGTGCTCGTCGCCGATAACGCGTCTCGAGACCGCACCATGGAAGAGTGCGCGGGGGTTGTCCACCCCCGCTTTGGAGCTTTTCATCTTGAGCAGCAGGGTAGAGGACTCGCGTTGGTAACGGCATGGACCGAGCACGCTCGTGGAGTGGATTATGTTCTCTATATGGATTCCGATTTATCGGTTGGACTTGAGTCGTTGGTTGACATGGTTCGAGAGCTTGATCAGGGAGCGGACATTGTCGTTGGTTCCCGGTTTCTTCCCGGTGCCAAGGTTGACCGTTCGTTAAAGAGGGAAACCAGTTCTCGGGTATATATTTTTTTAGTTAAGTTGCTTTTGGATTACCGCGGAACCGACACGCAGTGTGGGTTCAAAGGTATGCGGCGAGATGTGTTTATGGAACTCCTTCCTTTGATAAATCAAAAACACCTTACATCTAATTCGGGGTGGTTTTTTGACACGGAACTCCTGATGTGGGCGCAAGAGAGAAACAAACGTATTGTTGAGCTCCCTGTTGAATGGGTTGAAAAACGAAATATCAAGCGTAAGAGCAGGGTTAACCTCATTACGATCACGTGGAATTACATCAAGCAAATTTGGGAGTTGAGGAGAAGGATTTGGGGTGGGCGTCAATGAATTTAATCCCGTTTCCTTTGCGACACGGGGTAGCTCTGTGTGAATGAAATAAAAAAAACGGAGCAAAAAGGCCCCGTTTTTTAAATTGATAATGTATTTCTAAAACGCTTCCCCGAGAATGAGTAATACGAACTGAACAATGGCAAGTGAAAGAACGATGACAACAATACCGATTGCTCCAGTTTTAATAATACCCTTTGCCTTATCAACTTTTTTTGAATCACCCATTGCAGTCATCCAAATAACACCCGCATAGATCACCATCAGCAAGAACACGATACCAAGGAACCCAAGGAGATAGGTAATAATTTGAGCTATCATCGGGATCGGATCTCCTCCCTGGTCTGGCAACCCAAGATTATTGCTCGAGTTAAAATCTCTTGCCTGGTCGCCGATGTTTTGGACGATTCCTTGTCCAAATACAGGTGTACTCGCTAATATTGACGAGAGTGTGATGACGGCGATGATAATGGTTGTTAACGATTTGTTTAGTTTCATAGCATTTCTGATATCTCTAAAATTCAAAATCCGACCTTTTCGTCTCCCGTTTGTCATCGCGAGCGAAGTGGTAACGAGCGTGGCGATCTCAAATGTCGATCATCGGCAGAATGAGATTGCTTCGTCGGAAACCTCCTCGCAATGACGAATATTTGAATTGGGGATAATTCACTGGGTATAGTATAGCAAAAAAGTGAGGAAGTGAGGAAGTTGACCGAAATGGAGCGTTTCGGTCATTCGGTCAATCAAATGATTCAAGAGATTTGCAGACAACCGTTTCCAAATGACCCAATATCCTCTTTATGTTCGATCAAGAGTTGTTTGATGTATTTGGTAGAAATATTTCCTGAACGAATCCAAATAATATTTGGAGGAAATCCGTGGACAAGTCCTCGCTCAATGAAGTCCGAATCTTGCGTAACTATGGTGAAACCGTTGTCTTTGGCGTACTGCCAAATTTCATTATCGGGCGCCTCATGGAGTCCCAAAAGACATACGTGAGTTGAATTGGGAAACAGGAAGTCAAGCTCCTTGACGAGCTTCCTCGAGATGTTTTGGTCGAAGAGTAATTTCATGGGAGATGGTGGTGGTTGCGTGTTCCCGTTCTGACGCATAGGAAAGAACCGCGAGAATGTCATTTTCGGTCAGTTCTGGAAAATCGGCAAGCACTTCATTGACGCTCATGCCCGAAGCTAATAATTTCAGCACGTCGTACACCGTAATGCGCATGCCGCGAATCGTCGGTTGTCCGCCGCGTTTTCCTGGTTCGATGGTGATGATGTTTCGATAGTCATTCATACTGATTGGCAGTATACCTAAAGAAGAAGGAAAAATCAATGAACCTGGCCGAAATGCGGCATTCCGGCCACCTTACTGCACCACTCCCGCTTCAAGGTTCGGGTGTTTGTTTCAAACGTTTTCGTAGCATCAAGTTAAACGGCGAGTGTTTCGAGAAAGCTCTACCTTCGCAATTTGTTTTTTCAACTGCGGAATATCTTCACTTACCGTTTGCCAGAGAATTTCCCAATCAACGCCAAAGTACTCATGGATCACTTTGTTCCTCATTCCGATGATTTCCTTCCAAGGGATTTCCGGATGGCGTTTTCTGGTTTCGATCGGAATATGTTTTGCCGCTTCGCCGATGATTTCAAGATTTCTGATGACTGCATCAATGGTTTTCTCATCGGTTTCAAAGAATTTCTCGTCAATTTCTTTGGTATAGTTCAAAATTTTTCGGATCGCCTGTTTTATATCGGCAATACGAAGATTTGAGTTACGAGGCAATATAGACAATATCACGCATCACGTTTTTTTTGATTTGAGGTTTCAGGGATCGCTTGGTTGTAAGATCGACTTTCCGACCCAAGAGTGTTGAAAGCTTTTCTTCAAGCGCAATGAAGTGGAAAAAACCCGGTGGAGAAAAAAAATCCACGAGCACATCAACATCGCTTTTTTTGGTTTGCTTGCCTCGAGCGACGGAGCCAAAGATGCCGATGGTTTTGACTCCGAACGGTTCAAGAACGGTTTTGCGATGTTTTTGCAGTGTTTCAAGTTGTCTTTTGAGCTCGTTTGGCATAATGGAAATTCAAGGGTTCTATATTGATTATCAATATACCAAAGCCCGAGGAAAAATCAATGAACCTGGCCGAAATGGAGCATTTCGGCCAGTGTTATTTGAATTCCTTTGTATTCAAATTAAACGTATGGGTGGCGATAATGTTGCCTACTTTGTTTTTGGCGTGGATTGTGACGAGATAGTTTGGTGCGGGAGCGTACTGCGCTTCAACATAATTCGTGTTGTTTGGAAAATTAAATTTGTACGTTTTCTCATTCCCCTTTATATCCCTTGCCGTTAAATGATCTTTGAGGATGGTGACGCGATTTCGTTTGACCGCATCAAGCGCCCCGGGCGCGTATCGAACAAATTTTTCATTTTCAGGCGGCTCGATAATGCTCAACTCTCCATCTCCTCCGACTTCAAATCGTACTGTTTTACCATCCGCGGTTTTAAGCGTGACAAGTAATGGGCGATCGGTATTGTTAGAATCAATTTCTGCGGAAACGTGAGCAACCTCGCCAACGGATTCACCATACCACGTTGTTAATTCCCTTTTATAGGCGTCTGTGAGCAGATAGCGCCACGTGTTCTCGTGATTGGCGAACGTGATCTTGTCGGGGTAAATGTCGATTTTGTTTGTGGACAAAAACGATCGCGTTGTGGTGTCTGGTTTGGATATTTTGATACTTGAATCCTTGGGGGCAGTTTCTGTTGCGGGGGTGTTATAATTGACGGCTGCCGTTTTGGTTTGTTTTGGTTTGTCACCCCCCCATGTGTTGGTTTGTTGTGTTTGTTGAGTACGTTTTTTTCGTTCTTGTCCGAGTTTGATCGTGTAACGTTTTCCCTCGACGTCAACGATAATAATAAAAGGATCTTTATCAGAAAGCGCGGATTCCGGTTTAACAAATCTAAACATGTAAAGATTGTCGTCGTCCGAACTTAACGGAGCCCAGCCTCCACTTTTGAGTTGTGGGTTTTGATCCAATAAACGCGTTAATATTTTTTTATCTTTCGTTGCGTGGTAGACATTGAGAGTATCGTTGTTTGAAGTTCCTTGAGTTTGATATGCTTCAAGGAGCTCAAGTGTTTCATCGAGAGCGTTTCGATTCGTTGAATTCCACTTTATCGTCGCCAGTGAATCTTTGTTTGTCCCATTTTTTACGAGAAACCAAAGTAAATACATTTTTGAATCTGTTGGAGGCTCGGTTTTCAGTTTCAAACGGTTATACTCTGTTTCCAAGACCAATTTAATCACCGGATTCAGCAGGTGGTGGGATTTTTGTTGATATTCATTTTGTAACGCCCCAAATGATTTTTCAAACGTCGTCCCCGGATGTTCTTCGTCTTCAACAACATACGTTCCGTTCGGTTGTTCTGGTTCTTCGTTAAACTGTAGGTTGAGAGAATCAGCAATCGCTTTCTTTTCTTTTTCAGCCCGGAGGGAGTCTGAAACAGCCTTCTCGCGACGATCTTTTTTTGTCATTTGTTGAGGAAGTTGTTCGATCCAACCTGGATATCGTCTCTGTAACTCGGATCGAAGCGCACCCCAAAGTGACGTCCATTTCCAATAACGGTCTGATTCTCCTTCTTTGCGTTTGATTTCTTTTAGAAATCTCCAAAGTTTCTCAAACCCATTTTTTAAACTTTGTTCATCTTCGATATTTATTGAAATTCCCAGAGTATCTTGAGCTGCGGTCAGTAGGTCTAAACTAGTAGTAACGTGCATTGTGCCATTTTTATCTCTAAAGAATGGTTTTTTTTCTTGCGCTCGTAGGTTGTCAACGACCCCAAAACCAACAGCGGCTGTCAGACCCCCAATAAGTAGTCTCTTTTTAAAAGAGGGGCGTTTAGGGTGGTTACTAAGATTTTTGTCTCGTTCAAGTTTCATAGTGTTTATGGGTTTGGAACACATGATCCACTTTCGCAGTGTTGACCAGTTGAACAACCTCCAGGACAAGAGCCTGCGGTGCCTCCTCCACTCACTTGTCCCACAATATTCAGCACGAGGTTAACAATGAAGAAAGAAAGTACAATGACAGCGATTCCAATGGATGCGGTTTTGATGATGCCTTTTGCTTTATCCACCTTTTTCGGATCTCCCATGGCAAACATCCAAATACCCCCCGCGTAGAGAACGAGAACAAGGAATCCCGCTCCGAGGAATCCCAACAAGACATTTACAATTTTTCCAATCATGGCAAGAACTGAATCAGTGTCTGTTGTATCACCTCCGACATTTAATCCGGTTGGTCCGGCAACGCTGTTGATTCCGGTTTTGATTTTGTTGATACCTTCTTGGGCATCAACGCCTGTTGCGAATGAAAATACAAGACCAGCGGCGAGGATTATCAAGAGGGTTATGAGCGTTTTTCGACCGAGGGATTTTGGTTTGAATGAGGGCATAAGAGAAAGTAGTTGTTAGTGAATAGTGGATAGTGGTTGATTAATCTAATTGTCATTGCGAGCGAGTCGGATGCGAGCGCGGCAATCTCCAAATTTCTGCATTCGCGGTTGTCGTGTTAACCTTCATAACTCCCCTTGCCCCTCTTACCCTAAGAGGGGGACGTGAGCGGAAGATTGCTTCGGATGCCTCGCAATGACACTTATTTTAATAGCCTTTTAAAGATTTTTCAAAATACCAAACAAAAATGTTACGAGCGACCAGGAAAGAAACACAACCAATAGCCCAGCGATTGCCGCCTTGATAGACGCCTGCGCTTCTTTCACTTTTCCCGGATCACCACCGGAAACCATCCACTTAAATCCCGCAATCAAAATAACCAAGAACACAATGAGCGCGAGAAATCCGAGAAGAAGGTTGATGATGGAGATAACGAACGGAACAATCTCTTTGTTCGTTAGTCCATCAAGCGCGAGGTTTTCGCCGTATTGAGCAGAGGCCGGTGAGGCCAACAAGAGAAGAAGGGGGGTTATGATGTAGCCTTGAACCTTGATCATACAAGGTTCATTATATCCTTAAAACCTTATTTAGTTCAAATCCGACCGACAACACCAAACGCCTCCGAGAGAATTTTGACTGCGGTATAGGCTCCCAGGATGACAATAATCCCCAGGACGGTATTGAGCATGATTGCTTGTCCTTTCTTAACCTTTCCCGGGTCGCCGAACGAAATAACAAAGAGAAACCCTCCATAGAAAAAGAGTAAAAACGCGGCACTGCCAAGAATCGCCAAAAACCATTCCGTGAGGTTAAAGAGCATTTGAAAAAAATCTTTCACGGTGCATGGTTGGTTGGTTGGTTTACTGGCTGTCGCTTTGTCGAGTGATTCATAGTAACCATAGTTTGTCCGTTCGCAATCAGGAACCAGTCCTTTTGAAGGAAGGACGGAAATAGCGTGGACAGGCAAGGGAACGGTTGCTACAAACAACATGAGTGTGATGCAGGTAACAAGTATATATTTCATGGAAATTTTTATTGTATCATGTAGCAAGTAGTATGTATCACGGGTTAAGACGAGCGAGGCTCGTCAGCCGCATGATTCTTGATACATGATTTATGATACACGCATTTAGTAGGTTTCGTTCACCTTACCTTCCGCATGCTTTACAGCGTCTTCCAGTGTCATGGTGCCGCCGAGCACGGAATCGACCATATCTTTGAAATATTGTTCAACAAGTTGTGGTTCGCGACCTCGATACCAAGATTTTGCGGTCAGAACCTGGGAAGCGAACACGCTGAGGTTTGGGTCGGATAGTTGTTCATTTACCAGTGACCGAAGGGCGGTGGGTCGTCCGGTTTTTTTCAAGTACATCCGCGCACCTTCTTTTCCGGTTGCGAAGAGAAGAAAATCCCAAGCGACTTCCGGGTGCGCTGTTTTTTTGGACACAACCTCAATCCAGTAATTGGCAAAATTAATTTCTTTACCAACGGCGTCGAGTCGTTCAGGCGTGATGTGGGGAACGGGGATAATGCCAAAGTCAAGCTTGGGGGCTTGCGCGCGGATAAACGGAAGCTGGTAGCTATACGCGAGAATCATCGCGGTTTTCCACTGAAGGAACGAATAGACGCTCTCCGGGAACGTCGCGTTCCATGTGTAGACTTCTTTTTGCGGATTGGCAAAATCCGTGTAAAAGCGGACCGCTTCAAGACCCGGTCGGTAGTTTGAGTCCTGGATGTATTTGGGAACTTTAGAAAATATCGCGCCACCATAAGGACCGTCGGTCATCTCCGCTCCGTTTTGCATCATGAGAAGGGCTATAATATCTGAAGCGCGGTTGATGTTTGTTGATCCACCGAGGGCAACGCCGGAACGGACGAGGCTTCCATTTGCGTCTTGTAGTGTCAATTTTTTTGAAGCTTCTTTAATTTCAGCCCATGTCCGCGGCGGTTCTGCAACACCAGCCTGGTTTAATAAGTCGCGATTGTATACAAGCGCCAGGGTGTCCACGGCAAGGGGGAGTCCAAGTACGCGGCCTTCCCGCACAACGTCTTCTGTGACTGTGCTCACAAAGGTGTCTTTTAGTTGGGGGATGGTCGGCGTGCTGGTTTCTTGCATCAGCACTTTCCGTTCCGGTTTAATCCCTCCTGTCGTGGTTACCACCGGGAGCGTGAGCTTTTGCGGCATGGGAAGAATCTTGCTTTGATAACTTGTTATCCATGTGTTATGGATGGAAAAAAGATCTGGTCCCCGGTCTTCCGCCAAAGCGTTTAAGAGCTCTTGTTCAAAATCCTCGTACCGGATGATTTTTTGTTCAATGATGACGTTGGGGTGAGATGTTCGGTATGCTCCAACAACATCGTCAAGCGACGATGGTTCATCGAAAACTCTCCAATAGGTAAGTTTAATTTGTTGATCGATGGCTTGTTGGGCGGTTGGATCGCCTCCCTTGCAACCCAAACCGGACAGAAGGAGTCCAAAGAGGAGTACGAGCAGGATAGCGACTTTTGAATATCGAAGAGAGATGAACATGGGATTATTTGTATCATGTAGTAGGTATTATGTATCATGCGATATTCCAACAGAATTCCGCATGCTACCTGATACATGATTCGTGATACAGGTTTTCTCCATTATAATCGAAATCCCAATCAAAATCCAGAAGAGAGCGGATAAGTCATTCTTGAAGTAGGGGACATCGACCAAACCATGCACTAATAATGTTGTGAAGGCGGCTCCGAGAGCGTAGCGCGGTATGTTGTCTGTTTTGTTGTCTGACGTGTTGTGGTTTGGCAAATTCCAAATAACAAATAACAAATTCCAAATAAATCTCAAGTTCCAAACTTCGATACGTTTGTGATTTGGTGTTTGCGGTTTGGAATTTGTTTGTGATTTGTGATTTGTGATTTGTGATTTTGAATCATCGAACCATTTGAATAATAAAGTATAAAATTTGAAAACAATAATGAGAAAAAGTATCAAACCAGCAAGTCCCAGTTCTGTCCAGAAATTTAAGAATACGTTATGTGGATATTTATAGATTTCAACATTTGGGTTGTGATGGTATGGCGCGATGCCAGTTTGAAATCCGGCGATCCCGGCCCCCCGGAGCGGGTTTTCAGAAATAAACTGAGCTGTTTCTTTCCACTGTTCAAGGCGTATGTGAATTGAATCGCCACCGGAAAACGATGTTGGTTGATCCAACAATTGTTTTGTTATGGTGTTCCATTGTCCGCTTGCCAGGATTGAGGCAACTACCACACATATTCCCAACCAATACCACGCGCGTCTGCCATTATGAATGAACGCGAGAACCACAGTTCCCACCAAAACACCTAAAAGAGCGCCACGGGAACGGGCAAAGGTGATTCCTGCGATTATGAAACAAAACGAGGTTGTATACATTAAGAACCCTTGTAGGTTTCTCCACCGTGTTTTGAAATTCCAAATTCCAATTAACAAATTCCAAACAAATTTCAATTTCCAAAATATCAAATTCCAAACAGTTTGTAATTTGGTGCTTGTGATTTGTGATTTATTTGTAATTTGGTGCTTGTGATTTATGATTTCGGGGAGATGGGAGAAAGCCAATGTTATCGCGATGATGGCGATTGGCGCGAGGTACAGTCCAACAGCATTCGGAAAGGGGAATACACTCGTGACTCTTCGGGTGCTCTCATTTGCCCAAAATGGATTTTCAATCCACCATCCCGTGAAGCGCTGAATGATTCCAATCATCGCAACAAATACACCAGAGCCAATGAGTACGTTGAATACTGACGGGATTTGTTCTTTTTTTACGATATTGATGAACACAATAAGCAACAGAATTGGTTCAACAAAAAAGGCTTTCCAAACACCAGCCGCTTCACGGAGGTTGGGCGAAACAATGGTTGAGAGGGTTGCAATAATGAGCCAAGCAAGTACAACCCAGGACCATGATCCAAGAGCGCGCCCCGCACTTCTGGAAATTCCAAGTACCAAATCCCAAATTTCACCCTTCGACAGGCTCAGGACGACATATTTTATTGTCATGGTGAGTTTGTCGAACCATGAATTTGAAACCTGAGACTTATTTGTGGTTTGGTGCTTGTGGTTTGTGATTTGTTTCGCAGTCCACCATCCGAACAGGAGTAGAATATTGAGTTCAACGACCGTTGTTGGAATTGGTCCAACCTGGACACGTCCGAGTTCATAGAGTGGCAAAACAGCGATCACCAACATGAGCGCGCGAAAGAATTGTTTGCGGGTCAATAACGCGGTTAATATGCCTAGCGAGACGATGATTACCAAGATATTAAGGGCAAACATATAATATGTGGAACCGTGGTTGGAAACACCAAGAGATCCTGGGTTTCATGGTAAGGCAGATTGGCCAGGAAAACAATGTATTGGAAGCGGGTTTGTGTTGGTAATACCAGTGAGGCTTGTACTGTTGTTATTAAGTTTTGTAACACGCAAAACCGGAGCATAACAAGAAAAAACAATATAAAATCAATAGTACGATATTACGGAATTACATTGCAACAACATTAGAGGCAGATGGGTTTTGTACAGAATAGCATTAACACAAAATAGAGATTTGTCAGTGAGGAGATGGTGATTAAAATTGTCATTCCGCGTGAAAGTGTCGCATGCGAACGCTGGTATTCAGTGACGAACGCAAGGAAAAGGAGTGGAAAGAAATCGAGCGCATACCGGTATCCAAATTGGTAATACCCGATTCCGTAATACATCAGGAGAGGAATGATGGTGATTCCGGAGGCGACAAGTAACGCTCGGGATGAAAGAAGGAATGATCTGTGGCGGGTCGAGGCCGCAACCACGAGGTAGAGGAGGTATGGAGATGTAATCACAATGCTCATGCCCCACGGGTCCGGGTACGGCACGGGAACGCGAACGGTGTTGGCTAGAAGTCGCGTTGCGGATATGCGTGGCGGAGCAAGGAGAAAATAGTAAAGATTTGTTGGGATGTGTTCATGACTAAACAATCCGATTGAGCGTTGACGCGTGAGATTGTGCGCGACGATCTGATATTGGTACCCCTGTTCAAGGAATGAATCGAACCGAATGAAATTGTATACCCCCAACATTCCTCCAACTAGTAGCACGGGAAGAATGAGCAGAATGAGCTTGTTGAGACGCGTGCGAATCGTATCCCCGCGTTCTTGTAGGATCATGAAAATAACAAATACAATCCCCAATACCGCGCTGGCGCGGGTTGCAAACGCAAGCGCAAAAAGCGCTCCCATAAACCAATATCTTGGTCCCGCTTTGCGGGACGGGTTTGCGTAATATTCCCGGAGCGCGAGTAGTAGGCACAACACCGTTACGCTGTGTGAAACAAACCAACTTTTAGGAATGAGCGCGATATAGAGAAGAGGCGATCCCGCAACAAACGCGAGAATAAGAACAACGCGATCCCGCACGGAGGCGAACCATCTCACAAGGATGTTGAAGAGCGTGATGATGATACCCACCATGACAGAGAGATTCACAACACCTTCTGGTGTTGGCGTCGCCTGGTGCCAAGAGACAAGAAGAAAAGGAACCATCAGTACTCCAGGCAGCGGTCCCAGCGGCCAAAAATACTGACCGTTGTACACCGCCGCGTCATGCATAAAATTATCATCAACCAACAAGCTATATGATGATTCTGTGAAAAACACTCGCCCGTCCGTAAATGCCTGCGCGAGGAGGCTGAAATGGTTATGTCCCGGATACGAAAGATTAAACACCGTAATCAAAACAACGAACAGGACTCCAAGTACTACAATACTGATCGGTAGTCCTTTGGTGTAATGGGAATTCATGATTTGAGTATACCGAAAAAAACAAAACCCTCCAGCGATGGGGGGGTTTTGCTTGTGGTTATTGATACCCTTTCGGAATATCGTCGTTCAAGCCAAGATCGTCATCGAACGGTTTTTTTGTTTGAACGTTTGTTGTTGGTGTTTGCGGATTTGAGGGTTGGTTAAAATTCACCGAGTTTGTGTTAGACTGCGTGTTTTTTTTAGTTTTCCCGCGTTCGAGAATGGCTGCTACAGCATAAGCAATAATGCCGAGAATTGAAATTCCAAGAATAATCCATCCAATAATGACTCGTGCTGGAATGCCCGAATCTGTCTCTGTGGAAACTCGCGATTCCGGTGTTTCACTTGTTACCATTGTCGACGTCGCGGTTGTTGTAGCTGAATCACCGCGAACGCTTCCCTGATTTGTTTGTGAAGACCGCGTCGGAGTTTCGGATTTCCCCGGTTTGATTCCGGTGTTGGTTGTTGGTTTTGCGGGTTCGTTCTTTGGAAGAGTTGGAAACCACACTAAACGCTCTCCTTGGGGAGTAAATCGTTGAACTTGTCCTTCCGGTGCCACAAGAAACTCAAGTTCGTTGGATCGCGAACTAGTTCTCCCTTGGTTGTCGCGTGCGATGGCATAGACTCCGTGAGAACCGCTTTCCAAATCACGAGTGGTAAAGGAGAACGATCCCGTGCCCGATGGATGGCTTGTGACTGGTACTTCTTGATCAAATAACCCGTCAACATACGCTTGAATCGTAAGACCGTTATGGGCAAGACCCTGGACGTTCGCGCTTCGGGCGCTCACAACGCTACCGTTTTTTGGCTCAAGAAGTGTGGGCGCCGCTGGTGTTGAAGGTCCGGAACTTGGTTTCCCTGTTAAACCCGGAGCTGTCCTGCGTGACACACTAGCTACCTCAACGAGAAACACCCGTTGGTTTGAGGGTTTGCTTGTGACCCCGTTTGAGCCCGTGCTCTTGGCGGTTACCGTGTGAAAGCCGTCTGTGAGCGCGGATCTTGGTTGAACAGAAAAAGAAACTGTTGGTCCTATTCCTTTTGCCTCAAATGACTGGTCGAGCTTTCCGTCAATAAAGACGTCGACGCGGGTGTTGGCAACCGCCACTCCGCGTATATAGGGTCTTCGAGCGTCATTTGATCCAGCGAATGTAAGCAATGTTGGCGCCGGGGTTGGCTCAACAACATGGACTAGTACGGACGTTGTGAGCGGGCTTTTGAATACCTCGGTTTCGCTTCGGACGGATGCCTGAATCCAGTGAGTTCCAACTGGAAGTGTCCCTGGTTTAAACGAAAACATCGCGTTGTTACCCTTGCCGTTTTTTGCTGCCGCACGTCCCGCGTAGGATCCGTTGATGGTGATATCTACATGCGCCCAATTATGGGCGGTTCCACGAATCTCCAACTGATCTCGGGGAATAACTGAATTGGGGGCTGGGGAGATGATCACGGGCCGCTCCATGAAATCTTCGGGAACCCTCGCCAACGAATTTTGACCAATAAGTAGCGAGGCGATTGAAATCAGGCAGGTGAGGACAAGTCGCGTTCTTGAAACTCGTTTCGGTTTTTGCAATGGCTGTGTTTGGAGAAAATTAATCGTAATCATAGATAATTCTGGTTAGGTCTCATTGCGACCTTTTCAATTCCTTAATTCGGTGCTAGATGTTTTCGTGTTTGAAACACATTCGCGCCAAGCAAAGGAATGTGCTTTTCTCGCTTACAGGTTCACTCGAGGGTAACCGACGTTTCAGAGACACGAGTGATTCGGGTCTCAAAAGCGGTGGCGTCCCCAAGTCAAGACTGGAAGCAAACGATTGTTTTCTCCCTCCTAAGAATTGTGAAAGAACGTTTATAACAGGTGTTGCCGGCGGCGCAAGATGGTACTGCCGGATACCGAAGATTACCAAAAATGAGGGGTTGTTGTCAAAAACAATTGTGTGTACAATGAGAGAAGTATATGTCAACAGCTTTTTCCATTGTAGTGGGCGCGGATCACGCGGGATTCAAGCTTAAAGAAGCGGTAAAGCGGTATTTGATTAACGCGGGATTTATCGTTGATGACGTGACGCCAGAATATCGCGATGGTGATGATTATCCCGCAGTCGCTCGCGTTGTCGCAAAACAAGTAATAGCAAAAGGAGATCGGGGGGTGTTAATCTGCGATTCGGGCGCGGGTATGAGTATCGCCGCGAACCGTTTCAGGGGGGTTAGGGCGGCTGTTTGTTATTCTGAGTTTATGGCGCGTCACGCACGAACTGACAACGACTCAAATATTCTCTGTTTAGGGCAAGAAATAACTTCGTTTTCTCAGGCAAAAAAAATTGTTGATGTGTGGCTTTCGACACCATTTTCAAAAGCCGCAAGACACAAGAGGAGAATCAAGCAATTGGATTCATGAAATTATGATTCTCCCTGCCATTTTGGAAACGAATCCAAAGAAACAACTTCAGAGAATTGAGGAGTTGAATCGGTTTGCGAAGATAATCCATATTGATGTCGCGGATGGGAAATTCGTGAAGACAAATAATTTGAACGCGTTCAGGAGTCTTTCGCGTGTAGGGGCAGGTCGCGACCTGCCCCTACTAGAATTGCACCTTATGGCCCAGAAGCCGTTGAGGTTGTTTGCCCAAATTCGAAAGATCAAAAACGTGAAGCGGATTATTCTGCAGGTTGAAAGCGAGTGGGAACCGGCGTTTCGTAAGTTCAAAAGACATTATCAGGTTGGGTTAGCGTTCAGACCCGAAACCCCTCTGTATCTCCCCTTCGTAAGGGGAGAACAAACAGAAATTGTCCCCTCCTTACGAAGGAGGGGTATGAAACCTTTGCGTGGGTTTCATGGGGGAGGTTTTGGGGTTGATTTCATTCAACTTCTTTCCGTAACTCCAGGAGCTCAGGGCAATTCGTTCCACCCGAAGGTTTATCGGAGGGTTAAAGAGTTAAAAAGATTATTTCCCAAAATGCGCATCGAGATCGACGGGGCAATGAACCCCACAAGGATTCGGAAATTAAAGGCATTGGGAGCGAACGATTTTGTTGTTGGGAGTTACTTGAAAGAGGGGAACGTGGCGAGGCGGGCTGCGTTATTGCGCGAGTTTTGATTTTCGCAGAAGATACGGTAAAATAAGCAGGCAAGTAATTTGATTATCGTATTTTCTAACCACTGTTCACTAATCATCCCGACGCCTTTGGGTCGGGACTCCGATACCGACGCCGACTCTAGGTCGGGACGTCGGCGCCGAAGCGTCGGAGCTAACCACTATTATCTATGGAACCCATTATTTTGTCAGATGCAAATTTTCAAAAGGAGGTAATCGAAAGCCCGGCGCCGGTGTTGGTTGATTTTTGGGCAACGTGGTGTGGACCGTGCCGAATGCAGGGGCCGATTGTTGAGGAATTGGCAAAAGAACTTGACGCATCAAAGGCGAAAGTTGGGAAACTTGATGTTGACGCGAATCAACAAACATCGATGAAATACAATATCATGAGCATTCCAACAATAATGATTTTTAAAGGAGGGAAGATGGTTGAAATGATGGTAGGCGTGCAGCAAAAGAATATTTTGAAGGAGAAAATTTTGAAATATGTATCTTGAGATGAGCGATAGATCGACGAACGTTTCGAGTTTTAGCATTCAAGCAATAGGATCGTATGTTTCTCGAAAAAATTGAAATTGTTGGATTTAAATCATTTGCCAAGAAGACGATTCTTGAGTTTACTAAAAATGGCGGATCGACTCGCGGAATAACAGCGATTGTTGGGCCGAATGGGAGCGGAAAATCGAACGTCGCGGAAAGCATTCGATGGGTTTTGGGTGAACAGGGAATGAAATCGCTTCGGAGTAAACGCGCGGAGGATGTTATTTTTTCCGGTTCAGACACGGCCTCTCGTTTGAGTATTGCTGAAGTTTCGTTGTATCTCAATAACGAGGATAGGTCAGCGCCGGTCGATTATTCGGAAATCGTGCTCACACGTAAAGTGAACCGGGATGGAACAGGAGAGTATTACATCAACCGCAACCAAGTTCGTCTTGCTGATGTTCACTATCTCGTTTCGCAGTGTTCCATTGGACAGGGAAGCTATGCTGTGATTGGTCAGGGGATGGTGGATGAGATTTTGTCTTCGAGTCCTGCCGAACGTATCCGCTTCTTTGAGGAAGCTGCTGGCATACGACCGCTTCAGCTGAGGCTTGACGAATCGCTTCGTAAGCTTATTCAAACAGAGGAGAATTTGAAAACCGTTGAAATCCAGCTCTCAGAATTGAGTCCGCGCATGAGGAGTCTCGCGCGGCAGGTTGAACGTCTTGAAAAACATCAACACATCCTTGATGAACTCACATCTCGTCAAATTGAGTATTTCGGATGGCAATTGCATCAGTTGTACGAAGATCGCAAGCAGTATGCTGGAGGGTTTGAAGAATTGGAACTTTCCCGTTCGAAAGAAGAGGGACTTGTACAGCAATATCAAAGCGAGCTATTGGGGATGATGCGTCAAGGTGCTGAATCAAACGCAGCCGTTGAGTTACAGCGAGAGTACCAAGAGTTGGCGCAGGAACGGGGTCGTCTTCGAGAAAAGGAGTTAACTGAAAAAAACAAATTATTGAGAGACGCGCGGAAAAGTATCACATCTGTGCCCGTTGCGTTGTACAAGGGGTTTTTATCAAGTGTGCAAATTCGGATTGCGCGTATTGAAGCATTGTTGAATACTTCGGTTACACTTGAAGAACAAACACGGACGATTCAAGAGGTTGTGAACGACGTTCGTAGGATTATTATCGAGCACGAGGGTCATGTCACCGAGGAAAAACCTTCGGGAGCCGAGGAAGAATTGCGCGGGCTTTCGGACGCAATTGCTCACATCGATGAAAAAATGGATAAGCTTTCTCGCGCCATCGAGGATTCGCTTGAGTTTGAGCGGAAGGGGAAGACGAAGTTGTGGCAAATGCAAAACGCGTTAAAAGATCAACAGCGAAAGCTGAACGAGGTAGTTGAAGCACTGAATTCCCGAAAAGTGCAGATCGCGAGAATTGATGTTCGAATTGAAGATGTGACTCAGGCGGCAAACCAAGAGATTCGAGGAGGGATGAATGCTGTGAACGAGCGATACCGCCACCAGGATATTGATGTTGAATCAATAGTAAAACGAATCGCTGCTCTAAAACGCGAAATTGAATTAACGGGGGGTATTGATCCCGAGGTGAAAACCGAATTTGAACAGACAAAGATCCGTTTTGATTTTTTGGAGAAGGAGAGTGGAGACCTGCGTCGTGCGATGGATGATTTAAAAAACGTGATTCATGACTTAGATACTCAAATGAAACGACAGTTTGATCGATCGTTTAAAGAAATTGCGGAACAATTTCAACTCTACATCAAGGGATTATTCGGTGGTGGAAGAGCAAAGCTTGATTTACTTGAACGCAAGGACGAGTCGGTTGAGTCAGATGACGGGGAGGATTCCAATGATAAACCAATCGAACCAACGATAAAACGAACGTACAACTATGCTGGCGTAGAAATTGAGGCAATGCCTCCTGGGAAAAAAGTGCAGTCTGTCTCCATGCTTTCTGGAGGAGAGCGAGCGCTCACGTCCATTGCCTTGATTTGCGCGATTATTGCATCTCATCCATCTCCATTTGTGGTTTTGGATGAGGTTGACGCCGCACTCGATGAGGCGAATTCGTTGCGACTAGCTGAAATTTTGGAATCGCTTTCCCATAAAACCCAATTCGTGGTCATCACCCACAATCGCGCGACCATGGAGCGTTCTCAAATCCTTTACGGCGTGACCATGGGGGAAGACGGGATTAGTAAGGTGGTTGGACTAAAATTAGAGGAGGCAGTTAAACACACCAATCGGTAGAGGCGAAGAGAAGCGAAGCCCCGTACCATTCCGTATTCGGAATTGGTGCGGGGAGGCGGTAAAGCATACAAATCGATAATGGGGTTTGACCCCGTTAGAAGTAGATGATATCACTTAGTAAAACATCATGATTATTTGAATCGGTAAATGTACGCAAGTAACCACATGCTTTGTAATATTGTAGACTTCTAACGATGTTTGACAGATAACAGGTTTTTTAGTAGCATACGAGTGCTATGCCAGGTAGTAGAACTTTGACCGTTTACTTCTGGTATACTGTATTTATTAGATAAATTTGTTGAGTTAAAGAGGTTTTTTAATGATTAAGTTGGCTTTCAATGAAATTCCGCAAAGCGAAATTTCAATGCCAAAGTTTCACTACCTGGTATGGTTCGAATAAAACTCGCCCGGGTGGGCAAAAACAAGTTTGGTTCATTTAGGATTGTGGTCACTGATCGCAGACGAGATACTTCGGGGAAATACCTTGAAGTTGTTGGTTCTTACAGCCCTCGATCCAATCCAAAGATTATCTCACTTAAAAAAGAGCGAATTTTGGATTGGATGTCTAAGGGGGCTCAGGTCACGGATTCACTGCATAATTTATTTGTTACCCAGGGTGTTATTGCTGGAACACGTAAAAAAGTGAATAGAACAGTGAAAAACACGAAAGTCCCGGATGCGTCGGCGGCGCCTGAAACCACTGCTGCTCCAGCAAGCGCACCGGCTGCAGCGTAGTTTCACGGCCCTTGACATGAGCCTTTGAAAAGAGTATTCTGTTCATAGCTTACCAATCAATCATTTATTGCTTGATTTTGCCTAAAAAGCACATTTCATGAGAGGTGAATAAAGAGCAGTGGAACTAATATCATTGGTTTCGCTGTTTTTTATTCTGCCATAACGCGGATTGACGCAGATAAAACGCAGATTAACGCGGATGGTACAATAAGGACGTTCGTTGACAATCGAGTATTTTGCATTTTATCAGTTGCAATGGTTCTTCTATAAACCGAATTACGTTAATTCTTTATTTTGAGGATCCGAGTCTTGGTAACCCTGTCTAATGACAGGGCCAAAAAAAGATTCGGTCCCCTCATCTTCTTTTGAGAGTTTGATCCTGGCTCAGGATGAACGCTGGCGGCGTGTTTAAGGCATGCAAGTCGAACGCCTATTATGTCTCCGCAAGGAGATATGATGGGAGTGGCGAACGGGTGAGTAACACCTTGGTAACCTACCCCAAAGAGGAGCACAACTCCGCGAAAGCGGGGCTAATTCTCCATACTGCCCCGACCCATAAGCGTCGGGGTGAAAGATTGCCCGCAAGGGTTGTTGCTTTGGGATGGGCCTAGGTCCCATCAGCTAGTTGGTGAGGTAATGGCTCACCAAGGCTTACGGGTAGCGGGGATGAGAGTCTGACCCGCCTCACTGGGACTGAGACACTGCCCAGA
>CAYYDP010000009.1:0-35336 GCA_964470645.1 uncultured Gammaproteobacteria bacterium
TTGAGGGGATGATTCGCGCGGGAATGAACATCGCTCGAATGAACTTTTCCCACTGCACGTTTGATGAGTTTCTCGCACGAAAACGCTTGATTACATCGTTGGCAAAGAAATTGAAAAAAGAGGTAATCATTTTTCAAGATCTTCAAGGACCTCGCATCCGTGTTGGGATTATGCCGGAAGAAGGTAAGGTACTCGAAGAGGGAAGGATTTATATCTTTTCTCATAAGGCGCCCACGAATGTTAACGGGAACTTCATATCAATCGATGATCCCTATCTTCACATGGACATGAAGAAGGGTGAGCCATTGTATCTGGCAAATGGCGCAATGGAGCTTGAAGTGGTGAGCGTGAAAGATAATCACATTTACGCAAAGTGTCTGCGCGGGGGAATATTGTTTTCACGAAAAGCCATAAATATTCCACTCACGAAATACGGTAGAGGCGCGCTCACTCCAAAGGATATCAAAGACATCAAATTTGGAGTGAAACAGGGGATTGATCATGTTGGACTTTCATTCGTTCAAACAGCGGATGATGTTCGAAAACTGCGATCTTATCTCGGTGGCAAAGATATTAAAATCATAGCGAAGATTGAACGCGCGGTTGCGTTGCACAATATTGATGAGATTATCCAAGAGTCGGACGGCATCGTGGTTGCGCGGGGGGATCTTGGAATCGAAACTGCGATGGAAGATCTGCCCATCATTCAAAAGAATTTAATCCGTCACTCGCATTGGCACGGGAAACCCGTCATCGTGGCAACACAAATGATGTTGTCCATGATCGACCATCAGACTCCAACCAGGGCTGAGGTGACTGATGTCGCGAACGCGGTATTTGAAGGGGCGGATGGAGTATGGCTCTCGGATGAAACAGCCAATGGGAAATACCCTGTTGAGACCGTTCGTGCCATGAAAAAGATCATTTCTCGCATTGACCAGTACAAGCACAGAGACAATTTTTTCGATGCTACAGATGAATTTGGAGTAAAAAAAGGGAAGCTTTAGACGTGGAACATAGAATTTGGAACGTGGGGCTGGTATTAAGATGTCCTAACAGTATTGTTAATATCCGTATTCCATGTTCCATGGCCCGTGATACGTGATTTTGCTCTAGACAAGAGGTAAAAAACATGCTATACTAGTACATGTAAGCGCTGGAAACTTGTTTCCAAGCGTTTTTTAATCCAAAAGAATAGTATGAGTACCCAAGAACAACCCATATACGCTGGTAAAGGGCTATTACGTTTCTTTTTAGGTTTTTCAGTGTTGGTATTGCTGTCTTCCCTCCATTTGATTCACTCAGTTTCAAACGGCGAAAGTCAAGATTCCGTTCAGGCGTCCGTTTCAACCACCTTCGTTCGTCGATAGTAATTAGTACACAATATGGTTTCTGCGATTGACGCTCATGAGGATGCCAATGAGTATCCAGCTTGTGATTAAGAAACTTCCGCCGTAGCTCATGAACGGCAATGGAACTCCTGTTACTGGCAGAAGGCCCAGCACTGCTCCAAGATTGACCGTGATGTGCGCCAAGAACAGTGTGCCAATTCCATAGGAGAGAAACGAACTAAACCCATCCCGCGTTTCAGAGGCTATGGAAAAAATTCGTTGGATGAGAAAACCAAAACCCCCGAGCACCACCAGGGATCCAATGAGACCAAGTTCTTCCGCAGTGCTTGCAAAGATGAAGTCTGTCGGGGCTTCTGGCAGATATCGCAACTGGCTTTGACTCCCGCGCCCAATCCCTTGTCCCGTGATTCCCCCGGATCCAATGGCGATAAGAGATTGGTCAACATTGTACGCGACGCCGTACGGATCGTGTTTGATTCCGAGAAAGATTTCGATCCGTTCTTTTTGGTAGGGTTTAAGCAGCGCGGTCCATGCAAGTATTCCACACACAGCCATCACAAGTACCCCTGCCAGAAGCTGCTGCTTGGTAAATCCTTTCGCGCTCATGATTCCTACAACTAGCAGCGCGATCATGAGGGCGGATCCGGTATCCGGCTGGAGAAGAACAAGCACGAGTGGTGGTCCAACAAGCAGCATGACCGCGACGATTGAGTGCCATGAAAGCCGTTCCGAACGTTGATCCGCAATCATTTTTGAAACCGCAATGCACAGAATGATTTTGGCAAATTCAACGGGTTGTATGCCCAATCCAAATAATGAAAACCAACCTTTTGTCCCGCGGATTGAGGTTCCGAACATGAGTACCAGCAGAAGCGCGACGATGGTTCCCGTGTAGAGCCACGGAAGATAGCCTTTTATTTTTTGGTAATCAACAGAGCTCACAATGATCATGAGAATGATACCGATCACGGTAAACATCAATTGTCTCCAAAATCGCGTATCCGCGTCAACGGTTGACGTGATTGAGTACAGCATCAAGAGACCCGTGGTATTGAGAACGATAACAGAACCCATGAGTTTGACATCGAGTCCTTTTAGTCGTTGAGTAAGATTTCCGAGTTGCATAGGAGAATCAGTCAACGAGCCCGGATGGTGGTTTGGGTGAGGATCGGGTTATGTATTGATTCTCTGGATCCATGATCGCCCAGGGCTCGATGGCAACTTCCACTCTGTCGATGAGATTGGGATTGATATTCCACGCGGCACGAATTTCTCGCCGTTCCTGTGAGTCCAGTGTCGTGAGGGAAAGGTGGGTTACTCCCGCGAGCTGCGCGCCGGAGTAGAGTTTAATGGTATAAGGAATCTCCCAATATCCCTTGAGCGACGCGTTGACTACGTTGAATATACTTTCCCCAAATTCTTCCACAAATCCATTGGAAACATATCGGGGTTGTTCGATTCGAATCGCTGAAGTCAGGTTGACTGGGGTGTACCGTACTCGTTTCCACTCCACGTTGGATATGGACGCGATGAATGCCACCCCCGAGGATTTGGGAAACCGGTAGACCGCCGCAAGACGTGACTCTTGGGGGATGAGATTAGTAATGGTTTGGCGTACCGTTTCGTTGGGAAATCTGAATTCAAGAGTCAACGTACGTACGTGCCAGTTTGTGTTCGGATTGCTAATGATTGCGTAGTGGTCCAGATTTTGACCCGAAACGAGAGAGCCCTTTTGGTTGATTGTGATCGGTGACGGTTGATTCCGGTCGTGATACCCTTTGAAGTCAACCTCAAGCACGGGATTCGGGAATTCAGAGGCAGCAATTTTGATGGATGATGTGTACAGCACCCATCGGTACCAGAGGTTGTACATGATAAGAAGATCAATGAAAAAAAGACAGAAAATGACAAACCGAGACATGAATACCCGGTGACGGTTGATTTTTAACGCGAGGTCGAGCTCGGTATTGGAGAGTTCGTTCATGGGTATAGTATACTGCATACAGCACGTTCGCACAAAATATTGTAACGGAAGTCAAAATGGAGTATAGTGTAGGGGTTGGTGTTAAGGGGCAGTCGTCCTCATCTCGCATTCGCCATGTAAACCAATAATCAGGCGTTGCGAAATGCGGTAAAGCGGAATTTTACTTCCAAATGTTGTTATCTGATATGATCACTCCACTCAATATTCTCTATATTGTCCTTTCTGCAAGTGTAATCATTATCACTGTATGTGTCGTTTGGGCGTTTGCGTATCTCATCGGAACGCTTAGGCGCATTCATGAGGTCGAACAAAAGATCGTTGGAACGGTTGACCGGGTTTCGAATCTTGTCGATTCGGTTCGAGAGAAGATTACAAGTTCTTCCGCACATATTGCCACGCTCGTTGAATTGGGGGCAAAGGCGTTTCAATATGTGAAGGAGAGGAAAAAAGTTGCAAAACAAAAGAAGTCAACTAAAAAAGAAGTTGATTTTGACGATTAGGGTTTAAGCATCAAATTTCAAATCACAAATCCCAAATAAATCTCAAATTCCAAATTCAAAGCTCCAAACGTCACAGTATTATTTTTTGGTTTTGTTTTTTTGTGATTGGAATTTATTTGGAAATTGGTGCTTGTGATTTGGGATTTTTATTTTGTGTATGTCCTTTGTTCATCTTCACGTCCATTCATACTACTCGCTTCTTGATGGATTGATGAAGATTCCCGATCTTGTCGCGCGCGCGAAGGAGGAGGGAATGAAGGCTGTTGCGTTGACTGATCATGGGGTGATGTACGGCGCGATTGAGTTTTATAAAGAATGTAAAAAACAAGGAATCAAGCCTATCATTGGAATGGAAGGGTATGTTGCGTCGCGGGAATTGCATTTGAAGCGATCAAAGCTGGATGAAAAACGAAATCATATCACGTTACTTGCCCGCACGAATGAGGGGTTCAAACACTTAATGAGAATTTCGTCGGTCGCTGCTGTTGATGGTTTTTATTACAAACCCCGCCTTGATCTCGCGCTCCTCAAAGAATATAACGCGGGTATCATTGTTTTGTCGGGATGTTGGAATGGTCAGATTCCAGAAGCGGTCCGTACCGGAGACCGCGCGTTGGCAAGGCAATTAGTTGAGCGATACCTCGACGCGGTCGAGCCCGGATCGTTGTATATAGAAGTTATGCCGCCGGACATCGTGGCGGCTTCGGCAGAAGAGCATCGTAGACTCAATCGGGGGTTGATCGAACTTGCCCGAGAATTCAAACTTCCGGTTGTCGCGACCGCCGACGTGCACTACCTCGATCCTCGTGACCAAAAAGTTCAAGACATTCTCCTTTGTGTTGGTACGGGAACAACCATCCACGACCCAAAGCGGTTTTCCATGGCTGGAAGTAATTGTTCGTTTAGGACGGAATCTCAAATGCGAGAGGCTTTCGCCGACATACCCGAGGTGGTCGATGAATCGGGAAACATTGCTGAGTTAATTGACGTGGAACTCGATTTGAAAACCTGGCACTTCCCTCCGTATGAAAAAACTCCCCCGAACCAAACGCTTGAAGAGCATTTTCGGGATCTTGCATATCGCGGGGCAGAACGCCGCTTTGGTACCCTGACACAAACCATCAGGGAACGGCTTGATTATGAGTTAGATATTATCCTCACTAAAGGATACCATCCCTATATTCTTGTTGTTGCCGATTTCATGACGTGGGCGCGCGAGCAGGGGATCATCACGACAGCAAGGGGTTCTGTTGCTGGTTCATTGGTCGCTTATTCGTTGAATATTACAATGGTAGATCCGTTATTTTTCGAACTCCCATTCGAGAGGTTTTTGACGAAGGAACGTCCAAGTCCTCCTGACGTTGATTGCGATATTCAAGACTCACGAAGAGGTGAAGTGATCAAATACATCAAAGAAACATACGGTCGTTACCGGGTCGCCCAAATTTGTACCTTTGGAACATTGTTGCCGCGCGCCGCGGTTCGCGACATCGCACGGGCGTTGGGGCTTGAATATGCGGTTGGCGATCGAATTGCGAAAGCGATTCCCTTTGGCTCGCAGGGGTTTCCCATGACCGTTGAGCGCGCGAAAAAAGAAAGTGCTGAGCTTCAAGCAATGTACCAAGCTGATCCGGTTGTTCGTGAGGTTGTTGACTTGGCGGCTCAAGTTGAGGGAAACCCACGTCATGTTTCTATTCATGCGGCTGGCTTGGTCATGACGCCAGACGATCTTACCAATTATACGCCGCTTCAGTTAGACCCAAAAAGCAGTTTTGAAGTGATCACCCAGTATGACATGTACGCGCTTGATCCGAATGCTGCCGGGGATTCAGTCGGACTCTTGAAGTTGGACTTGCTTGGTCTCCGTAATTTAAATATTTTGGATCTTGCTCGCAAAATCATCAAGAAACGAAAGGGGATTGAGGTTGATTTGTACAACCTTCCTCTCAATGATAAAAAAGTATTTAAGTTACTTTCAGAAGGACATACGGTTGGCGTTTTCCAATTGTCAGGCGAGGGAATGACAAAGTATTTAAAAGAATTGAAACCGACACATATTTTCGACATTGTTGCCATGGTTGCGTTGTATCGACCTGGTCCAATTGAAAATATACCTGAATATATTTTGAGAAAACACAACTCGCTCAATGTGAAGTATCCAGACCCGAGAATGGAACCGGTTTTGAAAGGAACATTCGGCTTGATCATTTATCAAGAGCAAGTCATGGCGATCGCGAGTGTACTTGCGGGATATACTGCCGAAGAGTCTGATAAGTTTCGAAAGGCTATGGGCAAGAAGATTCCTGAGTTGATGAAAGCGCAAAAAGAGAAGTTCGTTACTGGGTGTCTCAAGAACAGTATCCCAGAAGCGAAAGCGCAGGAGATTTTTTCTTTGATCGAGAAGTTTGCATCGTATGGCTTCAATAAGGCGCATGCTGCAAGTTACGGATTTGTGGCGTACCAAACCGCTTATTTAAAAGCGAATTTTCCAGCTGAGTTTATGACCGCGGTCATGGTCGCTGAACAGGGGAACATGGAAAATGTTGCGGAAGCGATTGCGGAGTGCGCTTCAATGGGAATTACCGTCTTGCCGCCTGATGTCAATTCAAGTCTTGAGGATTTTACGTATGTGTCTGATTCTGAAATTCGTTTTGGACTCACGGCAATCAAAAATTTGGGTGAGGACATTGCCCGGGCGATTATCGCCGAACGGAAATTGAACGGGGCATTTGCTGATCTAACAGATTTTATCACACGCATGAGAATGAGCACCCTGAATAAGAAATCACTTGAGAGCTTGATCAAGGGTGGCGCGCTCGATGCATTCGGCAATCGCGGGGTGCTTCTTGCACACTGCGATTACCTTCTTGATTTTATGAGAAAGCAGAAAGCGACGGGTGACAGCCAGCAGGCAAGTTTATTTGTCATGGAGAAGCCTGTTGTGAAACTTCGTCCGGCTCCGCCTGCAACACCAGCCGAATGCCTTGCATGGGAGCAAGAGTTGCTGGGAATCTATTTAACCGGGCACCCCTTTAACGAACAGCAGGAAATGCTTGTTCAGATCGGAGCTCCCTCCATCAGACAGGCTCCTTTGAAAGAATCTGTGGTCATCGGCGGGTATCTGCAGTCGATTCAAAACATTGTCACCAAGAACAAAGAGGCAATGGCATTTATGACACTTTCAGATACCACGGGGCAGGTTGACTGCGTGATGTTCCCCAAGACATTTGCCGAATATGGCAGACTGTTGGAACAAGGGAAGCCGATCTTGGTCAGGGGGCGGATAAAGGAAGAAGAGCATGAAAGGAAATTGTTCGTAGACGCATGCGCTATGTGGAATCCTGCTACCCTCGCGCAGGACATCCAATCCCTGAAGGCATTAATTGTCCAAGCGAATGGAAATGGTTTTAGGCGCAATGGCGCCGTATTGGGTCAGCAGAATGATTGGAGCGCTGGATTGGGAACATCGGAGCAGCCACCGAGTGTCCCGACCGAGGTGGTGATCACATTCAAGTCGCCGACTCCGGAACGACAAGACCAGTTAAAACAATGTTTTGAGAGATACGCCGGGAATCTTCCTGTTGTGCTTATGGTTGAAACTACTCAGGGGATTCGTCGAATTATGACATCCTACCGCGTTACGAATTCCTCAGAGTTTGTTGAATGTGTCGGGAAGATTGTTGGTACCGGAACAGTGAATGTGGTATAATAGGTGTATTGTGTCTTATGTCTCTTAAGATGTCCTTATCATTTCCTACATTCAAAATTCTTTCCACCCTGTTTTTGCTGCTGGCCCTGTGTGTGATGCTGGTGATCATGGTTTCTACGGTTGGCAGTGTTGAGGTTCAGGTGAAGCCAACAGTTTTTACTCGCGTGGTTGATTCGTTTTTTACGCTCACTGCGTCCCTCGACGCGGAACCTGGTTCGATTCGTGCCGACTTTCAATCCGTTCAAATCAAAGGGGTCGCTCCCATTGAAAGCGCCGGCGGCGTCGTTCGTCCTCAAAAAGCGCGTTACGCTGTCGTTGTTCATAACCAATATTCCCGCGATCAATCATTGGTTCGCACGACAAGGTTTTTATACAATGATTCGTTGTATCGTTTGGTTGACCCACTTACCGTGCGCGCGGGAGGTTCTGCACGAGCTGTTGTCGAGGCAGATCAGGAAGGCGCTGAGTTCGCACGTTCAAAAGGGGAAAAACTTACGATTCCGGGACTTTGGGCCGGCATTCAACCTTATATCTTTGGGATTGTTGATGAGGAACTGCGTCCCGGGTTTGTGACGGTTAGGGAGGCATCGCAAGAGCAGATAGACGCCGCGACTATCGCTGCTTTTAAGGATTTGGAGGTAAGACGCTCGGGACTCCTGCAAGGAGACACGACCCAATTCGTTTTGCATCAGGCAAATGAACCTGTGAGCCAGGAAATCCCTCCTGGTGCTATTACGGTTACCGAAGTTGTTGTAGAACAAACGCTCCGTACTATTGCCTTCAGCAAGCATCAATTTGAAGGAGTCATCCGTGAAACACTCGCGAGTGTCGAGCCTGAAAAACGGTTTCTCTATGACGCGGCGGACATTCAGTTTGAAATCACCGAATGGGAGGATAATTCGGCGAGACTTAAGGTAACTATTCCCGTTCAATTTTTTTCGCCGCTTGATCCTGATCATTTTCAGCCCGTCGATTTTCGAGGAAAATCCGAAGAATCGATCTTCGGACTCCTTCAGGAACGATACGGCGTTACGGAAGCGACTGTGAATTATTCTCCTCGATGGCTCAAATGGTTTCTCTCGCGTTTCGGGGCTGTAACGGTCACCTTGTTGGATCCATAGCGCTTGACAGCTCGTCTGTTTGGATATATGGTTTGAATATCCTCGATTGGGGTGGCCACCAACCATTCAATCGCTGTGCGATTCGTTAATGTGGTCCTTCGACAAGCTCAGGATGACATTAAGCTAAGAGGGTAGACAATTGGAAAGTGCCAAAGTCTTGTAACTTGTAACTTGTAACTTGTAACGTTGAATGAAGATTTGACCATTTCTACTTGGTAGAGTCAAATGTTCGCTCGTGTTATAGGTTATAGGTTACAAGCCGCAAGTTGAGGAATTTGGGTGGAACCACCCCACGACGCAGATGTGCGCAAATAAAATCCCAGTAGTAGAGTCGAATACGACTCACTACGGGACAGGCGCAGATCAACGCGGATAGGGTCCCTAACATGAAGAGTGTTTGGGTTTTTTTATTTTTGTTACCGTAATGTCTGTCTTGTTTTCAAAACAAAAATAACCCCGTACCAATCTTATCGCAAACGGTTTATCTTGAAATAACGATAGCCGCAGGCGTTTATGTGCGTCGGACATCAATTGTCTAAGTTGTTGTTTCGAGATTGGTTCCTGGGTGTTTTGTACTTAATATATCATCAAAGTATAATATTATGCCAAAGAAATCATCACAATCAAACGAAAAAGTCGATTTTATCTATTCCATGCGGCATTCATGCGCGCATCTACTCGCGGCGGCGGTTCAAAAGCTCTACCCACACGCAAAGTTTGGTGTTGGACCCGTTGTTGAAAACGGATTCTATTACGACATTGATTTTGGGGACTCTCCTATTTCCGTGGATGATTTTCCAAAGATTGAGGGAGAAATGGAGATGTTGCGCCGTCAGAATCTTGGGTTTGAGCGGCAAGAACTTCCCATTGCAGAAGCCATTGAGTGGTTTACCAAAGCAAACCAGCCGTTTAAGGTTGAATTACTGAATGACATCAAAAAACATGGCACAACCGTGTTCAAAGAAATTGAAAATGCGAACGAGGAAATCGAACAAGAGATTATTGGGACTGTTTCACTCTATAAAACAGGGGATTTTGTTGATCTCTGCCGCGGTCCTCACGTGAACGATACCTCGGAGATCGGTCACTACAAACTCATGTCAGTTGCCGGGGCCTATTGGCGTGGGAATCAAGAAAACGGCATGCTTACACGCGTGTACGGGGTTGCGTTTGAGAGTAAAGCTGAACTTGACCATCATCTTGAGATGATTGAAGAAGCCAAAAAACGGGATCACCGAAAACTGGGGAAAGAGCTTGAACTCTTTATGATAAGTCAAAGTGTTGGCGGGGGATTGCCTTTGTTTTTGCCGAAGGGCCTTCTCCTACGCAAGGCGCTTGAGGACTGGATTGTTGAGGAAAAGAAAAAACGCGGATACCAGTTTGTTTGGACCCCTCATATTGCAAAATCGGATTTGTATCAGCAGTCGGGTCATTGGCAAAAATATGATGCAATGTTTAATCCTATGAAGATTGACGAAGATGAATATGTATTGAAACCAATGAACTGCCCTCATCATTTCCAGATGTATCTGGATAGACCGAGAAGTTACCGTGACTTACCACTCCGGTTCGCCGAAAATGCGACAGTCTATCGGTATGAAAAAGCGGGAGAATTGAATGGTCTTCTTCGTGTTCGGTCGTTGACGCAGGATGATACACACACATATGTGCGCGAATCTCAAATTGAAGATGAAATTGATCGGGTGCTTGAGTTTGCAACGATGGTGTATAGCACGTTTGGATTTGCGTCATACACCGCGCGTATTTCGGTTCGTGATCCAAAACATCCTGAAAAGTATCTCGGAAGCTCTGAAGTGTGGGATCGGGCTGAGAAAGCCCTTGTGAAGGCGGTTAATGATCGCGGGATGGAGTATTTCATTGGTGAGGGTGAAGCGGCGTTTTACGGGCCGAAAATCGATGTCACCGTAAAAGACGCGCTTGGACGCTTGTGGCAGCTCACAACCGTTCAGCTCGATTTTAACCAACCGGTCAATTTTGACATGAATTGCGTTAATGAAAAAGGTGAAAAGGAACGCATTGCTGTCCTTCATATCGCAGTATTAGGTTCTGTTGAACGGTTCTTGGGAATTGTCATTGAGCACTATGCGGGAGCGTTTCCGTTGTGGCTTTCGCCTGTACAGGTTGTGCTCGCAACGGTTGCGGATAGCTTCAATGAATTCGCGAACCAGCTCGCGGGAGAATTCAAAGTGCAAGGAATTCGAGTTGAAGTGGACGATGCGAACGAAACCGTGGGGAACAAGATCCGTAAAGCTTCAGCGCAAAAAATTCCTTACACCCTGGTGATTGGCGAGAAAGAAGCATCGGGCGAACCGTTCATGATCCGCGAGCGAGGAGTTGAAAAACAATATTCCTTAAGCAAGGAAGAATTTATTGAGAAGGTGAAGAAACAGATTGTTGAGAGAAGTAATTCGTGATCACCTATCAGCCATTGAAGATGATATAGGTCAGTTTGTATAGAGAATTACGCAAAAACCTCCGGTAAGCCCGGAGGTTTTGTATTTGTTTCAGCTGCAGATCCTCGACCGTTCAAGCCCACCGGTCATTTTGCGCGGAGTGGCAAAAGATTATTTCCAAAATAGCGGAGGCTGTTTGGTGGTATAGAAGTTCAGGTTGGCAGAATTCCCCGTCGCACCCACATTTCCGTCCCAGTAAAGATCGAAGAATGACATACCGTTACCGTTCGTCTTGGAAGTGTTGAATGTGAATTTGTTATTATCCGAATTTCCTTGCAGCGCGATACCATGACGTTTGTTACCCTTAATGGTGTTTTTGGAGACTGTGGAACCGTTCACAAGATTAGCGAGCAGAATTCCGTGGTGTTTATTCCCTGTAATAGTATTTACCTCAATGACGGCATTCGTTGATTTGCGAAGATTTAATCCAGTGAATGCGTTGTCCGTGATTTTATTTGCTTTCAGCGAAGTTTTGGTGATTCGATTCGTGCCAACAGCTTCAAACATGAAGCCGTTCCCGTTTCCATTTTTTATCGTGTTGGAGGTAAAGACGTTCGCATCCATTGCATTTCCCGCGGTTCCGTCCATGGTGAGTACCACACCGTCGCCGCCGGACGCATCAATAGTGTTTTGCACAAAATAGTTCGCATTGGCCGCGTTCCCTCCCGTGGCTTCAAGCACGATTCCTTCCGTGGCAGTACCTGTAATGGTGTTTAAGTTGGTTTGGGTGTTGGTCGAATTGAGCAGAACCAAGCCCCTGCCGAGCGAACCCGTGAGTTTGTTTTGGGCAAGTGTCCACCCTGAGGTATTTTGGAGAAGAATATCAAGGGTTTGCGAACCACTGATTTCGGAAGAAAGCAGCTTTCCGCCGTTGGTCCCAACAACGACAATTCCACGTTCGTTATTCGTGAGTTTGTTTCCAGAAAGCGTCATAGTTGTCGCGGCGTTTAAGATTGAGATTGCCGTGGAAATTTCTCCTCCTGGGTGGTTGAACTCCGAAAGTGAGTTGTTGAGAACGGTTCCGGAGGGAGGTGCCTTGTTCAAAAGAAATTCCCAGCTGGCCGTCGAACGAACCCACGCCAAGACCCGTGAGTACGTTGTTCATGACGTTTGCTTTTCCGGATTGAATGGTAATCGAGTCTGCCTGGATGTTGGAGAGAGCGTTGTCTTTGATTGTTGCGGTGGACGCAGTTCCTTCAACCCAGATTCCGTATCCGGTTGAGCAGCCCCAACACGCCGGGCCGTTGAAATTGGCGAGTGTGTTGTTTTGGATTGCCGCGGTTCCATTTTTGAGCGCAATTCCGATGGTTGCGCGCCAGCCCGAAATGTCGTTAATATTCGCTCCATCAATGAGGAGGTTTTCGACGGTCACGTTTTCCACTCCTTCAATCCAAATAAGCGGATCTGCTTCTTTTGAAAAGCCGCCAAGCGTGATGGTTTTGAGTCCGTCTGAAGGTCTTGCACCGGGAAGACGGATAATGCTCGTATCGCCATCGCCGGACAGTTTTAGTTGTTTTGTGACCACGATTTGTTCTTCATAGATCCCCGCACACACATGAACTGTGTCGCCCGCGGACGCGGCGTTGATCGCTTCCTGGACTGAAGTAAAATCCGCGAGCGGACATTCTGCGCCATTGTCGTCCACGTCCCAGGTGAAGGGACCGAATCCAACACAGGTGTTATCAAAGAAAGCCTCTGTCGCGTGCGTGCGAAGACCCAGTTTTCCGGTTTCAAATTCAGAATCAGTCGCGGTCACCATGAGCGCGTCGTCAATGTACGCGCGGATGGTGTCGCCAATGGCGATAACCTTGAGTGAGTACCACGTACCCAATGATGGTACAAATGGTGTTGATCCGAGCGACGTGTAGGTTCCATTCACGCGTTTAAAGAGTTCCGCCGTTGAAGCACTAACCCGGAAAAGGTAGAGATTGTCATGGTTTTGCGCTCGGAACGCGATTCCGGCGTTCGTTGAACCAGAAACGAATTTAATGTCTGTTGAAAATATCGCGTCGCCGATATCGGGGAGTATTTCAAGAAGAATAATGGGATCGTTTGGAGCTCCTGCGGCGGCGTTTGTTTGATGGAGCACGTCTTCTCCGGCGTCATTGGCAATCACCCATGTACCAAACGTCGGTTGCCAAGTAGATACTGGCGGTGGGTTGCCAAGAAGGTATTCGCTGTCTTGGGTAAATGGATCACATCCCGTGTTTCCGGGGGCAACGGCCAGCGCAAAAGCTTCGCGTGGGTGTGTGAATCCAATAGGCGCAATGAGAAACGCGAATAGAGTGAAGAGGGTGGCGACCTTGCGGATTTTGGCGAATGTTGTTGAATGCATAGCGAAAAACTATTCCTATACCCGCAGGTGCTTTATAATTACTATTACCTTAGAATGGATTGGGTGTGTGGTCAAAGTGTAGAAATTGTGGATAAGTTAGAATCTTGTAACTTGTGGTCTGAAGCTTGAAACCTGTGACTTCATACGGCTTAACCAATAAATGAATGACTGTTCAACAATTTCAGCGACAAATCTTAGACTTTTATCGGAAAAACGGACGGCGTGATTTGCCATGGCGAAGAACTCACGATCCGTATGCTATTTTAGTATCAGAAATTGTGATGCAACAAACGCAGGTAACGAGAGGGATCGAGCGGTTTCCAAGATTCATGAAACGATTCCCAACAGTCGAAGCACTCGCACGCGCGTCACAGAAATCTGTCCTGAAGGAGTGGTTGGGCTTAGGGTATAATCGTAGGGCCCTGAACATTCATCGCGCGGCAAAAATGATTGTAGCAGATTACGCAGGTAAGGTTCCGCCTGACCCTGAAGCATTAATGAAATTACCCGGGGTTGGTCTCTATACCGCGAACGCGGTTGCGGCATTCGCGTTTAATCAACCAGTAGTGGTGCTGGACACAAACATCAGGAGAGTATTTATCCATCATTTCTTTTCGAAACAACAAAAACAAGAAAACAAAAAAATTTTGTCATTGCGAGGCTTTGCGAGGCCTGCCTCGCCTGGTGGCGGCCCGCTTCGCCGAATCGAGGCGAGTCAAGGCGGGCAATCTCATTTCGCGCGTCAGAACGAGATCGCCACGCTCCCTTCGGTCGCTCGCGATGACATTGCCGGGAAAAAGATTACAGACAAGGATCTCATTCCTCTCATTCAAAAAACCATCTATCACAAGAATCCTCGCCTTTGGTATTCTGCGTTGATGGATTATGGGGCACTCGGGAGTTTTGGTCAGAATCCAAATCGAACAAGCGCGCATTATGTGAAGCAATCGAGGTTTGAGGGTTCGCACAGATTTTTTCGCGCTAAGCTTGTTTCATTTATTTTGAATCATAGTCGGGGGGTTACTTCGCTTGCCGTTACATCATACGCGCATTCATTGCCAGACGCGGGTACGCGCGATGTGGCAAGTGTTTTGAAGGAGCTTCAGCGAGAGGGGTTTGTGATCTACAGCAATGGTTTGTGGAGAATATCAAGATAGGATAAACTATAAGAAAATACGTAAAGATTAATGAGTAAGTGGATATGAAGAAGATAGGTATTTTGCTGAGGCGGTTAACGTTTATTGTATTAACGGGGACGATTATTGGCGCGCTCAGCGGCTGTAGTCTTGCCGTTGATTCCGGGAACGATATCTCAATCCCTGTCCGAAAGAGCGGATTTCAGGCTCAAGATGGTCCGACCACAGAGCGCCTGAAGGACGTTGTTGAGGAATATCATTCTTCGTTTTAATTGTGCGATCCCATCCGTAAACAAAAAAATCGACACGCAGTCGATTGTTCTTTTTACTTCGGACCTGACCGGATTTGAACCGGCGATCTCCCTCCGTGATCCCGCACTAAATAGTTCTTGTCGAAATAGTCTACTCTGTCATCGCGAGCGTTTCGCGCGGGCGTCTTAACCTTGCGGAAAACACTAAGGTAAGATTGCCCGCCTTGCCGGCGAGGCAGGCTTCGGATGCCTCGCAATGACACTTTTTCGACAGACGCTGAATACTAAGTTGTTTTGAAGGTCAGTGACAAAGCGGATCCGACCGGATTTGAACCGGCGATCTTCTCCGTGACAGGGAGACGTGTTAGACCGGGCTACACCACGGATCCGCTCTATCACCAAAAAAATGAAATTGTAATGTACACAACAGATTTAGTTCGGGACGAGGCAGGGAGACGTGCCCGCTGCGAACCGTCCGAGTATTTGCGAGGATTGGTGCGGGGTTAGACCGCATAAACGTTCGGCGAACGTTAATGTACCACAGGTCCAATCTTCAAACATCAGCATTCTATCAGATAAACGATAAAATGCAAACAGTGCTTACTATCGATGCAATTATTGTTTTATTTCATCCAGAATGGTAAACACCAGGTTCAGCATCGCGTAGCTGAAGAAAATGGCAACAATACCCAACGTCGCATAGAGAAGGGTTTTTTTGCCTTTATCAACCTTTTTCGAGTCTCCCCGTGAAAACAGAATGGTGACTCCACCGAAGATAAAAACCCCGAAAATAATCGCGCCAAGAAAACCCATGATGTAGTTGAGGATGAACACCGCAAGGTCAATCGGGTTTCCCCCTCCATGGCGTTTAAGCGGGTCAACGTTGTCGAGAGAATAATCGGCTGCAAAAACAAACAGCGGCAACAGGTAAACAACAAACAGTAAACAGTAAACAGTAACGGTAATAATTTTTTGTTTTGTTAATTTCTGATTCATAATTCCTGATACGTAATACCTTATATTGAGTTTAGCTTGTTATTGCTTCCTGTATGACGGAGAAGATCACATTGAGCATAAAGTAGCTCAAGAGGATGACAATCAAACCAATTGCCGCGTAGACGACGACTTTTCTTCCCTCGCTGACTTTTTTAGGATCGCCTCGCGCGAACAAAATCAGCCCGCCGCCGTAGATAGAAAGGAGGAATGCTCCCGCGCCTACAAGCTGAAGGACGATTTCAACCGCGTTCCTGATCCAGTCTTTGGGACCGGTCTTAACTTCGAGTGGATCGCAGGGGAACACCACTCCATTGATTTCTTTTGTGCACGCTGAGTCTGTTCCTCCTCCGCCGGGTGTGCCGCCTCCGGGCGGAATGGGCGGCGCACAGGTGCTTTGACTTGCGTCAACTTGGCACGTGACTCCGCTCCCGGGAGGGCATTGTTGACCTTCGCAGGAAGTTTTGCATGCGGTAAAATCGGCTGGATCGGGGAGTACTCGATTTCCGTTTGAGCAAAAACAAACACACGCGTTAACCGCTGGTACGAACGCTGTAAACGCGAACATGAGAACTGCGATCGCAGAAAAGACTATGATATTTTTTCGCATACAGACAGTATATCAAACTTCATACGTTTCGTCTTGCGCGCGTTGCATTGTTGAAACCCGCGCCTATCCGATCACTGTGATTTTGATGTCGCAATGGTTTTGTATGAGCGAAATTTTTGGCATGACCGTGCGGAGGGGGAGCAACTTGAGCTTGCGCAGAGGCGCGATCTGTTGAGGTTCCATATGTTTGTTGAAGGCGGGTTTTATACTGCTGGAGAATTTTGAGAAGGTCTTTGATGCTGGTCTCATCGGTTGCTGTTAATGTTCCACTAAGCCACGCGCGAAGCTTTCGCTGGGTTGTTGTAGCCGCGTTCCAACTGTCTTCCCAGTGTCCCCTGCCTTCACCTTTTTTAAGATAGAACTCCGCCGCTTTCATGTTCCAGTGAGGCTGAAGCGGGGTCGGAAGTTTGTTTTTTTTGAGGAACGCGAAGTAGCGTTGTTGTTCTTCGTTGTGTCGCGCTCGTTCAACTGGGTCTTTTGGGTTGTATGTAAAAAATCCCTGGTTCCGCGCTTCTTTGTGCAGGCGTTCCATGAGTGAACTGTCAGGGTGTGTTTGTTTAAGCCAATTAAAAAACGTTTCATTGATGGTCTGGGTAAGACCGGTCGCTGTTGAAACAGGAACACCTTCGATAGCGATTTTTGTTTGTGTTTTCGCGTCAAATCCGCTTTCATGCCAGATAAGCGCGATGAACAGCAGGGGGTCCACCGTTTCTTCTGGCTTGAAGTGGTCGATTGCAAAGTTGACCACGTCTTCGACGTATGCTCCGGTACTTCCGTAATCCGTGTATTCCATTGTGAGACGCTGGTAGGTGTTTTTAAAATTTGATTTGGCGATAAATTCGTTAAAATATTTTTTCATCGCAAGCAGCGTTGTTTCTATTTGTTGTACTGCCAGTATTTTTTGCGCGACACGACGGTTGAGTTCCTGTTGTTGGGTTGTGTCAGCTGGTTGGACGTGTTGTTTACTTTTGATTGATTCAAGATCGCGTTTGAGGATAACCATGACTGCTTCAAACCCCTCGACGCATCGGTGCATGATCAGGATAGCGTTGAATGTGGGTTGGTAGTATGTTTGTTGAACTTCGGCGTTAAGATCGCTATTGGGAATGTCCTTGTCACGCTGTTCCGCAATGCGTTTTGCTGCTGAAAAAAGTAGAGCGTTTCCTTTGAGTGCGTCAATGAGACGTTGTTGGACTCGCGTGCTGTTTTTATTGGCGCTAAGGCGCTCAAAGGTAGCTTCAACGGGTGTTGGCAAAGCATGATTGATGATGCTTTCGGCAATCGGAAAGTACAACGATGATTCGCCCGTTGAATCGGTTGAGAACGGCATTTGTCCTCTGGCGTAGAGTTCTTTAATTGCCGTTGAAAGACTGTCTTGGGTATCATGGAATGGCTCGGTTCTTTCAGGTAATGAAACAGTTGCGCCGGGCTTATTGATGCCCGGTTGGTTATCACGAGAAAAATACCACCCAAAAGCAAGCGCTCCCATGGCAAGAACTGGAATTGTCGCTTGTTTGAGTCTTCGGTTGATGTTATATTCTGGTGAGGTATACATGGATTTACTATACCAAATTAATGGACGTTGCTCCAATTTTTTTGTATAGTGAATAATATGGATTCATTACGTCTTTCTGCTTTGATGCCAAAACAACAATTGATTGCACGTTTTGGTCTTTCTGAGCTTCCTTCAAACGTCCAGGAAGAATTTTTGAAAAAAGCCCTTGATCTTATCGACAAGCGGATTAAAATCCGTCTTTTGGAGACTTTAAGGGACGACGAACTGGATGCGTTTCGTGATGTTTCAGAAACAGGAAACGAACGTCAGATTGCCGAATGGCTCGCGAAAAATGTTCCAAAAATGGGTGAGTGGTTGGAGGAGGAGATTGTGTGGGTGAGAAAGGTAGTCCTTCGACAAGCTCAGGATGACAGTAACAGTTAAAACACAGTCTTTATGTCCGAGGCTCCGTATCAAAAACTTCTTACGTACCGGTATTCTGTTTTCATTTTCGATCTGACGAAGGAATTCACGACCCAGTTTCTGAAAGGGAGGGAGCATTTGAGGACTCGTGAACAAATGGAGCAAGCTGCTCGTTCCGGGAAACAATGCATTGTTGAAGGAGCGACTCAGGGGACTTCGCTTAAAGGGTACTTGAAGATGTTGGGAGTAACGAGAGGGAGCTACGAAGAGTTGTTGGAAGATTACAAGGATTTTGCGAGATTGAACCGGATTGAGATTTGGGATCAGGAGGGGTTGAGGGGGAATAGGAGGTTTAGAATTTTCATTTTTGATGATCGCCCTGACCCCCCTAAACCTCCTTTACCTCTCGATTCGGCAACGGCGGTAAACATGATGATTGACGTGATTACTCGAACAAACTATCTCCTCGACCAACAAAAACGTGCATTAGAGGAAAAGTTTATCAACGAGGGAGGGTATTCGGAGAATTTGTTTCGCAGGAGAATGGAGAATTGGTCGATTCAAAAAGATAACGGGGGAATTTGAACCACTCGGGTTAATCGTTTGAGCGTATGGGGAAGAATATCAAAGAACTCAGTCTACAAAGCGAAATAGTGAAGACGTCGCAACGGATGTGGAAGGAGGTTAAAAGACGTCTTAAACCAGATTTAGCTGCCGCTCGGCGATTGGGTATTGACATTCCGACGGTATTGAACCGTCCGGAGTACGTGGACCCTCAATCATTGGATGAATTAAGTTTTTGGAATTTTTCAACGCTTCATAAGGGTCAGGATATAAAAACATTGTTGGAAGAAATGATGTCAGAGCTTCTGCGGATTGAGAAAGAATTTTTGAGGCTTAATAAAGTGAAGGAGTTTGGTGAACGTTTGGCTTTGGTCAAGTTAAATATTGAAGGTATTTTGAAACGCGCGAAACAAGCGAACGTGAAATTACCAGGGAAGCTAAATGGTTATTTACAAAAATTGTACGATCCGAATTTATCGGTTGATTCGATGCCGTTAGAAATGTTTGGAGGGTTCGAGAATTTAATGAATATATCATTGCGGCTGATCAATGAATTTGAAGAAACAGTGTCAGCGGCAGAAGTGGGTGGAGGTGGAACGAAAAAGACTGTGAAATCAGTTGGACCAAAAGAGGGGAATTTGGCGTTCAGTGTTGAGAATGAAACCGAAGCAATTAACATCATTCTTGAGCTTTTGAAAGCGAAAGCTCAAACGACCAGACAATTGAATGTGTTGTTGAGAGAGGCTCAAGACATTGAAAGCGTGCGCGGAAAAGGAGATGTTGTGTTTGATGCGTTTGTTGAAAGAGCTTGTTTAAGCTACCTCAAAAAACAGAAAAGTCAAATGAGTGATGAAGAACGGATCAAGTTGTCAAAAAAACTTGCCCCACGCGTTATAGAGGGGTATCAACAAGCGCTTGAAGTTGGGGATCGAGATTTGAGTCTTGAAGAAGACGAGCGAGGGCAGATCGTGGAGGAGTGGAAAGTTTCGTTGTTTGAGAATGCCGAAGGTTGTAAAGGGGTTGAGGAAGCTGTGATGAAATGCTGCCAAGAGAATATTTTAAGTTTCGTTCGCGAACATTGGCTTATTCCATCATCACGGCAGGAGTTTTATGAGCAAGAAGGCAAGGTGATTTTTAAGTTGTTGTTAATAGCTGGATTGAAGAAGAAGTTTGATGAGTACCAAAAATCAAAAGCTTCCAACCCGCATCTTGAGGTTGAAGTTGTTGTACCAGATGTTGTGAGCGGAGACATGAGACTCGATTTTCGTAAGGAAATTTTTCCCAAACAAGCTGGAATGGGTGAGGTGCCGGGACGGAAAGCGCCAAAAGGATTGCCTAGTGAAATTGTTTCAGACACAGGACGTGGAGAGGGTGGTGGGAATACGTTTGATCCATGGAGAGATCTCATGCGAAGTGTATGGGAAGGAAAATCACAATCAACACCAGAACGAAGTGGCGATCAGGTTGCGGTGGAGTTGGATTGTGAACAAGCATCGGAGTATTTCCTTAAAGCGTTTCAAGAGGCGTTTAAAGACGGAGTAACCATTGGAGGAATTCAGTGTTCAGTTGGCGAGTTTGTTTTGAGTGAAGTGTTTGTTGGCGGATCAAAAGAAGAGTTAGGCTTTCACATTGAACTGAACGGTAAACAATTTAAGTTTCTCAACCGCACCATGATCGAGGTTGATGGGAAGTTTCGGAATAACGGATATGGTGGTTTGGGAGTTGTTTTGGATGACTCGTTTCGGATTATTGGTAAGCTGGTTAGGGATGGGAAGTCATCAGTTGAAGAAATCAAAGATGAGTTGGGACGAACACTTCTAGCTAATCCTGCAAGGATTTTGTTGAAGTATTTGTTGAGTCAGAAAAAAAATTATTATGCTCATGAAGAATACGTTGGTTTAAAGATTGAAGACCGAAAGTTAAAGGTGATTCAGAAATTTGATCCGTTTTTCGCTAACTCGCTATGAGAATGCCAGAATTCCATTTTTTTCCAAAAGATCGGTATCAAGAGATCCTTGAAGCGCGTCTTGGTCGTCGCAGATCTGTTAGGCGGATGTCGGAGGAGGAGAGATTAATATTAGAGACAGAAGCGTTGAAGAAGGCGCAAGAGCGTTTGGGTGTTCAGCCGCCGAGAAATGCAGATGAGATGCGAGTAGAGGGTAGCCATCGCGTCCAAGAAGTCATTAAATCTGATTTTGTAAGTGGGGGATTAAAACCATTGCGTGATGAAAAACGAGCACGGAGGGAGAAGTGGCGCAAACGAATACAATCGACTGTTGGTTTTATTCCGGGATTAGTCAACAAAGTTATCAATACCGGAGCTGATAAGCTTGAATTGATGGGTGTGGGTGTGACGCATGCCGGTCAGCAAATGATTAAGTATCCTGAATTAGCGAGAGAGGGAGTTGAGTTAATAGGGCAGGATGTTCAGCGCGCTCGAGAGTGGCTTGTTCAAGCAACAACCGAAGCGGGACAAAAACTGGATGAGTTGTGTTTGAAAATATATGGGAGGATTCCTGAAATTCGCGTTGGAAAAAAAGTGAAACGAGCGATTGTGTGGTTGTTGATGGGTGGTGCGGTATTGATTGCTGGATATCAGACGTTTGGCAAGAAGGGATCGGAGCAGAAAAAAGATCGGTATGCGGATGCAAGCTCAGCTCCTGATAAAGATTTGAAACTGCCGGAGTCTGGTGAGAAGGTTGCGCTATTGCCAGGATTGGATGTTCCTGATTTTGAAATTGATTCAGCAGAATCGGTGAATAGGGTTGTTGAAGCGGAAACAGATTCGGTAAATAAAGTCTTTAAATGTGTTTTAGGAACAATCGGAACCAGTGATTCCGAAACAATCTCACAACAATTTGTGTGGTTTATCAATGTGTTAGAGGGAGACTCCGCACTCTCGCAGACTCCAATGACGAACGGCGCCGCAAGGAGACGCATTCAAGAACTTTGGGATGCGTATCGACAAAATTCAGAAACATTTAGCCACGGAGTATTGTTAGGACAGCTAGTTGACCCAAACAGCGCTCAACCGTTTACTGCTAATTGGAATGACCCGGATTTCTTTTTAAGGCACATTTCCAAATGATTGGCCGGTACACTGTGCGCAGGCCAATGTTGAGGAACAAAAAACAGGCTGAAAAGCCTGTTATTGAGATTTTTTTTGGAGATATGTTATTACGCTTTCACTGCTTCAACCAGTTTCGCAAATACTGCAGGAAATTTCTCTGCCAGATTCATCATAACTTTCCGGTCGAGAGTTATATTCTTTTTCTTCAAGAGATCGATGAAGCGCGAATAGGAAAGACCGTGTTCACGGACGGCGGAGTTGATATTGAGCGTCCAAAGAGAGCGGAATTCTCCTTTCTTTTTTCTGCGATCATTAAACGCGTGCGCTCCGGCTTTCAGGCGGGCAACTTTGGCGAGTTTGATTTTGCTTTTGCGCCCCCATTTGTAGCCACGCGTGCTCTTAAGTACATTTTTAACGCGCCTGTGATGGGCAACTCCTCGTTTGACTCGAGACATAATTCAGCGGTTAGCGGTTAGCGGTTAGCGTTCAGGTCATTCAATAGCTGGGAGTTCAACGCCCTAAACGCTTGACGCTATACGCTGGTTTACGTTTTAATGATTCGTTTAATAACTTTTCCTTGGGTATCGGATAACTGCCATTCGCGACGTTTGTTCTTGCGCGTGGTTCCGCGTTCTTTCGCATTGTACCGATCTTGCCCGGCCTTGCGGGTCAGAACCTTCCCAGTTCCCGTGATTGTTACTCGCTTCGCGATTGATTTGTTGGTTTTTACTTTCATAATACAAGGTTTAGCGTATAGCGGTTAGCATTTAGGTAAATGCAGGGATTGCTTTTTGGTGTTCCCTAACACCCTAAACGCTCGACGCTGAACGCTACTTTTTGGCAATCATTACTGTAAGGTTTCCCCCCATTTTCGTCAAGGGTTGCTCAACTCTCACTTCGCCCAAGGACTTGATGAAGTCTTGGATGATTTGGCGTGCTAATCCTGCGTGAGCGCGCTCCCGCCCTTTGAGCATCAATTCAACTTTAACCTTATCACCCTCTTCAAAAAACTTGAGTGCTTGGTTTTTACGCATCTCAAGATCTTGTCCTTTGATACGTAAGGATAATCTAATGCCTTTAATGTCGGTTTTTTTGGCGTTTGCTCTTTGTTGTCGCGCCTGTTTTTCTTGTTCGTATTTGAATTTTCCAAAATCCATCATTCGGCAGACCGGAGGATTGGCAAGGGGGTTTACCTCGATGAGGTCCATACCATTTTCCATTGCAGTACGCAGAGCGTCTGAACGGCTCATGACTCCGACGTTTTCCCCGTCATCGCCAATAACACGCACTTCGGGTGCGGTGATGAAGTGGTTGATTTTAAACCTGGGAGGAATAGGTTTTGGGCGTTGGGGACGGTAGCGGCGTAACATTGGAGCTTATTAGGTTAATTAGTGGTTTACGGTTTTGAAATTTTGAGTTCTGTTAAGATGTCTGAAGTTCCAAATTACAAATTCCAAATTACAAACAAAATTTAAATTCCAAATTCAAAATTTCAAACAAGTTCAGTTCCTTTGTAATTTGAATTTTGGTCATTGAGATTTATTTGGGATTTGGTGCTTGGAATTTTGAGTTTTTATTTTTGGTGGAGGTGAGGGGAATTGGTCTTGCGACCCGGTGCGGCGGTGACTGTGCCCCGCACAGTCTCCTCGCACGTTCAATTCCCTCGAAATCCGTATTATTTTTGGTGGAGGTGAGGGGAATTGAACCCCTGTCCGTCTGGTTGGCGAATCAAGCACTACGCGCGTAGATCCTTTTTGATGCGACCATGTTCTCTTAAGGAACAACATGAACATGATCGGAAATCGTTTTGCCAGCTCGCGATTCAAGGAAGACGGTTCCAAACTTCTTGAGGCGAATCCTACAAGTATAAAGTCATTGCCGTCCGTAGGACGAGACAACAACGAGCGCTTTAGATTTTAGGCTAAAGCTGGAGCAAAAGAAGGAGCCGCGAAAGCGGTTTTGATTACTTCTTTTATCCTTGCAAATACGTTGGCATGTATTGGTTTGGCAGTTAGCGAGAAGCCACTCGGCACGCGTTTGACACTCCAAGGTCCAAACGTCAAACAAACACCCCCATAACACCCTTGTCATTGCGACGCTTTGGGAAGCTGCCTCGTTGGCAGACGGGCAATCTCGTTTAGTGCATCTGAACAAGATCGCCACGTCGCAAAGCCTCCTCGCGATGACAGTTAGGTTTTGTTAAAGAAAACTGTATATAAAATACAATATTTTCTGAGAATGGTCAAATTTGGGTGGGTGGGGTAGAATTAAGAATATAAAAATGCACCAATGTCCAATGCATCAATTGTTGCATAGCTACATTGGCAATTGGTCATTATGTAGGTATGCCCGATACACAAACCGAGGAACAACAAATGAGTGAAATTGAAGCGGACCAGATGGCAGGTCTTAATCAACAACGGTATCAGGATTACCAGAAACAACTCGCTGCCCAAGCCCTCCTTGAAGGATCACAAGATTCAACCACGGTTTCTCCTATTGAAGATGATAGAGAGGGGGGTGGTGATGATGATGAGGAAGAGGGTGAGTTAGAGCGGGTTCCTCAAGAACAACCAAAACAACCTGCGTCACTTCAGATTTATTTTCTGTTCGGATGTTTTGCGTTTCTGATTGATGTTCTGATTGATATGATTGGTGGTTTTATTTTTTTATCTCCAGTCAGTTTCGCGCTCGGTTTATGTTTTAAAGTTCCAGCATATTTTATTTTAACAAGCGGTGGGAAACGTGAGACGCTCGTTGCCAAACGAGTCGTGATGATGGTTTGCGCGATAATGGGTTTTCTTCCGGGCGACAACTTAGCTGCGGTTTTGATATCTTGTTTTATTGACTACAAAGATAAGATAGCCAAAAAAGCTGGAAAACTTGCTGAATTAACAGGAAGAAAAGATATTGCGATGGCGGCAAAAGTGTTAGAACGCGGGAGTAAGGTTACGGATAAGGCTCGTGAACTTGACCAAAGAGATCGCGACAGGCAAATTCAAGAGGGTGGAGGACGGTGGAGGCCGCCGAAACCTAGAGGTAGTGGTTATGAGAAGTACAAAGAGCTTGTGGCAAGGAATAAACAAGATGCTGATAGTAAGGACATTAAAAAAGCGGCGTGAGGCGTATTGTCATCGAAAAAATAATAGTCATTGCGAGGTAGCCGAAGCAATCTTCCGATGTTTGAGGTTTGACGCGACAACCGCAAATGCAGAAATCTGAAGATTGCCACGCTCGCATCCGACTCGCTCGCAATGACATTTCTCCTTTAGATTTCAATCTTGAAATCCGCTTTGGAAGCGTCCTTTTGAAGGGTCTTGATGCAGCTCGCACACAGTGTCATGCGTTTGCCGTTGAAAGTCTTGGTTTGTAAATTCAAGTACTGTCGGCGTTTTGTCGCGACGTTTGAGTGAGATCGAGATTGGACGTTTTTCGGTTTTTTGCCGCAGTTTTGACAACGAGTCATAGTTAGATCAGAAATCCCAAATTACAAATCCCAATTTACAAATAAATTCCAATGACCAAAATCCAAAACAAAAGACCGAAACGTTTGAAACTTGGAATTTGAGATTTGTTTGGTATTTGGTGCTTGTGATTTGGAATTTTTTCAATTTCGTATAGTCGAAACATACCAGAAGCTTGTTTTTTTTGCAAATGTCAGCTTATTTGCTATAGTTTCCGTCATGGATATTACTCATCTTATCTATTATTACATCGTTCTTGTGATGTCGGCTTCTTTGCACGAATATGCTCATGCCCTAGCCGCAAAAAGGCTTGGCGACACGACCGCTGAAGATATGGGAAGGTTAACAATCAACCCAATTGCCCATATTGATCCATTTGGAACAGTGCTTTTACCTGCAATTTTCATGCTACCATTGCTTTTCGGTGGCTCAGGTTTACCGTTCTTTTTTGCTTATGCCAAGCCTGTTCCCTATGACCCCGCGAAATTACGCAATCGGAAATGGGGTCCGGCGGTTGTGGGGGTAGCGGGTCCTTTGTCCAATATTTTGCTTGCCGTGGTATTTGCCCTTCTTTTACGCTTGGTCCAATTTGGTGAAGGCATGGCTCTTTTTTTAGCGATGGTTGTTGTGGTGAACATTGGATTGGCGGTGTTTAACATGCTTCCGATTCCCCCCCTTGACGGTTCCAAGCTTCTCTACGCGCTTTTTCCGCATAATTACCAGTTGCAAGAGACGCTTGATCGATACGGGATGTTTTTATTGCTGATGTTCGTATTTTTTGGAGGACACGTGGTTGGTGGGATTGTGTGGAAAGTTGCCGGATTGCTGTTGCCGGGTTGACCATATGTGGAAAGCGTGATACGGTATAAATCGTCAGATTGACATTTAAAATCACAAATCCCAAGTACCAAATCACAAACAAATTCCAATGACCAAAATCCATCCTTCGACAGGCTCAGGACGACAATAAGAAGATGTCATGGTGAGCTTGTCGATCCATGAGATTTGTTATTTGTAATTTGGAATTTTCGTTTTCGGTTATTATGCCCACAGTTAATCAATTAGTGAGAAAAGGCAGAAAACTTACCGTTAAGAAGTCAAAATCGCCCGCCATGCAGACGGTTTTTAATGTGTTGAAGCGCAGGAGAAAGACGATTCAAGGAGGATCCCCTTTCAAACGGGGCGTTTGCACAAGGGTAACAACCATGACCCCAAAAAAACCGAACTCCGCGTTACGGAAGATTGCTCGTGTGCGGCTTTCGAACCAACAAGAAGTGACCGCGTATATCCCTGGTGAGGGTCATAATTTGCAAGAACACTCGATTGTGATGCTCCGTGGCGGGAGGGTAAAGGATTTGCCTGGGGTGCGGTATCACATTGTTCGCGGGGTGTATGACACGCAAGGGGTTGCTAAGAGAATGCAGGGGAGGTCATTGTACGGTGCGAAACGACCAAAAGCGAGTAAAGCGTAAAGGGTAATGTGTAACGCGTAACCAAGTCTAAAAGTCTATAAAGTCAGTAAAGTCGAAGATCAAATTCAAATAAAAAACATAACATAATACCCCTTGATTCGTGATTCAAGCTTCATGATTCAGTGTTTCACTATGCGAGGTAAACCAGCTCCAAAACGTCAAATATCAGGAGATCCGAAGTTCGGATCTGTTGACGTTCAGAAATTCATCAATATTGTCATGCAGAGGGGAAAAAAGTCCGTTGCGGAACGCATTGTGTACCAGGCGTTTGAGTTGATTGCGGATAAAACGAAACAAGACCCTCTGAAGATTTTTGATAAGGCGATTAATACTGTTTCCCCGACAGTTGAGATTCGACCAAGACGCGTTGGCGGATCAAATTTTCAGATCCCCTTTCCCGTTCCTGAATTTCGAAAAAAAACATTGGCGTATCGTTGGATTATTGGAGGCGCGAATGCAAAAAAAGGCCGCCCCATGGCGGAAAAACTCGCGCAGGAGCTGATTGATGCTTCAAAAGGAGAGGGTGTAGCGATGAAGAAAAAGATGGACGTCCACCGAATGGCTGAAGCTAATAAAGCATACGCCCACTTCGCTAAGTTTGGCTAAAGTAAATCCGAAGCACGAAGTACGAAATACGAAAAAAGAATGCAAAAATCAAATCTCAAAAGTCAAAATGTAAATGCAAAGTGCAAAATTCTCCATTTTGAATTATTGTTTTGATATTTGATGTTTGAATTTTATATTGTTTCGAGTTTCGATATTCGAATTTCGGATTTGAAACTTTGGTTGCCAAAGTTTTTATTATGCCACGAGAATATTCGTTAGAAAAAACAAGAAATATTGGGATTATTGCCCATATTGACGCTGGTAAAACAACGACTACCGAAAGTATTTTGTTTTACACGGGAAAAATTCATAAGATTGGCGAGGTTCACGAAGGGAATACCGCGATGGACTGGATGGAGCAGGAACGAGAGCGTGGTATTACGATTACGGCCGCAGCGACAACGTGTTTTTGGCAGAATCATCGAATTAACATCATTGACACCCCCGGGCATGTCGATTTCACCGTTGAAGTGGAGCGGAGTCTTCGTGTCCTCGACGGTGCTGTTGTGGTGTTTGACGGTAAAATGGGGGTTGAGCCGCAGTCGGAAACCGTATGGAGACAGGCAGACAAATATCGTGTTCCGCGCATGTGTTTTATTAATAAAATAAACCAGACTGCTGGTGATTTTTATGCGAGTTTGGATTCAATTCGCGCGCGTTTGTCACAGAAAGCTACTCCGATTCAGATTCCGGTCGGTTTTGAAAAAGATATCAGGGGAATTGTTGATTTGGTGAAGATGAAGGCATACACCTACACCAATCATCAGCAAAAAGAATTCACTGAAGAAGAGATTCCCGCAGATCTGGCGGAAAAGGCGAAACAATACCGGTCAGAGCTTATCGAACGGGTTGTTGCGGTTGATGATTCCGCGATGGAAAACTATCTTAACGGCGTTGAGCCGACGGAGGACGAGCTTAAAGCGCTGATTCGGAAAGCGACTCTGGCGGGCGAGGTTGTTCCTGTTCTCGGCGGGGACGGTCGCGGAATTATTGTCAGAACCATTTTGGATGCCGTCATTGCGTATTTGCCTTCGCCGATTGATATTCCTTCCGTAAAAGCAAAAGACGCCGACACCGGAGCGGAGCTAGAACGCCACGCCTCAGATTCTGAGCCGCTCACAGCATTAGCGTTTAAGATTGCGACTGATCCGTTTGTTGGGAAATTGGCTTTTTTCCGTGTGTATTCAGGTGTGATGAAAGCTGGTTCTTATGTTCTCAACACGCACTCCGGAAATAAAGAGCGTGTTGGTCGCGTGGTCCGACTTCACGCAGATAAGCGGGAAGAAGTCCAAGAAGTATATGCCGGTGAGATTGCCGCGCTCGTCGGGCCAAAAGACACGTTCACGGGGGATACGCTCTGTGATCCTGAGCATCCGGTTGTTCTTGAGTCCATAACCTTCAAAGAACCGGTTATTTCCATGGCAATTGAGCCTAAAACAAAGGCTGATCAGGAAAAAATGGGCATGGCACTCGCTAAGCTTGCCGAGGAAGATCCAACATTCCGAATTAAAACTGACGAAGAAACATTGGAGACCATAATTCAGGGAATGGGCGAACTTCATTTGGAAATCATTGTCGATCGCATGAAGCGCGAATTTAAGGTTGAGGCGAACGTTGGTAAACCTCAAGTCGCGTATAAAGAAACAATAAGAAAACAGGCTGAAGGAGAAGGAAAATACATTCGACAATCCGGCGGTCGCGGGCAATACGGACATTGTTGGCTTCGTGTTGAGCCCAATGAGGAAGGAAAAGGCTATGAATTTATTGACGAAGTGAAGGGTGGTGTCATTCCTCGTGAATTTATTCCCGCAATTCAAAAAGGCGTAAAAGAAGCTGTTGAGAACGGTGTTGTCGCCGGGTATCCCATGATTGATGTTAAGGCGACGGTGTATGATGGATCATTCCACGATGTTGACTCCTCAGAAGCGGCGTTTAAGATTGCGGGGTCGCTCGCCTTCCAGGAGGCGTCGAAAAAAGCAAATCCTGTGCTTTTAGAGCCCATTATGAAAATCGAGGTGATTACACCGGAGGATTTCATGGGTGAAGTGATTGGGGATTTGAACTCAAAGCGAGGACAAATTAAGGAAGTGAGCGACAGAAACGGTCTTAAGGTTATTGACGGCGACGTTCCGCTGGCTTCAATGTTTGGCTACGTGACCAATCTTCGTTCAATGTCTCAGGGACGCGCGAGCTACACTATGGAATTTTCTCATTACGCCGAAGTTCCAAGAAATGTAGCCGATCAAGTTGTCGAGACGAGGCAGAAAGGGAGAAAATAGGGTTTAGCGTATAGCGGTTAGCGTCTAGTAAATGTATTTAGGATGTTACGCAAACACCCTAAACGCTCGACGCTAAACGCTAGTTCTAGCCAAAATACCGTCTTTTCACAATTTACCCACAGGGATAAAAGTTTACTATCCTTGCATTCATCGGGTTTTTTGTTATAATCCAACTATCATTTTAAACAATTAACCAATATACTAAGCACCCACTCGGGCACGCATCTTCGTTGACGGCTTGCCCAGTATCATTATTATGGCAGACGCACAAAAGTTCGACCGCTCAAAAACTCACGTAAACGTCGGAACCATTGGTCACGTTGACCATGGGAAAACAACTTTGACCGCCTCCATTCTTCAGGTACTCCTCAAGGCGGGTTTCAACGCCCAGAATAAAGGCGTTGATAGTATTGATAACGCTCCGGAAGAGAAGGCGCGTGGAATTACCATTAATACTGCCCACGTTGAGTACGAGACTACCAAGCGTCATTACGCTCACATTGACTGTCCGGGGCATGCTGACTATGTGAAGAATATGATTACGGGTGCTGCTCAAATGGACGGTGCGGTTTTGGTTGTTTCTGCGGCAGACGGTCCAATGCCTCAAACTCGAGAACACATTTTGCTTGCTCGACAGGTCGGTGTGCCATATATTATTGTGTTTTTGAATAAAGTTGACATGGTGCAGGATAAAGATTTGATTGATCTTGTAGAAGCCGAGGTGAGAGATCTTTTGAAGAAATATCAGTTCCCGGGAGATGATGTCCCGATTATTCGAGGAAGCGCGTTGAAAGCGTTGGAGGAAGCCCAGGCAGGTAATACCGAAGGTGAATATTTCAAGAGTGTTTTGAAGCTTGCTGAAGCTCTCGATACCTACATTCCTGACCCGGTTCGCGACACTGATAAGCCGTTTTTGATGCCCATTGAAGATATCTTCACCATTGAAGGGCGAGGTACGGTTTGCACAGGAAGAATTGAACGAGGAACCATTAAGGTCAACGAAGAAGTTGAGATTGTCGGATTACGTGAAACGCAGAAAACTGTTGTCACGGGTATTGAAATGTTTAACAAGTCTCTTGATTCCGGTATTGCAGGTGATAACGCGGGATTGCTGCTGCGAGGAACCAAGAAAGAGGATGTTGAGCGTGGGCAGGTTATCGCAAAGCCGGGTTCCATTACTCCACATACCGAATTCCAGGCTGAAGTGTATATCTTGACCAAGGAAGAGGGCGGACGACACACTCCATTCTTTAAAGGGTATAAGCCACAGTTCTTTATGCGAACGACTGATGTGACAGGAGAGGTTGAGCTTCCTGAAGGATCTGAAATGGTTATGCCAGGAGACACGGTAAAACTTAAAATTAAGCTCATTTCCGCTGTTGCCATGGAAGAGAAACAGAGATTCGCTATTCGAGAAGGTGGTCACACGGTCGGAGCAGGTGTTATTACCGGTATTATTAAGTAATGAAACGATGATAGGGAACGGTTTCAAACCGTTCCCTACGAATTGAACGCTCTTTAAGAAACCATGACGCAGGACTCCACACACAAGAAATCAAAACCCGCAAAACCGGCTGTTCAAAAAACAGACGATGATGCCGCTGTTCAGGCGAAACCAAAAGATCAGTCGAAGATGAAGATTCGTTTGAAAATTCGGGCATACGATTACAAAATCATTGATCAGGCGACGCGGAATATTATTGAAGCGGTTTTGAAGACTGGTGTGAAGGTCCGTGGGCCGATTCCGCTGCCAACCGCGATCACCAAATACACGGTGAATAAATCGACTTTTGTCCATAAGAACGCGAGAGAGCAATATGAAATGCGGGTTCACAAGCGGCTGGTTGACATTTTGGATCCAAAACCGAAAACGATTGACGAACTGATGGGACTGGCTCTACCGGCCGGGGTGGATGTGGAGATTAAGATGTGATAGGATTCCCAATACCATGAACGTTCGCTGTTAAAGAATCATAAAACACTATTGAATATTGTATTCATTCATTGCGGGCGAGATAACTCTTCGGGAAAGTGTCTCAGATGTGATGAATGATGAAAAAGGAAAAAGGGCTTTACAACAATCAAAATAACAATGTGTCTTGGAAGGATTCGATGTTATGTCGAAGAGTTCCAGGATGGATGGTTGTGTTGATGTACCCTTTCTCCTCATGGGATGAAAGGTTTTGTTTTTTGATGAGAGTGTGGATAAACCGTATACCACGTATACGATGTAGAGATTTTATGAAATTCATCATTGGTAAAAAATTGGGCATGACGCAGATGTTTGCTCCGAGCGGCAAGCTTGTTCCATTGACCCAAATTCAGATTGTTCCCAATCGGATTCTTGGATACCGCACACCCGAGAAGGACGGATATTCGGCGGTGATTGTAGGTTCTGAAACCAAGAAAGCTTCAAAGACAAATAAGGCGCAGATTAAGACCATAAACGATGGTTTCGCACCCCGAGTTGTTACTGAATTTCGCGTTCCAGCCGAAGAAACAAAGGCGTTTGAAATTGGTTCTACGATGAACGCATCCGTGTTTGAGGTTGGGGCGAAAATAGTGGTTGTTGGAACATCCAAGGGAAAAGGGTTTGCGGGTGTGGTGAAGCGTCATCATTTTCATGGACATCCGACGAGCCACGGGCATAAAGATCAAGAGCGAATGCCGGGTTCGATCAGTGCTGGAGGGATGCAACATGTTGCAAAGGGCAGAAAGATGGCGGGACGCATGGGTAATGACCGCGTGACGGTAAAAGGACTGAAGGTGTGCTCTGTCGACGTGGAAAGGAATATTGTTGCTGTGAGCGGAAGCGTACCGGGAGCGAGGAACTCCATGGTTATCATTAAATCAACATAAGTTCCGGAGTTATGAGAATACTATAGGAATGGTGCGTTTAAGAATCGTTTTGTATCATGTATTTGGTATCATGAATCATGCGGAATACAGACAAGCTTCGTTGCCTAACGCATACTACATACTACATGATACTTGATACCAGCTTATGAAATTGCCAGTTTATACAATCAAGGGTGAGCGAGTGCGAGAGATTGAGGTCGCGGATGGTGTGTTTGCGGCGAAGGTGAGCCCCTCAACGGTGCATCGAGTTGTTGTCGCGTCCCAATCGAATAAGCGATTGAGCACAGCTCATACGAAAACCCGCGGTGAGGTGAGTGGTGGAGGGAAAAAGCCGTGGAGACAGAAAGGGACAGGACGCGCCCGACATGGTTCGACTCGGTCTCCGATTTGGCGGAAGGGTGGGGTGGTGTTCGGTCCGCTCAATGTCCGTAATTATGAAAAAACCATAACGCAGTCCATGAAAAAAAACGCGCTTCGGTCAGTGATTTCCGATCGCGTGAAGAACGGGACTCTCGTGGTTGTTGATCAGGTTCCGAGTGGATTGAGCAAAACGAAAGCCGTTGCTGCTACACTTTCCGGCATGAGAGGTGGATTTGATGTTTTGAAAGTGTTTTCTGACAAGAAAAAAGTTCGGAAACCCAATCAAGTTTTGTTGTTGACCGAGAAGCACGAAAAGATGTTAGCGCTTGCAGCTCGAAATTTGAAATCCATGAAAATCGAGGAAGCGAGGAATGTGAATGTGCTTGATCTGATGAGGTACCGGGTGTGTTTTGTTGAGGAACAGGCAATCCCGATCATGGAGAAGATAGCAAGAAAAGTAAAATGACCAATACACCAATGATCAATGCATCAATAAAACACAAGATTTCGTTATTGATGCATAGGTGCATTGCTACATTGATGCATTAGAGGGTTATGTCCATACTCGATAAATTTAAAAAAAAACCAGGGAGTGGAAAGCAGAATACGAAGAAAACCGACACTGACCGGGCCAAGTTTGCTTCCGTGGGTTCTGGACAGGCGGAGAAGGTAGTGGCAAAAGATGTGAAAACCTCGAAGCCCGGAGTGCATGGTTTTGGGAATATCGACCGAGTTCTTGCAGGGGCACTGATTACGGAAAAAGCGACTATGTTGCGAACGCGTAATCAGTATGTATTTGAAGTTGGTGCCGATGTGAACAAGGCAATGGTGCGAAGGGCGTTCGCCGTGTATTATGGAGTGAGCCCAAGGCAGATCCGCACGGTTTCCTTGCCGGGAAAAATGGTCCGATTTGGAAAAACTCGAGGAATAACAAAACGAAGAAAGAAAGTTATTGTCACACTGCCGAAAGGAACAAGTATTGAAGTCTAGCGTTTAGCGTCAAGCGTTTAGGGTATTAGGGGAATTCAAAACCCTTCTTAACAACCTGAACGCTAACCGCTAACCGCTCTACGCTGAATTATGCCTTTAAAGAAATACAATCCAACAACTCCAGGAAGGCGCGGTGCTTCTGTTGTGTCCGAGGCATTGTCTCGCGTGAAGCCGAAACGGAGTCTGACCTCAATTTTGAAAAGCACAGGAGGCAGGAATAATCAGGGGAAAATCACTGTTCGGCATAAAGGAGCTGGTGTGAAGCGAAAGCTCCGTGCGATTGATTTTGTTCAGAACATGTTTGATGTTCCTGGAAAGGTTGTGACAATCGAGTATGATCCGAATCGAAGCTCCTTTATTGCGCTCGTGGAATACGGATCAGGAGATTTTCGGTATGTGCTCACTCCAAAAGGGTTGTCTGTTGGTGACACGATTTATTCGAGCACATCGGCAATTGAAGCAAAGCCGGGGAATCGGATGCCGCTCGAATACATACCCGCAGGTTTTCCCATTCACAATATTGAATTGGAAGTAGGACGCGGAGGAAGGCTCGTTCGGTCTGCTGGGTTGTCAGCCCAGGTGTTGACCATCGAAGGAAAGTATGCTCATGTGAAGATGCCATCCGGGGAGGTTCGCATGTTTCCAAAAGGCGCTCGGGCAACCGTTGGTGAGGTTTCCAATCCGGACTATCGGCTTGCGCGAAAGGGAAAGGCGGGTACGATGAGACGGCTTGGGGTGCGGCCGCGGGTGCGTGGAAAGGTGATGAACCCGGTTGATCATCGGCATGGTGGAGGAGAAGGGCGGCAACCCATTGGTCTCCGACGTCCTGTGACTCCGTGGGGGAAACCCGCGCTGGGTGTTCAGACACGGAATCCGAATAAATGGACAAATAAATTAATATTGAAAAAGCGAGTATAACAGCGTTTAGCGTCAAGCGTTTAGGGTGTTAGGGGCAACGCAACCTCCAAGTAACCTGAACGCTAACCGCTAACCACTAACTGCTTGAATTATGAGTCGAAGTTCCAAAAAAGGACCCTATACTGATCCAAAACTGCTGAAGAAACTTTCGAAGGTTCGGATTGGCGACAAAACCGTGATCAAGACATGGTCTCGATCTTCTGTAGTCACGCCGGAGATGGTTGGATTTACGTTTGGAGTTCACAATGGAAAGCATTTTATCAGCGTGTACGTTGTTGAAAATATGGTTGGGCATCGGTTGGGGGAATTTTCCCAGACGCGCAAATTTGTGAAACACGGAGGAAAGATGCAGAAAGAACAGGAAATGGCAG
>CAYYDP010000010.1:0-7885 GCA_964470645.1 uncultured Gammaproteobacteria bacterium
AAGGCTAAGCTCATTAATAGATTCCTTGGGAAGATTAATTGGCAAACGTTGTTTGGCGAGAGGTACTCAAAAGATACGGAACACGTTTTAAGAAATCTTAGAGATAATCATTCTGGTTCCTATCGCGTCTACGCCTTGGATATTCTAGGTTTTGAACAGGATGAGGTTGCTAAACTGCTAAATATTCCCATAGGAACAGTTAAGTCTCGACTATCGCGTGTTCGGGAACAGATGAAACCCTTTTTATATTTCTAATACATTATGCCCTATCTTATTTTAGTCCGTCACGGAAAATCAGCGTGGAATCAACTTGGCCTTTGGACAGGCCACACAGAAGTTGATCTCACGGAAGAAGGTCGCGAGGAAGCGCGGAAAGCGGCAGAGGCTATCCGTGATATTCCCCTTCATAAGGCTCATGTTTCAGATATGAATCGAGCTCATCAGACACTTCACGAGATGAAGAAAACGCTCGGAAGACAAGATTTGGAACATAAAAGCCATCACGCTCTGAAAGAGCGAGGTTACGGTGTGTACACAGGAAAGAATAAGTGGCAGGTAAAAGAAGAGATTGGAGAGGAAAAGTTTCAGGAGATCAGGCGAGGGTGGGACGTGCCGATTCCTGAAGGCGAGAGCCTGAAAGATGTGCACGCTCGTGTTTCGGCGTATTACGATGAGCATATCAAGCCCGATCTCCAAAATGGCCACAACACGGTTGTCGTCGCTCACGGCAATTCACTTCGCGCACTCGCGAAGCATGTGGAAGGGTTGACTGAGCAGCAGGTGTGCGAGTTGGAGATTGGGACCGGAGAAATTCATTGTTATCAGCTTGATGCAGAAGGAAAGGTGGTTGGGAAAGAGATTCGTTCAGCAAACGAGCAGAAAGGGAAGGTGTAATGTATAGAAGCGACGAGTCGGGACGTTGTGCGTCATGCGAGCGACTTCAAGATTTCGGTTGGTCCAATTTCGTATACGTCATCTTTTTCAAGTCTTGCCACCAGTCCCAAGGGTTTCCTTGTTCGATTTCCGCGAGGAGTTTTTTGGCTGATTCGGTTTCGAGCGCTTTTTTGACGTTGTCAATCCAGTTCTGGCACGCAGGGTACCCAAGAACCACAAATTCTCTCGCCGTGAGCGCGGCTTCAAGCCAGTCGGCGTCTTTGGCAACGATTCCTTCTTTGGTTTTTCTTTCTTCAATGTGGTTCCAATATTCTTTCCATTTAGTTTGTACTTGCTCAGGCAATCCTTCAAGTTGTTCATGGAAAGCAGTAATCTCAGCCTCGTCTTTTTTAAAATACCGTGCTGAGACTTTATTTTGGTCGCCAACGCGAATTTCCGCGATGTCGTGCACCAAGAGAATGCACGCTACAGTTTCCGGATCCGCTCCTTCCATGGAAGCGAGAATGTAACCAATGATTGCGGCGCGACTTGAGTGCTCCGCAACTGATTCAGGCTCTGTTACTCCTGCAAGCATCATCCCCGACCGTTTGATTCTTCGCAGCATTCCAAGTTCGAAGAAAAAGTTTGCGATTGATTTCATAGATTAGATGCGACGGTACGCGACTTGACGCGACCAGCGCGGGATTATATACGATTGTTTACTATTATTTCGTGCTTGGTCATAGATTCTACGTTTGATCTCAAGTCCTTGTGATCCAAAGTTTACCAGAAACCCGAGTCGGTAGGGAGTGGCACGTAAGTACCTCCAAAATTGGCGCTCATCTTCTTGCGTGATGTATGCTTTGCTTTTCAACTCTATTAATATGATATCATTGAGTATGAAGTCAGGTACATACGTACCGACAAGCTCTTGATTGAAATAAATATTTATTCGTTTTTGTCGTTCAATATTGAAGTTATGATTTCTGAAAGCTATTTCTAACGACCGTTCAACAATAGACTCCTTGAATGCTCCACGGAATTCTTTCCAAACTTCTTGAATGGCATCATAAATCATTTCACTTTCGTTTGGATAAAGCATCTGGTCGCGATTTTGGATTGTTGGTTTTGTGAGGTCCACGTTGTCGCAATGTGCGTCGCGTTATACTTTGCCGCTATCTTGGTCGCGTCTTTTGTACTATGTCGCGTTCTTTCGCGTTAAGTCGCAACGCATTTTACGTCTATAAATATTTTACCATATATGTTCCCTCTCGAGCATACCCGATTTTTTCATAATACCCACGCACGCCGACGCCGGAAATGACAGCGAGTTTTTTGATCCCAAGTGATTCCACGATGTTTTCCGCTTCGTTCATCATCCGTTTTCCCAAACCTTGATGTTGCGATGAGCTTGAGTCGGTTTCGTCGATCGGCACAACACTTCCGTATGTGTGGAGTTCACGAATGATCGCGGCATGTTGAAGCTCTGGAATCTGGTCGTGCGGATAGGAGAGCTGATATGTTCCAAATACCCCATCTTGGAAAAAATGAGAAGGGATGCGGAGTCGGACAAATGAATAGAGAATGGTTCGATCAAGGTTTTCCGCTGAGATGAAATACTCGCGTCCCCCCGAAGCCTCGTACTCATCGATAAAGATCTTGAGATCGTTTGGATCCGCTATTCGTCCCTTTGCTTCGCGGCAACGGATACACCTGCACCGGAGACCGCGTTTTGCCATTTCACGCAAGATGTCTTGGCGAAGATTTGTCACGCTATTTCCAGCGATAATGCAATCTTGCGGAATATCTCGAATGAGTCGATTGATTCGCGTGTAATAGGGGATGAGTTGTTTGACCTGAATGGAGAGTTCCATGAGTTCTTCTGGTGAATATTCTTTCCATCGTCCATCCTCGTGCCAAGCCTTTAATTCCGCGTATTCATTGATAATCGTTGGATAGATTTTGATTTGATCTGGGCGAAAGTCGGGGTTTTCAAAAATATGTTTGAACATCGCGAGATCTCGTTCGGGAGTTGATCCTGGGAGGTTTGGCATGTAGTGGTGGTCAACTTTGAATCCAGCGTCTTTGAGAACTTTTGTCGCCCAAATGGACTTCTCGACTCTGTGCCCCCGTTTGATGAGATCGAGTACATCGTCATAAATGCTTTGGATTCCAAGTTGGACTCGTGTGCAACCATACGATCTCATTCGCGCGATTTCATCGTGTTTGATCCAATCGGGTCGGGTTTCAAGACAGAGTCCCACAATGCGGTAGGGAGCTTTTTCATTTTCCACTTGCACTGCTTCGAGTTCTTCGGGTGAGATGACTCGTTCTTCAACGGGTTCGTGAAGTGTTGGTATTTGCGGGCGGAAATGTTTTGGGATCTTGAGTTCTTGTTTGGGGGGAGTGAAGGTGTTGCAGGTTTTGTAGCATTCATGGATGAACCAGGTTTGATATTCTTTGGTGTAGGCTGACCATGTTCCTCCAAGGACGATCATTTCAACCTTGTCAGCATCGTGACGGTTCGCGTGATACATTCGTAGGCGCGCGGAAACTTGTTCGCGCGGATGGAATTTATTCATCACAGCCCGCATGGCAGCTGGCTCGTTGGAAAGATAGCTTTTTGGCATGTTGGGTTCGGTTGGGCAGTACACGCATTTGCCCGGACAAGGAAATGGTTTGGTGAGCAGAGTCACTGGCGCGACGCCTGAGAGGGTGCGAATGGGGCGGATTTTGAGGAGTTTTTCGAACTGTGTGTTCTCTGAGATTTCGCTATTGGCTAAGAGTTCGTGATATACTTCAAAGAGCATTGATTTGCTCAATGGCGCGAGTTTGTTCGCTCGGCAGAGTTTATAACTCATGCTCGAAAGCTCCTCGTCGGTTGTCGGAGGTTTGGAGAGTAATTCAAGGAGGATGGTTTTGTGAATTGGGTCCATATGACACTTATGAGAGTAACAACTGCTCAAGAAATAATCAATCACAACATCAAAACCTACGCGAGGATTGCTTCAGGTTTCGATGAAACGCGCAAAGTGATTGATTGGCCGATGTTGAAATCGTGGACACAGGCGCTTCCCAGGGGTGCTCGAATTGCTGACATTGGCTGCGGTTCAGGAAGGTTGTTGAGGTATGTAAAAGAACGGGGCGTTCGTTATATTGGTATTGATCCGGTGAATACATTGCTCGATCGGGCAAGGGCGACAGCGTCAAGGGAGGGGGTGGCTGATGCCGAGTTGTATCATGGTAATTTGCTCGAACTACCCCTTGAGGATCAGTCGTGTGATGTGGTTTTTTGTGTTGCCGCGCTCCATCACATTCCTTCGCGCGAATTTCGTTTGAGGGCGTGTAAGGAATTATTTCGGGTGTTGAGACCGGGTGGGAAACTATTTCTCACGGCGTGGAACATGTGGCGTTCAGGGTACCGATGGTTAGTGCTTGATACGTTGCTTCGAAAATGGGGGATGAAGAAAACGGTCACCGAGTGGGATCGGAAATTGGAGTGGAATGATGTGTGGGTTTCGTGGAACGTTTCAAAAACGAATGAGGTGCTGTATCGGTATTATCACTCATTTACCAAGCGTGAGTTGCGAATGTTGATTGAAGATGCGGGGTTTGTTATTGATCGGATTGGGATTGATGGAAGTGATAGGCTGTATTCTGGGAAGGGATGGAATTGGATCGTGGAAGCGAGACGTATGTAAGAAAGGGTTGTATAGTTGTATAGTGAATATTAGAGATTCGTCATTCCCGACTCGATCGGGAATCCAAAAAAGCAAAAAACAAACAGATCTTTTGGTTTTTATTTTGGTTGTTTGGATCCCAAATCAAAGTTTGGGATGACAATACAAGAGCATATGAATAAGACTCTCAAACTACTTCTCATCGCCGATATCTTCACAGTCACGGGATTTGGACTGATTGATCCGATCATTAGTATTTTTGTTGCTGATCGTATTGACGGCGGAACAATTGCGGCTGCTGGAATAGCGAGTTCCATTTTTTTGATTGTAAAATCGTTTGTTCAATTGCCGTTTTCAAAGTATATCGATAAGAACCATGCATCGCGGGTCAGGTGGCTTATTGTTGGAGGGGTGGTCATGACCGTGGTTCCTTTTTTGTACGCTGTTGTTGGTTCGGTGTATCCGTTTTACTTCGCCCAAGTACTTTATGGGATTGGGAGTGGTCTCGCGTATCCAACGTGGCTTTCGCTCTGGAGCACGAATTTGGATAAGGGAAAAGAGAGTTATGAATGGACGCTTTATTCCACGGTGACAAGCCTTGGTGTCGCACTTGCTGGGACTGTTGGGGGGTTGATCGCCGATGCCTATGGATTCCCGCTTACCTTCTCCTTCGTTGGGGTCTTAGCCGCGATCGGTACATTGTTGTTGTTTCGGTTGGGGCAAAAGAAGGGTCTTTAGGAGTCTTGCGTTTTTGGGAGTTCTATATTAGAATCAGAACAGTTTTTGTTCTTTATGTAGAATCTTGTATTCCGCGATAGCTCAAAGCCGACGCTTCGGTCGGCTCCCCGACACTGGAAGTCGTCGGGGTGGTAGAGCGGCTGGAATATTGGATTACAATTTAAAACGTAGAATACTATATTCCGCGATAGCTCAATGGTAGAGCAGCTGGCTGTGATTCAAATAACCCTAAAGGTTTGAAGAATCAAAGGCAGCTTCTAGGGGAAACTCTAGAATGAAACACTTCGGGATAACGGTAAACCCTTCATCTGAATAATCAGGAAAGGCAATACCGTGGGAATCACCCATAAAGGTAGAGCCCGTAGAGACTAGATACCGAAGTACCTAAACCCCGCACAGTGCGGGGCATGGTAATGATATAGTCCACGCCTTATGGAAACATGAGGAAGACGTGTAACCAGTTGGTTGTAGGTTCGAATCCTACTCGCGGAGTTTAGGATTTTACCTCATCTTGTGGCAACCGAAATCACATTAGAAAATTACAAGGGCGTCAACATTGAGAAGCTTGCGATGAACAGTAAGTTTGGCAGTCTTGTCTTCGAAAATGCAAATAAGAAATTGAAAAAGATTCAACAGTGGTTAAAAGAAGTAGACGATTTGGGTTATGAAAACCATTTACCCCAAGAAGTGGTAAATCAAATAACGAGTTACAAAAATCAGTTCATTGAAGATTTACAGTGGTTACAAAAATTCGATATCAGCTCTCGCACCAATCCCAAACAGGAACATGATGACTTCGAAAACCGCGTTGATAGTCGATTCAATTCCATTTATGAGCTAGTAGCACGACACATACCCTATCTCCGGGGGCAGGTAGCACTTGAAAATAGGGATGAACGTAAAATACAAGAAGAGTTACAAGCTGCGTCTAAAGCAAGAATACAGGCTGAGACCGTATTAAAGGAATTAGAAGATAAACTCGCTTCGCTTAAGGAAGAAAAACAGAAGGTAGAATCAGGTCATGTTGAGCTTGCCGCTGTTCGACTTGCGCGACATTTCAATGATGAAGTAAAGAGGTACGACAACCTATCAAAAGATTGGCTCAAACTCCGTTCCAAATTCTACTGGGGAATCATTTTTCTCCTTGTTGGTTTTTTTATTTTCAATACGTTTAAGGGTTGGGACAAACTCTCACTGCAAGCTGGAATAGCAAAAATCGTTCTTCTTTCAGCTGTGTGGTACGGCTTGTCTTTCGTTACCAGGAATTATAACGTAAACTCCCATTTAGCCGCTGTGAACAGACATCGTGCCGCGGTCGCAAGCACACTGGAAGACTTCATGGCTTCAAATCCTGAACGGCAAGCTGATATGTTAAAAAATGCAACTGAAGCGATGTTCAAAAATTCGGCAGTTGGTTTCGTCACGAAGTCAGAAAAAGAGATGGGCAACCCCGTCTTCGAAATAGTAAACAAAATTTTTAGTGGCAAGGATGGTTAAGTCAAATCCTCCGAAAGCAATATTTTCAATTTTGTCCTTCACGCTCCCCGCCTCTATGTCTAGGGTCATTGCGGGGAGTTCTGATAAAGGTATGCATCCCGAAGATAAACAAAAATTTGTTTCTGAATTGAGGGAGATTATCAACCTTCTCAATATCGAGGAATTGGTTAAACATCCCGATCAGGAGTTGAAAAAACAGAATGTTTGGCGTGCGCAGGCAATTTTGAAAAATGTCGATTCTGGGATGGGAGCAGAAATAGAAAAGTTGATCAATGATTTTCTAGAGGTCGCACGTGCTGGTAGACGAATCGAACATGCGAGACATCTTGCTAACGATCTCAAAAATAACATAATTAAAAAAACCGAAGAAACAGATGTGTATGAAATAGATGATAATCCGTTTATTGCTAATGTAAGCTCATCAATTGATCTCCACATGACCGAAGAAAGAAAGCGTGTCCAATCAATTCAAGTTGGTTCTGACCATAAGCTGATTAGAGACAAATGGTTGGATGTTAAAAAAATTCTCGATCTGCTATACAAGCAAGTACTCCCGTTGAAGCATGGTGAACAAAAAATTTCAATTGATCCCAAAAGTTTGTCTGTTCAGCAACAAAAATATGTTGAATTAGTTCTCGAAAGCTTGTTAGAAGCAAATATTGCGGATTATTACAATTATGAGGAAGGGTCGCCTGTTAGAACTAGCGAGCCGATTAGAAGATATTTCAGAGGCGAATTAATCATTATCAAAAGTAGGACAATCTTCGAAGACTACAGAACACAAATATCTGAATTGTGTGATTTCATTGAAAGAGATGGTCGTGAACGATTTCCAAGTGTCTACAAGAAAGTTGGATCGGTTAAACCCATTGTCAGGAGTTCAGCTAGCAGGATTCCGTGCTGTTCAATTATCATTAGCAAATTGACAAAACAAAAATACTGGTACGTCAGCAACGATGAGATCTATGCATTTCCGACGAATGAGGTGTTTCAAACGTGGTTTCCAGCAAATGAGACTCAGCCAAATGTTCAAGAAATTCCCGAAGAAGAAATAATAAGTTTCCGTCTTGTTGGAAATATTACATACCGCCCAGGAA
>CAYYDP010000010.1:7895-16895 GCA_964470645.1 uncultured Gammaproteobacteria bacterium
GCCCAGGAACAAGAATCGTAAGAATCAAAACAGATGAAAAAGTATATGCCGTTAGTAATACTGCCGTTCTTCGGCAAATTGTGAGCGATCAGGTAGCAAAAGATATTTTCGGTACTGATTGGGCTAGTTTAATTGACATAATTCCGGATTACACTTTCGTCAACTATTCGGTGGGGTCCCCCATTGTTAACGCGAACAATTACGATCCAGTTCGTGAGAAGGCAATCTCAAAACTACCCGGCAGTGATTATCCTCAATATCAGATTGAAAAGCGAAAAGAAGGCGAGACGATTAAAGTATTAACCGAAGGGGTAAGCGCAGTCATTGAAAAAAGTAAAATCGATAATCTCATTAACGTTATTGGGAGTAATTTTAATACCTCCATTGAGGCGTCAGTTAACAAGAGTGAGAAAAAAGAACGAAAAAGGTTATTTCGTTTCTCGATGGATAATCCAATTATTTGGTTGATTTGTTCAATCCTTTTAATTTTTATCCTGAAGCAATTTGTTAGCAAAAGCAATGAAATTGATCCTGCCAATTCTTCTGTACCCCTTCAATCAATTTCGCTTCCTAACCCATGTGGAGATATACCGACTCCAGAGAAACAAAGTGATAAACTTAATATTAATATTCATTACCCACAAGAAGGAAGTTTGATCGGCTATCCTACAAAAGTTTGCGGTAATTTAGACGGCGTAATACAACAGGGAAAATTCTTGTGGATCATTAATCGTCTCAAATGGGAAGTTGGACCAGATCGCTGGTGGCCAAATCAGCCGATTACTGAAATTCATGATGGACAATGGATGAAGGAAGGGATATATATCGGCGATGAGATTAATTGGGAACAGACCTTCGTTTTGGCGGTAGTGGTCGTTGATCAAAGTTATAACACGAGATTTGAAAGTTACCTGAGGAACAGTGAAAAGACAAAAAGTTACCCAAGCGAATTTATCCCGGAACTTGCGCGTGGAGATGAGTCGGACAGTATATCAATTCTTGACGATGTCACTGTGGTAAGAGAAAAAATCGATAAAAAGATATTTAATAAAACACAAAGTAATTCTCGGGATTGGTTTAGCATGGATAATCCAGGGATCTATATTGTCGTCAGTGTAGTTGTTCTCCTTATTAGTGCTTATTTTTACAAAAAACTCAAATTAAAATTTTAATTCACCGGTTTGTCGATCATAACCAAGCATACGTTGCAAATAGAAATACTTAAACAAATAACGGCGATCCTTTGTTTCAACTATTACTTTGAACGAGTCAAAGAAAGCAAAAATACCCTGTTTACGGTTGTGGGTTCGAATCTCGAACTTTCGGACAGATTGATTCAGAAGGATGTTGATTTGACCGATTAAGACGGGGAACGAAAAGGCTTCAAAAGTTTCAATCAAAAGCTTAAACCTTGGCTTCGTTCAGCTGCAATTCTTTGATAAAGCACAATTTGTGGTATTATGCAGTCTTCTAAAATTAATACTAATGATTTCACTATGGCGAACATTGAAAAAGAACAACCACCAAGCTCTCTATTATTTCAGGACCTCACCTATTTGCTTTCTGACGATGAGAAGCTGCAATACCAACAATTGTTGCAAGACACTGGAGTTGTAAAACTCCCGGATGGCATGTATCAATTAACAAACTTGAATACTCAACAGGCGAAAGTTCTTATTTTATTTCAACGGAAACTCGCGGGCAAACAAGCAAAAGCAGGGCGATTAAAAGCCGCGCAAACCGAAAAGTATCAAGATTTCGAAAGTAAACTCTCGCCTGATCAACAAAAGCTCTTTCGTGAAGTATTTCTGCTTGCGGGTGCTGTGGAAGAAGAAGATCGTACTCTTTCGATATCGAAAGGAACTCGTGAAGCTGTTATTGGATTTTGTGGTACCACCTTATTCGATCATCCAGAAGTAAAAACAATCGCCGATTTAGAGAAGGAGGTTGGAATTCTGAAAGATCGTCTATCACAATTCAGAAATGATGAGGAGTTTCTTCGCCACACGGCTTTGTACGGCATCACTGAGGTACAAACTAAGCATAGCGAATTAGTGCGTAATCTTGATAATTGGAAAGCAGGACACGCTGATATAGCGATGCTCCTTGAGGCATATAATGCCAAGCGTCAAGCTGAGAAAGATGTTATGATGAAATTGGCCGAAATTGTTGATGAATCAATTATCACGAAGTGGAATAACGCGCTTAAGAGCTGTGGACTCATAGAGAATGAGTTCGAGATGTTTATGAAGGATCAAAAGCGGGCATCTCAACACCCTATTATGAGCGAGTTTTGGAATGGTATTGAACTTCAACAAAAGGTTGAAAGCTCGACCGGCGAGTTGAACAGATCAAGAAACGTACAAAAACAAATTCAAGAATTGAAAGAAGCGGGTGTTCTGCAATTATTCAGGAAGTTAGCGATTTAGTTCCCTGTTTCTGGAGTGTACCTATTCAGAATTTCCCGACACACTCAATAACCATTGAACATTGTGGTATACTGGCATCATGACAGCCGACCGAGAATTAACATTGCTCCGCGCCGAAGCCACGGGACTGCGGAAGAGGATTGCAACCGTTTCCCGAGCGTGGAAGTCCCAACAAGAGAAGAACGGGGACCTTGAAAAACAGCTTCAAGATGCGGAACGGGAAATCGAACGGTTGAAGCAAGAAAACCAATCCCTTCAGGAACGGCTTCAAACCCTCGAATCCCAGAAACAGAAACTCTCAGGGATGATCTTCAAATCAAATCGAAAGAAACCTGAAGGAGAAGGAAAGAAGCGCGGAGCTCAAATCGGTCACAGAGGGGCTGGAAGAACGAATCCAAAGCGTATTGATCAGGAGAAGGACGTCCATCTCACGCATTGCCCCGATTGCGGAATCGAAGTCAGTCAAACAGCCCCAACCTATGAACGGATCATTGAAGACATTCCCATACCCCAAACGACCGTCACCAAATACCACATCCAACGACAATGGTGCTCCTGTTGTCAGAAAGAGGTTTCAGGGATACCTCAAGGGAGCTTGCCGGGAATTCGATTCGGAATTAACCTCCTTTCCTTGATCCTCATGCAGAAGTACCGGATGAGAACGCCGCTCGCCAAGATCGTTGAAGGTCTGGAAACCCAATATCACTTGGAGATCACGGAAGGCGGAATCCAAAGCGTCCTTCGTTCCTTGAAGAAGCGGTTCGGAACGCGATACGAGCGAATTGCGCAAGAAATCAAGCAATCTTCGGTCAAACACGCAGACGAGACAAGTTGGAGGATTGATGGAATGAATAGCTGGTGCTGAGGATTCTTTACGCAAAAAGCCGCCTTCTACACAATTGAAGAAACGAGAGGTAAAGGAGTCCCAACCAAGATATTGCAAGGAAGTTCTCCTCAGAGCGTTCTCGTCCGGGACGATTACTCGGCGTATCAAAAACTTCCGCTTAACCAACAAAGTTGTTGGGCACATCTGCTTCGGATGAGCCATGAAGCGTGCGAGCGAGATACGGTCTCATCCGAAATGCTCGCGTTACATCAAGAATTGAAAACGATGTTCTCCGAACTTTCACGCCTCATTGAAGAACCATTCAACGAATCAATTCGCCGAAACACCTACGACCAATACTCAAACCACATTGCCAGTATCCAACAAAGAGCGTATCAGTTGAAAGATGCAAAAACAATCCAAGAACGAATCCGCAATCAAGGAGGAAACCTCATTACCGCCCTTCTGTTCGATGGCGTTCCTCTGACCAACAACCACGCAGAACGGAATCTCCGTCCCATGGTTGTGACCAGGAAGATTTCCGGAGGAAGCAGAAGCAATCAAGGGGCTTCAATCCATGCCGTGAACATGAGCATTCTGCAAACCATCCACCTTCAGGGAAAGAATCTGTTTACCGAGCTTCAAAAACTCCTGACCGTACCGGCTCATCGGTATTCGTTGGGAAATTCTGAATAGGTACTCTGGAGTTGCTTGATAAAACAGAATTTTCGATATAAACTTTCCATATACGAACGGTCGGAAAGTACGGTTATAATAATGTGATGTTCGGGGAGTTTAGGATTTTACTTCAAAAATATCCTTAATATGGAACTTCCGGATTTAGGAAAAGTTTTGGGGAAAGCTCCAATTCCGCACTTCGTACTTTTATTCGGAGGTATTTTTGTTGCTGTTTCGATAACTTCAAATTCAGAATATATTTTTGAAAGTTTTCTGACCTTTATTTATGGAGTAGTGTCGAGTTATGTAAGGATAATAAGGAAAGATGAAAAGCTTGGTTACTGGTTATATTTTATTATACAAAGTTTATTTTTTATTCTTTGGGCAGTCCTGGTAGGGAAAGGGGTTCAAAGTTGACTTTTTCGATTTGAAAACTATAATGATGGCATATGGAAAACCAAACACTGACATTGGATCAAGCGGTTGTGAAACAACTCGGAGGGGTTGTTGTTTTGGACGTTGCAAAGTTTCAGGTAATCCAGAAGATGCTCGAGGAGTATCAGAATAAAGAACGACTTGTGAGGAGTATGCAGAAGTTTCAGACACTTTCTGGCTGGGGAGAGCGATTCGCCAAAGAGAAAGGAATTACCGAATCTCAAGTTCTCGCAAATGATTAAGGTTACGCTCGACACGAATGTGTATATTTCGGCGCTCTTTTGGAAAGGAGCGCCGCATGTTATTTTTGAGAACATGTTGAACGGTGAAATCATGAACTCTGTTTCGCCGAATATCTTGCAAGAAATAGAGCAAACGTTACTGGGGAAATTTGAAGCTCCTCACGATAAGATTGCTGATTTTCTCGAAAGCATCGTGTACGGAAGTAATGTTGTTTATCCCTCCTGCGTCTTGATGTGGTGAAAGAAGATCCGTCCGATAACAAAATTTTGGAATGTGCGTTGGAATCCGAAGCTTCATTCGTCGTCACTGGCGATCAGCACCTTTTGAAACTTGAAATGTTTCGGGGCATTTCCATCGTAACACCGCAACAATTTCTCCAATTTGGGATTGTTTGATGCGGCGAAATTTGCGGTATTATTTTCATCCAACAAGAGCCTTGGCTTTGTTATACTGAATAGGAGTGAGTTGATAGACCCGTTCGTCCTGCACTAATTCAGTTGCATAGCCGATAGCTGCGAAAATATCTTCTTTTGTTAAGTGAGGGTAATTGGTCAAAATCTCTTCAGGAGTCAGCCCTTCCGTCAATTGGCGCAATATCAACTCAACGGTAATTCGGGTACCTTTGATGACCGGTTTTCCCAACATAATGGTTGGGTCGATGGTGATTCGTTCGTTGAAATTCATATCGGTATTCAGTATACGTTTCTGGATTTTCCTGTCAATCAGAAGTTTTTTTTGATACACTTGATGCATGACCGAGATTCAAAAAGACATTCTTCGGACGCTTGCGTTTTACGATGTGTTTGAGATCCCGATGACGGGGGAGGAAATCCATCTTGTAACTTGTAACTCGAAACTTGTAACTCGAAATCCAAGTCCAGTCAGTCTTGTCGAAATACAGAAAACACTTTCGGCAATGCTGCTGGAGGGAGCGCTGGAGCGAGAAGAAGTGTTTTATTGTTTGAAAGGGAGAAGGGCGATTGTGAAACAACGGAAGATGAGGTATCCGGAGTCGTTGCGGAAACTGTTGAAATCACAAAAGTGGATTCGATTACTCCACAAACTGCCGTTTGTTCGGAATATTTATTTTGCAGGTTCAGTCGCAATGCAAAATGCGCGAGTTGAGTCTGATATTGATTTGGTGATTGTTTCAAAACAAGGACGCGTGTGGTCTTCGAGGTTTTTTGTGAATTCCGTGCTCGCGGTTTTGAGTATGCGAGTTCATGGAAGGCATTGGGTTGGGAGAAATCTTTTGGCGTATGGTTTACGGCTGTTTGGTTACGATGGGGGTACGGTTGATCAAACACGCGGGACGAATACATTGTGCACAGCTTTTTTTATTGACGAGTCGGTTGAACCAAAAACAGTGCTACCAGACGATCGGCAATTCCAATTTTGGGTGGAGCGTTGGATGCCGATTCAAGTCGAAAGCATGCCCCGTACCAGCCCAATTCATTTGGAAGTGGCGCGGGGTCGTAAGGTCCATAAAGTCAAAAGATTGTTTGAGATGATTGTTTCAATAATTCCAGAACGAGTGTTTCGGTGGGGACAGGAGAAGGTATTGATGCCGAGACAGCTTCGAGAACGAGCAAAAGCGGGCAATGGTGACGTTGTGTTGGGAGACTCGGTTATCAAGCTCCATTTGGTGGATCGGAGAAGGGAGTATGAGGATGCATATTTAGATCGGCTACAAACTTTGGGAATTGACCCCGCACCTTTCGTAGCATCGACTGAGGAACACCGATGACTGAAGCTGTAGGCGACCCCGCGCAAAAGATATTGATATCCAAATAGTAGTTATTTTGGAAAGGTGCGGGGTTGACTAATGATGAGAATATCTGGTATGGTAGAAATAGCGAAGTGACGAGAGTCATGAAGTCCGCCGAAGCGATCATCTTTTGATCCGCCTGCGCCAAGGCTACGACGGACAAGTCCGCCATAGCACTAATGCGACTGCGGATTCCCACCTGTTTATTGGGTGGTTACGCGAAGGCGGGAAAGGAGGTACCTCTATGGCAATTGAAGTTCGAAGAAAACAAAATGAATCATCGGAAGCATTGCTGCGAAGATTTTCTCGGAAGATGCTTCAGACGGGTTTGGTGAATCGCTTGAAAAAAGCACGATTTCACACCTCGAAGAAAAATAAGCGCGCGGTGAAGATTGCGGCGCTTCGACGTAATTATATTACCCAGAAGAAAGAATACTTACAAAAGATTGGCAAACTGCCGCTTGATGATCAATTTAGTCAGAACAATCGAAAAGGCAAGGTGAAGGATCGGTTGGGAATTAAAGTACCAAAATTCAAGTAGGCGCTCGGGTTGACTAAATTTTCTACCCGCCAAACTCGCCTGCCGTTCCGGCATCATTTCGATTCGCGCCCACTAGAGGAACCCAACACAAGCGCAAATCGAAATTGGCTCGAACAGTGACGGTGTGAAAATTTATCAACCCTCGCTAAACAATAGAAGTGCTCATGCTCAAACAACAACTCCAAGATGACTTGAAACAGGCAATGCGTGATAAGGCTGAACAAACGCTTTCTGTTTTGCGTATGCTTATGGCTGCGATCTCAAACGAGGAGATTGCAAAGGGGGTTCGTGAGACCGGACTAACTGACGATCAGGCAATCGCTGTCATAAAGCGTGAGGCCAAAAAACGATCTGACGCTGCAGAGATGTATCGAAAGGGTGGAGACGAAACGCGTGCGGCGCAAGAAGAAGCCGAACTTACAATATTAAAAGTATATTTGCCCCCTGAGATTTCTGACGAAGTAATTGCAGCCGCGGTGAGCGAAGTTGTTTCAGCGCACCCGGGTACAACTCAGAAAGAATTCGGCTTGCTCATGAAAGAAGTGATCGCGAAACTCGGCGCCGGTGCTGATGGGAAAAAAGTGAGCGAGGCGATCAGGAGAGTGATTAGTGGATAGTGAGTAGTGTTTAGGTAGCCTGCGTATGACCTACTTCATCTTCCAGTCTGTATATTTTTTTATCTTGTCGTTGGCACTTGCGCTCCTTGAAATTCAAATTGAGGGTCCTCATGGATGGGCGGCGAAACTACCGACATGGCGGCCTGGTTTGAGTCATTGGTTCGGCCGATTGGTGCACCGCGTGACTGGCGGGGAAGAAGTGACTGGGTATCATTTGGCGCTTAATGCGGTTTTGCTCTTGTTTTTCCACTGGCCGTATGTATGGCTTGGGACATGGTCGCTTTCAAACGAGCTGTATTTGCTCGGTTTTTTTATTTGGTTCACGGTGGTGTGGGATTTTTTATGGTTTGTCTTGAATCCCCATCACTCGCTTTCGAATTTTAACGCCGTCCACGTTCCGTGGCACAAGAAGTGGTGGGGACGGGTTCCCGTAAAGTATGTGATTGGACTGGTCATCACCCTTGCGTTGTTTGCTCTTGCGGGATTAATTTCCGGGAATATGATAGGGGGTCTCATTGCAGCGTTCGTGTTCATTGCGGTTCAAGTTCTTCTTACTGTTGTCACGGTCTTTGCGTACCCAAGGAGTTTTTAGCTGATTTGTTTGCGTATGAACCAACACCGAATGCTCGTCCTTTGTTTATTGGTACTTGGCACACTGCTCATTGTTTTCCGCCTGGGAAGTCATGATATGGTTTCGGATGACGCTCATTACGCGTTTCGTTCGATTGATTACGTTGATTTTCTTTCATCGCAAAATCAGACAACTCCCTTGCAGTGGTTCGGCAAAATTCCCGGATGGTCCCGGCTCTCGTTTCATGACGCTCCTCCGTTTGTGTTTTTGCTCCAACACGTTTCCATGGCATTATTTGGCGTGAACGCGGTAGCCGCTCGGCTTCCGTCCGCGGTAGCGGGTGTTGTTTCGCTCGTGCTAACGTATTTGATCGCGAAAGAGCTCTATGGACGTCGCGTCGCGACTTTGGCGCTCGGGCTGCTCGCGTTGAGCTCGTATTTTATTTGGATTTCACGCATCGCGTATCTTGAGGGGGTTGAGCTTGCGTGCATTCTCGGATCGATCTTTTGTTTCATTAAAAGTCAAAGGAACCGGCAATGGCTTTTGGGGTGGGGGGCGTGTTTGGGATTTGCCTTTTTGAGTAAATATACGGCTTTGTATTTGATTCCCGTTTTCGCGATTTGGATCGTGTGGCAACGAAGTGATCTTATTCGTCGTCCCGCTCTTGGCACGACCGCCGCGTCGCTTGGTATCGCGTTGGCACTCTTTCTTCCTGTGGTCATCTATAATATACAAATGCTCCGTACGCGCGGGCACTTCGACATGCAGTTTGCGATTCTGTTTGGGCAATCCATGGCTGACTGGCCGATTATCAGCCGGAGCGTCGGATCGAACATATTGAGCAACGCCGCGTTCACGCTTCGAACAATCCGGGAGTCGGTTTCCGATGTTT
>CAYYDP010000010.1:16905-34716 GCA_964470645.1 uncultured Gammaproteobacteria bacterium
TCAGTGTCGTTGGTTGTCATGATCTATGAGGTGTTCAAGCGGCGCGCGAGCGAGCATACCAGCGTTCTTCTCAATGTGTTCTGGCTTACCGTGTTGTTCGCGTCCATCGCGCCGACAATCCGTTATCTTCCGCTTTATACCCCGTTCATTGCACTGGGCATTGCGTATGGTTGTGATGTCGTGTGGAACGGTGTTTCTCGCTGGTCACATCGTGGTCATATAGCCAAACGACTTGCGCAATGGAGCGCCCTCATAGCGTTTGGTTTTCTTGTGGGTCATCAAGTGGTGTTTGCCGTACATTCAAATCATCTTGCTCAACCATTTAATGACTCGTCGTTTTGGCTCTCCCGCGCGCGCTCCGAATATCGGGGGTTTCGCGAGCTCGACAACGTTGTGACTCATCTGCTTCGGGAATCGCGACCGTTACGCCCTATTTCATTTGCTGATTATCACAATATTCCGGATACTGCGGATAAGGCAAGCGGCCTGTTTGCTAATGAGAAACTACGCCCCTTTTCATCTCTCATTGTATACGACGAAAATATTGATTGGTTTGGAAGATTTTGGACTTTGGAACGTTGGATGAAAATCAATTACATTCCCGTGTTGTCGATTGAAAACACCCTGCTTCAGGCCTCCACGCTACGCGGGCAATTTGTCGCCGCGGGTATTGATTCAGCCTATTTCATTTTTCCAGCAGGCATTAACGTTATCCCTGATTCAGAGCGGGATTATGAGGATCGGGCGGCTCCACTGCGGAATTATTTTGATAAACAAGGTATCGAGCCAATTCAAGAGATCCGCAATGCAGCTGGTGAATTGAGCTTTGTGATATACTTTATTGACCCTCTGTGGGAGACATTAGATCGGGTATTTGGAGCAAGCAATACATAATGGAACGTTGTTGAGACAACATAACCGGCAACGATTTGAAAAAGATAAAACAGGGATCAACATGAATATCGCAAACCCGAGTAGGTGAGGTTTTATCTCATTCCTCACAATACCACGACCGTGCTATAATGAGGAAAGTTGGTTTGTATGCTTTAAGTTTATCGCAACCTATACCCCGTGGTCCTGCCACAGGGAGGTTCATATGTTTGAAACTGGATTGTTCCCGTATGCTTTCAACAACAGAAAATCTTCTTTTGTTCTTGGGCGAAGCTGTCGAACGCGTAGCGCTCGGCAAATTTGATCCGTTCAAATATGAGAAGTACTTGTACTACAAAAATCGGAGGGAGGAGATTGAATCACGTCGAAGAGAACGCAAAACTATCCAGCAATCCCTTTCCCGTCTTATCCGAGCCGGCTGTGTTATTGAGAAAGGAAAGAAGTACCGTCTCACTCCTTCGGGTTGGCTCAGGTTCTCTCTTGCCTACGGAAAAGCCGTGAAGAAGCAGAAGAAGCGCTCCAGGAGGCGCGGAAATCGAAAAAACATGATTGTACTTTTTGATGTGCCAGAAAAACAACGGCACATTCGCGACACGCTGCGAAAATTGCTCTATTCTCTCGGATTCTCCTTGTTTCAGCAAAGCGTCTTCATCGGTTCAAACCCCGATTCGTTCGAAATCATCTCAAAGGTGATCGCGAACGCGGATGTCGGCGATCGTGTGAAGTTGATGATTGTGGAAAAAATTTTGTGAAGAGAAAGATAAATCTTCCTCACATTATCACGACCGTGTTATATTGAGGCAGCTTTTATCACTCTGTGGTGGCGTGCGTTTTCATGTAGCTGATAGATCATAGCTGGTTTGGGTTGAGAATTTGAACGTTTGGGGCTGGGCGTGATATAGTAAGATCAAATTTGTGAGTATGCTTGATGCGTATTTTCAAGAATTGTTTGCAATCCATCAAACCGGAATTGGCAGGGAAGAAAGTTATTACTCCGCGCTAAAGAGTTTGTTGGAAGCCGTTTGCGCGGCAATGGGAAAACGCGCGGATGTGATCGTTCTGCCAAAAAAGACCGAAGCTGGAAATCCGGACTTCCTCATTAGGACTCCAAAAGGAGAAATCATCGGTCTTTTGGAAGCAAAGTCGTTTGAAACAGAACATCTTGACCCGATCGAGACATCCGATCAATTAAAACGTTACCGCAAGGCGTTCCCCAATCTTCTTCTCACGAACTTTTTTGAATTCAGGCTGTATCGCGACGGCGATCTTGTTGACACGGTTCAGATTGGCAGACCATTCGTGATGCGCAAGCTCAAAAGCGTACCGCCGATTGAAAACGCCGAGAAATTCGAGAAGCTCTTACATCGGTTCCTGGACTATTCGTTTCCAGAGATCAAAACCGCGAAGCAACTCGCGGTTTCTCTCGCGCACAAAACCCAATATCTTCGCGACCAGATCTTGGCAGAATTGGAGACGGAAGGGGCGCAGGAAGGCAGGCAAATGCTTGAATCGTTTTTTGATTCGTTTCAAAAAAATCTCATCTCCTCGCTAACGATTCAGCAATTTTCCGATCTCTTCGCCCAGACCGTCACATACGGTCTCTTTTCCTCCCGCAGCCGTTCGGATAAATCGTTTACATACAAACAAGCGTTTGATCTCATCCCGCCGACCATCGGCATCTTGCGAAGCGTGTTTCGCTTTATTTCTTCGGTTGATCATTCGCAGCAAATGTATGTGATTATTGCGGAGATCGCCCAGGTGCTCGCGGTTTCGGATATTGACCGCATCATCGAAAGTTTTCATAAAGAAGGGAAAGGCAGGGATCCGATCGTACATTTTTACGAGACGTTTCTCGCGGAATACGATCCTCATCTTCGGAAGAGTCGTGGCGTGTACTACACTCCCGAGCCGGTTGTTCATTTCATCACTCGTTCCGTCCATATACTCCTCAAAGAGAAATTTGCAAAACCCGATGGATTTGCGACTCCCGGCGTGACCGTGCTTGATCCGGCTTCGGGGACGCTAACGTTTCCCGCGGAAGCCATCCGTCTCTCGGTAGACGAATACAAGGGAAAATATGGTGATGGAGATTTGAAAAATTTCATCGAAAGCCACATCCTCCAGGATTTCTACGCGTTTGAACTTATGATGGCGCCGTATGCCGTGGGACATCTCAAAATCGGGTTTGTGCTTCATGAGTTAGGGTATGAATTTGCGCGAAAGAAGAAAAATGAACGGTTCCATTTGTACCTCACGAATACGCTCGAGATGAAACAGCCAGTAACGTTGCCCGGTCCGCTTGAGCAAGCGCTTGCCGAAGAAACCAAAGAAGCTCTCAAGGTGAAAGAGCGGATTCCCATCATGGTCGTCATAGGTAACCCGCCGTATTCGGGGATTTCTTACAATACTGATAAATGGATTTTGGAACAGATTGAAACGTATAAAACGGTTGACGGCAAACCATTAGGAGAACGCAACCCAAAGTGGTTGCAGGATGACTATGTGAAATTTTTCCGTTTTGCCCGGTGGAAGATCGAACAGACTGGTGCTGGGGTTTTGGGATTCATCACGAATCATGCATGGCTTGATAATCCGACGTTCCGCGGCATGAGAGCGTCGCTTTTGAACACGTTTGACGAACTGTATATTCTCAATCTGCACGGCAGTACCCTCAAAAAGGAAAAAACTCCCGAAGGGGGCAAGGACGAGAATGTTTTTGACATACAGCCGGGAGTTGCGATCGCTATTCTCGTGAAACTGTCGAAATCAATCAAGAAAAAGGTTTTTTATTCTGACGAGTGGGGCTTGCGAGAAGAAAAATACAACTATCTCGAGTCGCATGATATTGGAAGCGTGAAATGGAAAGCGATTGAACCGAAGTCCCCGGAGTATTATTTTGTTTCTCGTAATGAAAAGGGGTTCCAGGCGTACAAACAGTTTTGGAAAGTGACCGACGTGTTTCCGCTCAATAGCGTCGGGATTGTCACGGGACGGGATGAATTTGTCATTGACGATAACAGACAAGCGCTTGAAGCCCGCATTCGCGTGTTTCGGGAATCAAAAGACAGCGACTCGTTCATCAAGGAATCGTTTGGTCTCAAAGACAAACCTGCTTCACGCTGGGCTGTTTCAAAATCTCGGAAAGCGTTACAAGACGATAAAGATTGGGAACGGCGTTTCACCCGTATACTTTATCGTCCGTTTGATGAAAAATGGTTGTTTTATCACCCGGCATTGATCGAACGATCCCGAAGTGAAGTTATGCAGCACATGATGAAACCGAATTTTGCATTACTGACTCATAAAAGAGAAGAACTTAACATTCCTTATTCTCATTTTTTAGTGTCGGAGGGTATTTCAGAGCATGGCTGTTTATCAGGGAAAACAACAAATTATCATTTTCCACTGTATCGTTATTTGGACGAACCAAAACAGCAAGACATCTTCAGTGGGCAGAAGAAGTTGGATTTGAAGGGAGTACAGCGCCCTTTAAAAGGGGAGAGCGATCGCGAGCCGAATATTGCGCAGAAAGTTTTTGATGAGCTTCAAAAAACATATGGAAAACAACCGAGCCCCGAAGATATCTTCCAGTATATTTACGCAGTGCTCTACTCGAACACCTATCGCAAGAAGTATCATGAATTTTTGAAGACTGATTTTCCGCGCGTGCCATTTGCAAAAGACTACAAACTATTTCAAAAACTTGCAAAACTCGGCAGCGCATTGGTTGAACTTCATTTGTTGAAATCTCCAGATCTCGCCGTACCGGCGGTGAAATTCAACGGAACAGGAGATAATCTTGTTGAGACGCTGAAGTATGTTGAAAAGGAAAAACGAGTCTATATCAATGAAAAGCAGTACTTTGAACCTGTCGAATACGATGTTTGGAATTATTACATCGGCGGGTATCAGGTGCTTGACAAGTGGCTTAAAGACTGGAAGGGGAAACACTTGTCATCCGAAGGCGTGAAACATTTTGCGCGCGTGGCAACAGTACTTGGGAAAACGATTGAGATTCAGAAGGATATTGACGACTTGTACCCAAGTGTTGAGACGGATTTGGTGGCAACAGGCGGTACTTTGTTTTGATTGGTGTTTAAACCCGCCTCACAATATCACGATCGTGATAAAGTGAGGAATGTTAACAAGGATTTTTATTATTTTGTTTATAGCTGAATGATTGACCAGCGCGGCTTATAGCCTATGAAACTTTCCATAATTATTCCCGTCTATAATGAACGCGCGACCATCGCCGAACTGATTCGGCGAGTTGAGTCTGTCGCGCTTTCAGGAATTGAAAAAGAGTTGGTAGTTGTTGATGATGGCTCAACGGATGGAACCCGAGAGTGTTTGAAACCATTGGAGACGCGAGTACGTGTCGTGTATCAAGCGCGTAATCGCGGAAAAGGCGCCGCGGTGAAGCGCGGATTTTCTGAAGCAACGGGAGATATCATGCTCATTCAAGACGCGGATTTTGAATATGATCCGAACGAATACCCGAGACTTCTCGCCCCTATTCTAGATGGTAAGGCCGATGTTGTGTATGGTTCCCGCTTTTTTGGAAGCGATTCCCACCGGGTGTTGTATTTTTGGCATCGGGTTGGCAATGCTGTTATTACGGCGTTCTCCAATATGCTCACGAACATTAACCTCTCTGATGTGTATGTTGGGTTTAAGGTGTTTACACGGCGTGCGCTTGAGGGCATTGAATTGCGTGAGCGCGGATTCGGATTTGAGGCGGAAATCACCGCGAAAATCGCTCGGAAGCAGGTGAGGGTATATGAAGTGGGGATTTCGTACAGCGGTCGAACCTATGAGGAAGGGAAGAAAATTCGTTTCGCCGACGCGTTTCGTGCGTTTTGGTGTACCATAAAATATCATTTTATGGTATAGTATAATTATTCACATTCAACAAGCGTTGGCTAATATTAGGATTGCACATCGCGACATGCTCGTCGGAAAACAAAATTCACGTATCACGTATCGCATATCCCCGCACCAGAACAAGTTCGGTGCAGGGCGGGCACATATCACGGTTTTGTTGATAGGTTGTTTTGCGTTGGGAGCAATAATATATTCAATCGTGACGCCGGCGTTTGCCCAAATCCCGGATTTTGGTGTTTCAAATTTGAATGGGCTTACACCGCTCAAGGGTGGGGATCTTCGTGACATTATTTTCAAGATCATCCAGTATCTCATGGGTTTTTTAGCCTTGATCGTATTTTTGCTCATTTTGTATGCAGGATGGATGTGGATGACATCAGGTGGTGACCCAGGGAAAATCAAAAAAGCGAAGGGGATTATTGCAAACGCCGTGATTGGGCTCGCGGTTATTATATTTTCATATACTATAACGTTATTCGTTTTTAAGATTATTCGGGACATTACCGATGGTGGGGGAGGGACTCCGCCGGGGGGAACGTGTACACCAGCCGCGTGTCAAGGATGTTTTCGGTGTAATGCCGACGGGTTGGGCAGTACCTGGGATCAGACATGCTCCGCTTCGTGCGGCACATTGCCCGGTGGTGGCTTTCAGTTGAAATCGGTTGAAACGGCGAACGGCGGAAACACTCAAAACGACGTGTTTGCCTGCAGCAACCTTGAGGGAGTGTTCAATAACTACGTCAACGCGGCGACGTTGTCTTCGGAAACTAGAATCGTTGATCTCACCTCAGGCTCAGATGTTTCAGGTACCTGGTCAGCCTCTGCGAACACGATCCATTTTGAACACGCAAGCGGAGGAAAGTTCATTAAAGGGACCGCGGCGAATCCGCGCCAGTATCAGGCTCGATTTTCAAAATCGCTTACGGATACCACTGGATTATTCCTTACGTCCTGTTCGCTGAACGCGGGGTGCACGGTTGAGTCAACATATTTGGCGTGGAGCTTTGGAGTTGGTGCGAATGACGATACCATGAAGCCAACTGTGGCTTCCGCGTATCCTGAGTTTGACGCTGCGGACGGCGCATATCCGGATCGGGACGTTCCGCCGACCGCGTCGTTGGAGGTGACATTTAATGAAAGCGTTTCGGCGACTTCGTTTCTTGTCCCTCCCGCGCGCGCCCCCGGTTCTCCGGAGTGCCAGGTTGTTCCAGCCCCCCCGGATTGTTTCGCGCATCCAAGACCGGGAGTTATTTTTGTCGAGGCAATGAACCCTCCTCAGCAGGATCCGAGTTCTCCCGCGTGTCAAGTAACTCCGAAGCCCGCAGGGTGTCTTCCTAGCGGGAGTGGAACCGCTGTCGATCCGAATTTGTTCTCCATAGAGTCGCGCGGGAAAGGGTTTCGGATTTCATTCATTCGTCCAAACGCGTTTCAACCCTTTAGTTGGTATCGGATCACTGTTGTGGGGGTGAAAGATCTCTGTGGCAACACCATGGATGTTCCGGTTTCCTGGGTATGGCAAACGAACGGACAAACACCTTCGATCACAGGATACCCAACAACAGGTAAGGTTTGTTCCGATTCTAAAGTTTTCATTACATTCGGAACCCCGATGGCAGACTCAAGGGTTTCCCTGTCTCTTCTTGGTTCAGACGCTTCGAGTTTTCAAATTGCGCTCGACGCCGCGGCGACGACAGGGGTCACCAGTGTCGCGAACGCTGATGGAACACTAAGAATTTTGGACGCCAAGACTCCGATTGACAACGGATATCGTCAGTTTGAATTCGTACCCGCGCGGAATTTTGGCGAGAGTGTTACCTATAATGTTTCCGTGAGCACAGATTATGTTGTGGCGTCAGACGGCTCCACACTCGCGAAGACGTGGCAGTTTACCACAGCGACAACGGCAGACTGCGAATGCTCGCCGTTTATTCAGCGCATTAACCCTGCTCGCGGACCCGCGGGTATGTGCGTGACGTTGAGCGGTTATTGTTTTACCGGAACGCAAAGCGCTCCTGCGACTCCCGGAGATCTTGTGTTTGGAACAACGCCTGCAGCTATTGAAAGCGTGAGCGCGGGATATTTGGTTACCACAGTACCGCAGGTGATTCCGTTCGGAACGAGAACGCGTCCCAACTTTACCCTTTCCTACCCAACATCGAACGTTGACACAAATAATCAATCGGTTGAGTATTTTATCGATGAACCTGGCGCGGCAACCGGACCTTGTTTGGTTTCACTTTCCCCTTCGCGTGGGGGTGTCGACACGTCCGTCACCGCGAAGGGAAAACGGTTTGGTTCGTTTGATCAAAGCACGAGTCGAATGATCTTTAGCCCGAATATTGAAAGTCCGGTTTCATCGGCGGCGTGGAGTGACGTCCAGATTCAAACGCGGGTTCCTTCGGGTGCGGTTCGGGGCGACGTAGTTGTACAGAATTCTTCGGGCACGAGCAATGGGATTGAATTTATTGTACTTTCGGGCGAGGGTCAGGCGTGTTCCCAAACACCAGACGTTTGTTCCCCCGATCCAAGCGTATGCGATTCATCACAAGGTCTTGTCTGTTCTCCGACCTGTTCCTGTGTCAGGCAATCCGGCGGAGGCGGAACCACGGGACTTCGGGTGGTATCTCGATCTCCCATTTGCGACGCGGCCTGTACGAATAGTGTTGTGGTCGTACGTTTATCCAAGCCTTTGTTGGTTTCATCGGTTTCAAACGCGTCCATGAGAGTAGTGTCTTGCCTCACGCCCGCATGCAATTCTTTTGGTTCGGACATACCCGTGTCGGTTGCCTATCAGGAGGATTTGGGCGCAGGCGTGTTTGAGATCGTGGGAACGCCTACGGCTTCCCTGCCTGTTAATACGTCGTTTCGGGTGATTGTCACATCATCTATTACTTCAACAGACAATGAGACGCTCGGCGGTCTCAATTACGATCAAAACAGCGATTCAGCGCTTGATTCGTATTCATGGGTGTTTGGAACCAAGTCCACGCAATGCGCTCTTGCGAGTGTTGAGCTCCGTCCCCAGACAGCGACGCTTGAGCGAATTGGGGCAACACAATCATGGTCAACATCCGCAGCTGGTTCCAATCAACAATGTTCAGGAGGGGTAAATTATATTAATCCGAATACGCTTTCCTGGACGTGGTCAAATTCCTCTGATGCTGTAGCGTCGCTCACGCCCAATGCTTCGCGCGCGACATCGCGGTCAGTTGCGATTGGAAGCACGGTGGTACGGGCGGAGTCGAACGGAATGTTTGACGAATCTATGCTGGAGGTTATGCCGCAAACATGCAACACCGACACGCAATGTCAGAACCCGGGAAATGGAATTTCCTGTCCGGGGAGTTCGTGTGATCCAGCGACAAAGCGATGTCTTCCGACGATAACAGCATTCTCACCCGCAACCGCGGCGGTGGGTGATTTTGTAACGTTGAATGGTTGCTATTTTGGAACAACGCAGGGCGTTGTTACGTTTTCTAACAACATTGTTGCTTCACTTCCTGATCCCGCTCAATGCGGGGTTTCATGGTCGGACCGTCAGGTTGTCGTGGAGGTCCCCCGTTTGGAAACACCGACGAATGATCCGTCCAATGACGCGGTAACTGGCCCGGTTTCTTTGAAGACATCGTCGGGACAGATCGCAGCTACCGCAGCTCCATTTGTGGTAGGGGCACAATCGGTACCCGGGATTTGCCGCGTCAATCCGCCGTTTGGAAGAACAGGGGAGCGGGTAAGCGTCGTTGGAAGGGGGTTTGGTCCTTCTGTCGATAATCCTCCGGTTGATCGGGTGTTTTTTTCACCCAACCACACAGACGCGAGTTCCAATATTACTCGCTGGAGCGAAACGAGCATTGATGTCGGTGTTCCTCAATTTGCGCAAACGGGGCCTATTGAGGTGCTCAATAACAACGTGCTCTCAAACGGATATCACTTTACGGTACGTTCTGGCGGCGTGGGGTCGGGGTGTGGAACCAAAATTCCCGATCCACAAAATCCCGGAAGCGAGATATGCAGTCCGAATCAGGCGTGTGCTCCGGGTTTGTGGTGCGAGACAACGAGTGTAAACGCGTGCACGTGTCAGAATGCCCCCGCGGTCGCGGTTACCAGCATCTCGCCCCAGGGCGCCAATCAGTGCCGGAATATTCAAGTGTCTGTGATGTTTAATCAGCTTATGGATACGAAGACGTTGACTCGGGATTCCGTGCAATTATGGGTTGGAACTCCCGCTCCCCGCGCGCGTCCTGATTTGATTCCGGAAACAATTACTTCGGGAAGCGCCTGCTCGGGCTCCTCCATCGCGTTAACAGGAACAATCCGGAACGCTGGTGCAGCGAACGCCTCGTCGTATGGTGCCCGGTTGCTGCTGGGGACATCGTCCTGTACGGTTTCATCATTATCCACAAACGCTGGTGCGGTCTCTTCACCGATTACCTGTTCTGTCACTCCAAGCGCGCCTGGGTCCTTCCAACTCGCGCTTGAGGCAGATCCCAATAGTAGTCTGAACGAATCTGACGAAACCAACAACACAATGCTTGGTTCTGTTGTCGAGGTGAGCGGTCCGCCGACTGCGCCTTCGGGTCTCGTTGTTCAAAACGTTTCCGATACCTCGAATCAACTCACGTGGAGTGATAGCTCCTGGGAAACCGGATATTCCCTCTATCGGGGAATCACGCAATCGTTTTCTGCGGCGGTAAAGGTAACCGATCTTGCCGCGAATGTTACTTCATACACTGATCCTGGTCTTGCTTGTGGACAGACCTATTATTATTGGCTTGAATCCAAAAACGCGTGCGGCAGGCTTCGCACGCAGACTTCGGTATCCGGGCAAACGCCGACATGTTCTGATTTTTCGGTTCAATTAAGCCAATCATCGCTCACGTTACCTTCGGGCTCCGCTGGTTCGAGCACTCTCACGGCTTCATCCGTGAACGGAAAGTCGACGTCGGTTACGTTTTCTTTGAGCGATTGTCCCGCAGGGGCAACATGTTCGATTTCTCCCGCGGGTGCGTGTTCTGTTACACCCGCATCTCCCTGCGAAAAAACCATCAATGTTTCTTCCGGAACCGCGGCGCCCGGCAACTATCAACTGGTCATTCGAGGAGAATCGCAAACCGGAACGAGTGAGCAAATTACGCTTCAAGTTACTGTTGGAAACCCCGTTGACACTACACCACCCTCATGCGGAGCAACAAGCTACAACCCCCCACTTTCCAATTGGACTCGCGGACCAGTTACGGTTATGGTAGCTTGTTCTGACAGCGGCACGGGATGTGCCCAGCCAACATCGTCAACGCAAGTTTCCTCAAATGGATCGGGAACGATTCCTATTTCAGATCGCGCAAACCCACCGAATACAACTCAATGTCCTTATTCCGTGACTAATATTGATGCAGCGAATCCTGTCGTCGCGTCCGCGTCGGCAACGCCCGCGGGCTTTACAATGGAAGATACCGCGATGGGAGACACGGTGACTATTCAAACAGGATATCCCACAGCGCGTTGGAATACAACGGACGCTGGATCGGGAATTGCGCGAGTCGAGCTCTGGCGCGCGGATTATTCTTCCGTGTGTAATGAAACGAGCAAAGCGGGTTGTTTGTGGGCGTCTCGGTGGAGCGATGGACAGGCGGTAAATGCGAATGGACGTGATGATAGCGCGCCCATTCAGACGCTAGGAGGCAATTATTGGTATGGAATCCATGTGGTTGATCGAGCAGGGAATTGTGTGCTCGAAAATAATCAAGCCTGTCAGGGTGGGGTTGGGGACCCGGTACGTGTGGTCATGAATGTGTTGCAACCAGATTTTATACTGATTTCGGTCCCAACAACCCGCTCCATGAAGCAAAATTCCACGATTTCATATTCGATTACAGCGACTTCTATTGGGGGATTTTCTTCGCCAGTTTCTTTCTCGGTTTCCGGTGTTGGGTTTTCGTTACCTTCAGTAGGGTTGTCAGCAACATTTTCACAAACCTCGTGTAGTCCAACGTGTGTAGTTGATCTTGATGTTACAACATCTCAAACAGCTCAGTTGGGAACGTACACGCTGCTTGTTCAAGGAACGTCAGGCTCGCTTGTTCATTCAATTCCTGTTACGTTAACCGTGAGTTTGAATGATATTGTTGCTCCGACTGTTGAAATATCGGGTATTCCTGTGGCATGGCAGAAAGAAAATGCAGCATTGACTGCGACGTGTTCTGATTCAGGTGATGGATGCGATCCTGCCTCACTACAGCTGTATCTTTCTCCTACAACCATTGTCAGCTGCCCGGGGGTTGTGTTGACGGATTATCTTTCTTCGCCCCAGCCGGCGTTGAGTCATGGCTGGGCATGTGCGACCGCGCTCGATTTGGCTGGCAATCGTGGTTTTTCAAGTCCAATTGAGGTAAAGATTGATCAAGTTGCACCAACAGCTGTTTCGTTCGAAGGAACACCTGGTGCGTGCGGTACGATTAATTGGAGTGTCGTGGGGGCGGCGGATTCGGGTGGGTCACAACTGCATTCGCAGGCATTTTCATTCGACAACGGGGTATTTTGGCAAACACAGCCTACTTTTGTTGAATCAAAGCCCTCAGGCGGGCCATCGACGCGTACGGCACAGATTCGCGATAACGCCGGTAATGTCTGGACTTCGGGACCCGTGACAGCAACGGCTGTTGAGTGCGATGTTACTCCTCCGGTTCTTTCATTCGATTCTCAATCCCGACCGTGGGGGAATACGGATGTCTTGGTGACGATTACCGCTTCTGATCCTTCGGGTGTCGCAACGACAAGGCATTGCGTCACTGCGTCCGCTGTTTGTGATCCGGGCACCACTCCCGACACAGATACATTCACAAGTGGTGTTGCGATTCTTGAATCCAGAAACGGATCGTGGACGTTTTGCGCGCGGGCAAAAGACACCATTGGAAATTGGTCTCAAAGTCCGGTGTGCACAAGCGGATCATTCCAAATCGACAAGACAGCGCCTGTGATCCAATCGTTTAATGTTGAGGGCGCTTCGTTTGGTCAGCCTCGTCCGACCAATTCGGACGGATCCATTGACATTGCGTGGAGTGTTTCTGATTCAGGTGGCTCGGGTCTCGAAGGAGTTGAGATTTGGCGAGCCCCGGATAATGCGGGCGTACCGGGCGATTGGGGTACGGCTCCGGTATTCACTTCTCAGAATGCTTCCGGTACTTGGGTTGACACGCGGACGAATGGCACCTATTGGTATGGTATTCATGCGGTTGATAACGTTACTCCTGACGCGAACTGTATCGCCGGTGATACCTCCGGAGTATCTCAAGGACACTGTGGAGGAGTGACCAGTGATTCTGAGGATACAAACCGTCAGAAGAGAGATCCTGTTGGTGTTACTGTGGATATTCCGGTTGGTTCGTTTACGCTTTCGTTGTCGCCCGCGAATCGCGTTGTGGCGAAAGGCATTCCTGTTACGTATTCGATCGAGGTTGTGCCGGTGAATGGATTTACGTCAGCGGTCGGTTCCTGGGTTGTGAATAATTGTCCTGGTGGATCGGGAAACTGTACCGTGACCCCCGCGCAATGTTCTTCGGGTTCGTTTGCGACGTGTGCGACTCTTACCGTTCAGACATCGTCACTTTCCTTAACAACATACTCCGCTCTTTCTGTTACCGGAAGTGGAGGTGGATTTACCCGGCAGTCAGGAAACGCTTCGCTCACGGTAATTGACCCTTGGTGGGATGTTGCGTGGACCAAGCGGAAACCGTTGACAGCCGCAAACACCGAGAGTGCCGCATTGAATCGTTTCCCGGTACTGCTTCGACTTACCTCCTCTGTTATTGATTACGCGCACGTCGGACCAACTGGGTATGATCTTCGGTTTATCGCTCCTGATGGGTTGACCGAGTTGAATTTTGAAATTGAGCGTTGGAGTCCGGGCGGGGAATCGTTGGTGTGGGTTGAAATTCCAACACTCCCGGCATCACCGAGCACGTATTCATTTTGGATGTATTATGGCAATACGGGCGCTCCTGCTCCGGCAGCCGCAAAACAACGCGGGACTTGGAACGGGATCTATAGCGCGGTTTGGCACTTAAAAGAAACGTCAGGTCAGCATGTTGATTCAACGGGAAACGGGAATAGTTCTTCGGTGGTTTCAGTTTCGGCGCAGGGCACAGCCACTGGTCAGATTGACGGCGCTGATTCGTTTAACGCGAACCTTACCCACCGCGTCGAATTCCCCCAAACGTCAAGCACCGCGCTTGGAACGAACGATTCGATGTCCGTGAGTGCGTGGGTTAGAACGACGTCGAACCCGTCTTCCTGGGCGTTTTTGGTGAATAAAAAAGACGACGCGTGGCAGTTGATGATGAATGCGCAGGGCATGGCGGAATTTTGGCTGAACGGCAACCAGTTGGTGGTTAAGTCAACCGCTCCCGTGATTAACGATGGCTCCTGGCACATGATCACCGGAACATGGAATTCATCAACTGGAACCGCGCGTTTGTACGTTGATGGTGTTGAGCGAACATCTGGTGGCGGTGTCTCAATTATGTTTACACCCTCAGGGCGCCCCGTTGTCCTCGGGGAAGAAGGAGATGATAATCGAGGATTTAATTTCACCGGGAATATTGATGAAGTGCGATTTACCAAGTCCGTGCTTTCATCGGCGTGGATCGCTGCCGAGTACAAGTCCGCAACGAATCCGTCATTTATCACTTTTGGTAATGAACAGGTTTCACTCGTCGAAAATTCTTCTTCATTGTTTGCGCGACGATTGGCAGCGATGACTACTTTCGATCACGGGCGGTGGCAGTTTGTCCGTAACGTATGGGAAACAATCATTCGTGCCGCAGGAACAGTCGTATCGCGCGCGTTTGCACAGCCTGCCCAGGGAACGCTCGTTTCAACCTCGTTTTCGTTCGCGAAAGTTCCATCGGGAACGTCAGGGTGTACCCACGTGGATGGATGCACGGTTGTTTATTTACGGCCCGCTCAGGCGCTTGCAGCGAATACCGCACATTCATTATATGTTGCAAGTGGTGTAAAGAGCGCATATGGTGTCATGCTCACATCAGATGACATCAGGCTGAATCAGTTCACGACCGGAAATGAACTGTGTTCTCTCACTGGAGTTCAGTTGGTGCCGTCAAACATGGTGCTGACCGAGCGGGGGGAAGAGCAGGCGATTGTAGCGCAGGCAAAATCGGGGGCGGTAAATGTTGTTGGAATTCCAAGTGTGTATGATTGGTCATATTCGTGGAGCAATGGCGGGGCATCGTCGTTTACCCTTACCCCGCTCAATCCACCGACATCAGCAACCATACGCGCCGCACAGAATGGAGGTGGAACGGTGTCCGCGACACTTACCGTAACATCGGACACCATCAACACGCCGTCGTCCACGGGGCGTAATGTTACTGGCTCAGCGTTAGTTGACGTGTTTTTATGCGAAAATCCTTGGATTTATGAGAATACCGATCACCACATGCTAATGAAATATTGTATGGATGGGGAACCTTCGCTTCCATCGTTTTCCAATCCTCCAAACCAGAACACAAATCTTCTTGTGTTTCCAAGTGGGGATCGAATGTTGTTTGACGGACTGTTCTTGCGGGGTGGAGATTCTCCTGACGCAATAGGATTACGTATTTATTCCAATCTCGATCATCTTGATATGCGGGCTTGGTATGAGGCGAATATCACGAATCGTGGAAATCCTTCTTCCGTGACCGTTGATGGGTTTAGCGGACTGCGTGACGGTCGTTCGATTTATGTTTCCGCGGTTAACACCCAGGGGACCGGCTTCGGACAGCGCACCTATACGAATATCTATATTTTATCGTATAATGAAGGCGCTGATTCGGTCACTCAAACCGTATTTGATCAAATCGTGAAAAACATCAAATTTATGATTAATATCCAGGACCCTGTGATTCGAGATCAGTTCAGACGTGATGCGTTACGCATTACGACACTCGGGACGATTATTAACGCTGTGGCAAAGAACCGATCGTGTCCTGAGCTTACGGGCGGTACGTTTGTTTCGGGGCGGTCAACATCGGCGTGGTCGTCGTGGCGCAGCCAGCTTGTTTCGGAATTGGGAATTAAAACACTCGCCGCTGACCCAATAAATTCTTTCGCAAATTGTCCTACTGGATATGACCCTGCAACGTGTTGGAATTCATCAACTCGTGATTTTGTTTGTCCTTCAGGGTCACATGTTATGCAATACTTCCGGGACGGCAATGATTGTCGGGTATCGGTAAACATGGAATTAAAACGCGTTCAGTGGGAAGGAAATCCACCCCTGAGTGGTGTTACAAGCGCGTTTGACACATGTGACAGCACCATCAGTTGGCCGCTACTTGCTAATTCATAATATTTATTTCGTAAAGATTTATGTTTGAACAACAACAACAACCCAAACAACCATCACCGTCGAACACTCAACCTCAAGATATGTTCGCGTCAACCGATCCGGTCGCGGAAAAGCCGTCAGGAGTTCCCGTGAAACCGGGTCCGGTTCCGTCCGCCCCGCGTCCTGCGGTAATTTCTTCCCAGCCGCAGTCAAGGCGCAAAACCACCATAATATTTTTGTTGATCGTTGTAGTTGTTGGCATTGCGGTTGGTGCCCTAGCGTTCTATTTCACGAAACGCTCGAATCCATTGCCAGAATTGCCTTCGGGATCTGAACAAGAGGTAGTACCGCCAGGTCCATCGGATACTATCGAGATACCGGGTGTGGAGCCGTTTCCGAATGAGCCGATTGAAAATGAGCAAGGAGTTAACCCCGGAGCAGATATTCCCCAGCAACCTGTTCCCCCATTAGATATCCCGGTTCCAGAACCAGTCCCACCAACCCCCATTGATCAGGATCGCGACGGACTGACCTCTGAAGAGGAGGCTCAATTGATGACTAGCGACAGCCTGATTGACACCGATATGGACGGGCTCTCTGATTGGGATGAAGTACGAGTATACAAATCTGATCCTTTGGTCGCGGACACCGACGGCGATAGTTATCTTGACGGGCATGAAGTACAGAACGGGTACAGCCCGGTTGGTCCAGGACGACTGAATGAGATACCGCAACAGTGAGTACTTCCGTGTGGATGATGAAAGGGGTTTTTATATGTTTAAACGCATCGAATATTTGTTTTGAGTCAGGAAGCAAGAATCAAGAATCATGCGATAGGGACAAAGTGCCTTGTGTCCCTATGAACAAGCTTTGTTTGTTACATTCATGATTCATGATTCTAAATTCATTATTCAGTATTTTATGTTCGGTCTCACAAAGAAACAGCCAGAAACTCATTCAGAACTTGCCGTCGGAGCCGGGACTGCTGCAATTCCCGATGTTTCTTCGTTCCACACGACAACGATTCCTCCAAAGTTTCTGCCGAAGTCTGAGGGAGGGCAGGGGCAGTCGTTGGTCAAACGGGTTGGGTTGTGGATTTTGGGCGGCGCCGTTGTTTCCGGCCTACTGATTGCGGGGTCAAGTTTGTTGATTCGGAGCATTCGAGATCAGGAAGTAGTGCGTGTTCAGACGAACGTGAATATACCGAGAGAGCAGCCAACCAACGTGAACAACGGACCTCAGGTGCCCGCTGACGAGGCAATGCTGATCGAGCAGACGATCGGTTCCTGCGCGTTTGCCCCGACTTCAGTTGGAAAAAATCAGGCTATACCACTCGGTTCGTATCAGACCACCGCGTATACTGCGAGTTACTTCTGCCCCATTGGGTCCGTTACAGTCCAACTGTTTCGATTCGAAGACTCCGAGCAGCTCGATGCTCGCACCAAGAACCTCGGGGAACGATATGTATCCCACAATGGCCAGTTCGTACAGAACGTGAATGATCGTTCAAAGATTTTATGGGGATCCGGAAAAATGTTGGTTCAGGTTTCTGCCGGATCACTTGATGTTGATGACGAGAGTGTTCGCGTTGTTGTTGACGCATACGCCGAGCGCTTCGTTCCAAACCCAAGTCTTCCATGGCCGCTTGTTGACCGATCGCAGCCGCAAACACCTGATGAGCGAGACCAAAAGCGGGTATCCGATGTTAAAAA
>CAYYDP010000011.1:0-32852 GCA_964470645.1 uncultured Gammaproteobacteria bacterium
GACATAAAATCGAAAAATGCCCGAAGCTCCCTAGCGGGAGAGTCTGAAAGTCCATAAAGTCTGAAAGTCCATAAAGGTTTTTAGACTTTTCGACTTTCGACTTTCGACTGACTCCAGAAAGAAAGCCGTAGGCAGCGTCTTCGAAAAAGATGAGATTATGTTTCTCGCAGAATTCGAGCGCGGTGTCGATGTCATTCGGAACACCGAGATAATGGATCAGGTGAAAGAACTTGGTCTTTGAGGTGAGTTTTGAGCGGACATCGTCCCAGTCGGGGGTGAAATCACGTATCACGTAACTCGTATCACGTATCAAACCTCCCCTAGCCCCTCCTTCGTAAGGAGGGGAAATGAGGATTCTGTAAAAAACTGGAATAGCGCCGAGGGCACGGACGACTTGAGGCTCGATGGTTGAATTGAGTTCGGGCATCAAGACCTCGTCACCGGGCTTGATGTTGAAATGTTTTAAACCGTGGTAGATGCCGTTTCGGGCGAAAAAATAATATTTCGAAATGTCGAAATGTCGAAATGTCGAGTTGAGTGGGAATGGTAAAGAATTTTCTGACTGCTTGCGGGCGAAAAATTCTTTGAATGTGATACCGGGTAATACGGGAACAATCATAACTTGGTGTTCATGTCTTAAGATTCATTACATCGAGGATTTGATTGAACGGAAAAAGGAAAGACTGAGAGCCTTGGTGGCGAATGAACTTGCGATGTAAATAATTCCAAACAGAAGACTTCCGAGAAGGAATGAAGCAATGTTTACGGCTGGAACAATGAGGAACCCAATGGTCGCGATAATCGCTGACAGCAGGAATAAGCCTGATCGTTTGAAGGAGAGCGAAATTTTGGTTTTCATGTGCACGAGGTAAAATGAGGCGCACAGGACGAAGAGTTCAACAGCAAGGGTAGTCCAAGCCGCACCGAAATAGGAAAATCGCGGGATGAGGATGAGGTAGGATGCGAGCGCTCCCGCTGCCGCGACCGCGGATAGCGGGACCATGTTTCGTTGTGAGTTTATTGCGGCAACGGCAGCGGTTGTGAGGTGGGCAAAAAAAATGATGCCAGTCGCTATAATCAGAATACGAAGGATTGGAGTTGATAATACAAATTCGTCGCCCGCGACAAGGTGGATAATGAACGGGGCGGCAAGAAGCACGAAACTAACCATGGGAAACACGAAGAAGGCCAACGAATCAAGCCCTTTTTGGAATAAGGAAGAAAACGCTTGCCGGTTGTTTGTGCTGAAATGGCTTGAGAGCATGGGGAGGAGCAGTCCCGTGAACAATGTTGGAAACGAAATAAGAACCTCAAGTAGTTTGTAGGCGGCTCCATACAACCCAACGTCTGATTGGCTGTGGTAGAGTCCGAGGATCAGTGCGTCCGCACGAAAATAAATGAAGGTAATGACGGAAAGGATCCAAAATGGCCAGGCGATGTGCAAGAGTTTTTTCCATTCTTGCCAATCAAAACGAAATGAGACGGGGAATGTTTTTTGGGATGCTTTAAAAACTGCAACAATATTCAGAGCGGTTCCCACAAGATACCCAACCACAAAGAACGCAAGCGGGAGATGGAATGCCCAGGTCAGGATGGCGAAGATTCCAATGCCGATCTTGTTCAGCACGTCACCGATTGCGAGCGCGGCGGTGTTTAGTCGATATTGTAAAAAAGCTCCGAATACATAAATAAACGATTGAAACCCGAAGGCGGACGATGCAACAACAACCACCAGCTTAATGGAAAGAGGGTAATTCGTGATCCAGACGATTGAAGCGGCAGCGAGTGTTGTGATCGTTGCGAATACAAGCTTGAGTCCGAGTACATTTCCAAAAAATGACTCCTGGTCAGGTCCTTTGCGGATCGGCATTTCTTTTGAGACGAGGTTATAGAAGCCAAATTCTGAAAGCATCCCAAAGAAGTAGAGGAAGGAAAGCGCGGTTGTGAGGAATCCATATTGTTCAGGTCCGAAATACCTCGTCAGGATGGGAATGGTGATGACGGAGACCGCAAGGGAGAGTGCGCGTCCAACCGTCTGGATAAAGGTGTGTTTAGCGATCGACGCGCCCGTGGTGTTGGGGATGTCACGGTTCCCTTCACTTATTTTGTTGGGATTTTCGAGCTTATTCGATGGTTGGTTGTGTTCTGGGGGGAATTCATGTTTGTCGAAATATCCTGCGATGCGAAGTTTGAATAACGCGAGTGTTTCGTTCAGGACCATCCTACGTTCGATATTCATGAGATTGAGGCTCTCCTGATTTGAGGCTCTTCGAAGGGAGAACGCCATCTTGAATCCGGACTCACGGACGACCTGTTCGTGTTCGGCTGTGAAATCAACTCCAGGCTTGCCTGACGGATAGGCAAAAATGTCGGGGGTGTAATGGTGAGAAGGTGAGAAAGTGAGAAGGTGAGAAAGTAATGACTCAATCCATCGTTTTGATTCGATAATTTCTTTTCGAGCTTCGTCGAGTGATATTGTTGTTAAGATCGGATGAGTTACGGTGTGGGGATAAAATTCCACTAAACCTGATTTGAGCATCTCCTTGATTTGATCCGTGTTCATGATGTGTTCCTTCTCGTGGTCCCAAGGGTAAAAGTCAAAAGTCCCTAATGTCTTACCGTCTGTAACGTTTGAGTTTAGTTCATGCTTTTGACTTTTGACTTTTTCCTCCTGAGACGGATCCGCCTTTGGCAGAGACTTTTGACTATCTCGTACGTACGCTCCACACAAGAAGATCGAAATAGGAATATTCAATTGTTTGATGACTGGAAACACAAATTCGTAATTGTTGCGATATCCGTCATCAAAGGTTATGGCAATTGCGCGAGGTGGAAGTGTTTTGTTTTGCAGAATACGTTCTTTCAATTCCGAAAGGCTCAGGACGGTGAAATGTTTCTTGAGATAGTTCATTTGATCATGGAAGCGGCCGACCGTTACTGAAAGGAAGCTCTTATCAAAATCGCTTACTTTATGGTAGCAAAGCACATTGATATCTTGATTGTTCACGTTTCGATGAGACTTGAAGATAATACCCGGAGTGGCACGCAGCCATTTGCCGACGGAGCGTCGGCGCTTTGTTTCCCCTTCGGCGTTATTTATTGAGGTTTTGTTGAACAATTTGTTTTTAACCAGACTCATGCCTGATTTTAACCGGTGCACAGATGAAACAAATGAATTTTTTGTGATGATGATATCGACTCGAACTGAGTAGTTGTCTGTGACTAACTTTTTGTATGACATGTCGCCCGGACCGAAATTGAATGTTTGGATTTTTCTGGAGCGTGCGGATTCAATGCAGAGATGGGTACCGATTGCGCCTGGAGACAATTTTCGAAAAGCGTCGTTGAATACATGGCAGTGAAGCAGGTGTTCGTGACCTCGTTGTTTGTAGCCGAATTCGATCGCTATGGGTTCGTTGTTAAACAACAGCGCATTGGCAAACATCGGGATGGCGCTTGAGTGAAATAATTCGGAGAGCCACTGTTGATACGCCGAATCACAAAAGCGCGGAGTATATCCCTTGGAGTGGTACCGTAATTGTTCCCAATCACATAGTTTCTCCAAAAACCACTCAGGGAGCGATGGCTGTTCGATTTGAATATATTCCAAATGTCCTTGGGAGTTGAATTTTTTGATCTTTCGTTCCACCTCTCGATGGTTGGATGTTTGAGAAGGATGATATGTCTTCAGATCGACAAATGATTCTTTTTTGAATCGCATGTGGCATTCCGTCCCAAGTTCTTGCAGGGAAAACTTTATCTTCCAGGCGTCCGATAAAGACACATTGAATAAGCCAACGTGGGTATAGAGCTGCGTATTCATGTAGTCGAGAATTTCTTTTACGTCCTGTGTCGATAGTTCTGCAAGAAACGAGCTCTGATCTCGGTCGTGAATACCTATGAAGTGGAACCTTCGTTTGTCTTTGACGAGTGGGAGGATGTTCGAGATTTCGAGATTTCGAGATTTCGAGTGGAGGACGAGGCAGTGAAGTTCGTATTGGTGTTGGAAGTGCTTTAGCCAGATCCGATTCCATTCAAACGTGTCAAAAACGGAATGATCTGATCGAATTGCGAGAAGCCGATTCCAGTCGGATTCAAGGGTGAGAAATTCATCGTAGGTGGTAATAATTTTCAGAGACATAGGGGATATTGTGGAAATGAGGGGGATTGGGGGACTGTTTCAAGATGAGCGCTTCAAGACACCTTCGTAGACACCGTCTGTTTTGTTTAGAAAATCGTCGTACTCGTTTTGGAGTTGTTCGAGGGATTTTGACTCAAGTCTTGGCAATGTTAATCCTTTTTCAATTGCTTTGGCAAGGGTGGCTGGGTCGCGAGGAGGCACAAGTACCCAATTCGATTGTTTGATCTCGGGAATGCCTCCAACGTTGGTCGCGACGATGGGTACCCCAGTTGCCGACGCCTCGAGCAGTACGTATGGAAGACTTTCTTGCTCGGAGGGTAGCACAAAGAGATCGAACACATTCATATAACGCGCTGCTCCTGGGATTGCACCAGTGAAGAGTACTTGGTGTTGTAGTTTGCATTTCGCTGTTTGTAGCTCAAGTTCGTTACGGAGAGGACCGTTACCCATAATTATCAAAAATACATCTTGACGTTTGAGTATACTTAAAGCTTGAATAATATCAGAATGGCGCTTTACCGCATTGATATGTCCAACGCATCCGATAAGCGTTGCTGATGTGGGGATTGCGTGCGGAAGCAATGTTTCAAGTTCGGCACGAGTTATTTGTGTGTTGACTTTTTTGGGATTGAGAACGTTGATTATGATCGTGGTTGATCTTGATCTTGTTAGTAGTTTGATCCGCCTCCACACCAGTTGATCATACTTACAAACGGTAATGATGGCTGAGCAGTATCGCAGTCCAAACCATTCGATTGTGTAATGAAACAGCTGCTTAATTGTCTTTGGGAATGAGTGAATCCAAAGAATATGAACTGTATGAATGTGCGGGATACGTTTCCAGTTTACCAGCCCAACCAACAAATTAAGTTTGATTGAGTGGGTATGGATTACATCTGGTTTGATTCGTTTGATAAGACGATGTAATTCAACAAGAGACGCGATATTGTGTCCCCACTCATTAATATATTCACGGATATGGGAAAGATGTATAAACGTTGCGTTGGCGTCGTTGACGGCATCAACAAAGGATTGGTCGATTTCGATTTCACCCGCTCCCACAACAACTTGCGATCCCTTCTGAACCTGATGTTCAGCGAGAGATATAATATACTGTTGCATGCCACCAAAGTTTGTCTGATTGACAAGATGGAGGATTGTTTTATGTTTTGTTCGTGTTGTTTCCGATGGAGAATTCATCATGTAGAATATTTAGAGATATATTGTCGATATTTTTTCAACAAATAAGGTTTGCTAAAACTAACTAAAGCCCTATACATTCCTCGGTACGCATAGGGATAGGCGTGGCGGTATTTGAAAATAAGGTTGATGCGTTCTTTGAGACCTCGCAATCGAGTACTGCGTATCGATTCACGGTTAAAGCGTTTTGAATCATTTTGATCGAGATCATGCCGGATAAGAAAGACATTTGGAAAGTTATACATTTTCCAGTGCATGCCAATTCGAAGCCATAGGTCGTAGTCTTCAGTTCTTGTCGCTGTTTCGTCGTGCTGCATGTTGGGAAGTGCGTCTTTTCGAAATACGGCACACGCGTGACCAATTGGATTTTCGAGAAGCATGGATGCACGAATTTGTTCATCTGATTCTGGCCGTTTGTGGGCGATCAATGAACCGTCAGATTTTTCTTCCGCAAACCAGCCGCCAACGAGACCATAGTCAGGATGAGTAACAAGAAAATTGACTTGGAGAGCAATTCTATCTTGGTTGGTCCATTTGTCGTCACCGTTGATACGTGCAATTAACTCACCTCGCGCCTCTTTCAAGCCTCGATTGAGGTTTCGTTGCAGTCTTTGGTTTGTGATATTCCTGAGGTAACGAATTTTTTGTTTGATCTCGGGAGGAAGCGTCATGGTAAACTCGTGTATCGTTTCATAGGATCCGTCAGTTGATGCGTCGTCTAGAATGATGATCTCCATGTTTTTATATGTTTGATTGAGAGTGCTTTGAAGAGCGGATATTGCAGATTCTTTTTGATTGAATACGGTGAGCAGAACTGATACGAGGGGTTGCTGTGGAAGTGCGGGGATGTTGCGACTGATTCTTTGCATATTTTGTTGTTGTATAATGGTAGACGAACGAGATCGTATCAGTGCATGAAGTGGTTTTGGAATAAAAAAACCTACCAATCGTACGATTCGTTTCATAACTCCTTTTGCATAATGAGGGTATTGGTTGCGATAATAAGTTATGAGCGTAAGTTGTTCGCGTATTTCTCTTAAGAATGTTTTGCGAAATGTCTCTCGGTTGAACAGTTTCGAATCATCCCGCTGGAAGTCATGCCGCGTGAGAACAATCTCGGGCAGGTTATACATCTTCCATGCGAGTCCTATCCTCATCCAGAGTTCATAATCTTCCGTGCGCCGGGCGGTTTCTTGGTATGCGAGATTGGGGAGCGCATCTTTCCGGAATACGACGCTTCCGTGCCAGAATGGATTTTCAATGAGCATCATCGTTCTGATTTGTGCATCCGTTTCGGGCTTGAGATAGGCTACACTCGCTCCATTATCCCGACGCTCAACTGCTCCTCCGCCGATAAGAGCGTAATCTGGATGTGTAGCAAGAAAATAAACTTGTTGTTTCAGTTTGTTTGGTGTCGTCCATTGGTCGTCACCGTCAATGCGGGCAACGAATTCGCCCCGAGCTTCGCTCAGACCGCGGTTGAGATTTTTTTGTAACCTTAAGTTAGTTGGGTTTTTGAAGTATCGGATTTTTTGTTTTTCATGTTCCGGAAGTGCTTTAACGAATGAATGAATGGTATCTCCGGAGCCGTCGGTCGAGTTGTCGTCGAGAACGAGGATTTCGATGTTTTGATATGTTTGATTGAGAACACTTTTAAGGGTTGGAATAATGGCGTCCCGTTGGTTGTACACAGGCAGCAGGACTGAGACGAGGGGGTGTGGTTTATCTTGCATACACTAGTTGACAAAATGGTCCATTAACCCCCTAATGAAGGGGAACATAAGATAGTCTGATATTATCACGCTGGAGCGAGATAATCAATTGTTTCGATATGAAAATTGGCATTAATGCGTCTCAGATGTTGCTCGAGGAAAAAAGCGGCATCTCGTTTGCTGTCGAGGAGCTAGTGAGCGCCTTTGTTCAGTTAACTCAAGAAACCGGAGACGAGCTTGTACTCTATGTTCCCCGTTCCTATGAAATGCGGACACATCAACACGTCACATTGAAAGTCCTTCATTGGCCTGGGCGCATATTGTGGACGCAATTTCGTCTTGGTTGGGAATTGGTCGTACATCCTCCGGATTTCTTTTTGGATATTTCGAATTTTATTCCCCTCATGGCGATGTTTTCACGTACAAGAAATTTTTTTGTAACACACGATCTTGCGTTTTTGGATTTTCCGCGGCGGTATCCGCTCAGTACCCGAACGTTCCTCACGTTCGGTCATTGGTACTCAGGTCTCTTGAGTGAACGAGTTTTTGCAGTTTCGGAGTACACGAGAAGCAGGATTGAACATCATTTTCCACGGTGGATTCAGAAAACAACCGTTGTCCAATTTGGTTTGCGAAAGAGTTTTTTGGAGAACCTAAGACGTGTTGAAATCCCCATCACACCCCGCTCATCAAAACCCTACCTATTGTTTGTTGGTAGGATTGATCCCAAAAAGAATTTGAAGCAGTTGATTCTTGGGTTCCACCAATGGAACAAGAACCATTCCTATCAATTGGTGTTGTGCGGATCAATGTCAGGTTGGCATGAGAACCAGTACGTCGATACATTGAAACAGTTAACTGATCGCTTGAGGATAACGGACGAAGTTGTGTTTACCGGCTTTGTTTCAGACCAGAAGCTTGCTGAGTTGTACGCGTGCGCAGACGCTGTCGTGCTTCCATCGTTTGGGGAGGGATTTGGACTTCCAATTATTGAAGGTTTGGCAGCAGGAAAGCGCGTGCTGGTTTCTGAAAAAACTGGAGGAATATCTTGTGCGTTGAAAGATAGGCTGGTGTTTTGTCGCCATGACGAGTCGGGAATCGCAGAAGGACTCGATCGCCTTGTATCATCTGCGGCACCGAAGACCCTTGAATGGTGTACCTTTGATGATGTTGCGAAGAAGATATATCAGTGTATTATTACCTAACTATGAGGAAATCACTTGGATTACTGATTGTTGCTTTACTAGCGGTTGCGATACATATTTGCGTCGTTATCTTTTCGACCGGAGCTTACGCATCCTGGCGTTCCGTCGGTCCCGGCGGCGGCGGGTGGTTGGTGGATGTCGAATATTCGCCGGCGCGAAATGAATTATTCGCAGCGCTTGACTGCGGAGGAGTTCGTATTAGCCGCAATAGCGGAGCGACATGGGAAATCCCCAATCAGAGTTTTGGTTCTTACTATGGCTCCGAAGTTGAAGATGTCGCGATTCATCCAAAAAATGCGAAGTGGATTTTTTTGACCGCATGGACGGGAATTTATCGTTCCGGAGACGCGGGGAAGTCGTGGAGGAGTGTTTTGTCGATTGGTGATGGTACAGGACTACGCGTGAATACGATTGGGTTTGATCCAGACAACGCGAACGTGATATATGCGGGATCGGGTACAACAAAGAATTCGTTGGGATTTATTAATGTGGAAGGCAATACGGACGCTCAGGGAGTCCTGTGGCGATCCTTGGACGCAGGTGTAACGTGGAAAGAATTGTATCGGTTTGATCAAAGGATGAGTATTTATTCAGTTATTGTTGATGGAAAGAAAACAAGCAAGCCGGATGATAATCGAATTATTCTTTCGACGAATAAGGGAATATGGAGATCTGATGATGGGGGCAACGCATTTATAAAGAACACAAAGGGGATTCCTGAAAACCTCCGTCAAGCCGTTCAGAGCTCGGGAAACCGAAATATGTTGTGGGCTGCTGCAATGTATGACGGTGTGTACCGCTCGCGTGATTTTGGCGCATCGTGGGAGCGTATTGGGCCCGAAGAGAAACGAGCGTACACTTATCTTACTGTTGATCCGGCAAGGACCGGGGTCAATGTACATACCGTTGCCGTGAGCTATCATGATTATCACGATCACGGCGGCGTGCTGGTCGCCAATGGAGCATCGCCAACTGTATCATGGAAGCGGATTTTTCCGAACGACAGAATCGAACGGGCGTGGGAAACCGCGGAGGGACCGGTTGCCGGTGCTTTTAAGATCGGGTACCCAAAAGGCAAACGGACGTTTTATTTGATTGTGCCAGGGTCTCGATTGTTCACAAGTATTGACGCGGGTCGTACGTGGCAGTTCTTACATACAAAAAAGATTGGCAACGACTGGCGCGGAGAGGGATTTGAATTGATGATTCTTGCAGACGGAGTAATTGACCCACGTGATGGTTCAATTTACGCTTCATATATTGATATGGGAACATTCAAAAGTCTTGATAACGGTTTGACCTGGAAACAATTGACTGCTGGCGGACATTTTGCTGGTGGTAATCCTGAGACAGTTGCGGTAGATCCGCGAACAGGGGAAGTGTTTGTGAGTGTTGAATCGGGGAAAACATTATCAAGCACAAATGGGGGATGGAGTTTTTCGGAAACTCTAAACAAGAAGGCGTATCAAATTGTGTTTGGCTCTGATGGGTCTGTTTATGCCGCGACCGATGATGGTGTTTTTGTTCGCAGTAGTGGACAGTGGAATCAGGTTGGCGATACTCGAGGCGTGAAAGCGGTTGTTTCGAGCGCCGGAGTAATCTTTGCTGGGAACGATCAGGGTGTTTGGAGATTAGAACAAGGGCAGTGGAGGTCGGTGTTTGGATTTTCTGGAATTATTCCCGGTGGACTTGTGGTTGACGCATCGGGTTTCAGATTGCTTGCGGCGACTGGAACGACAGTTCATCAGTGGGATGGTCAGAGGTTGACAGCTCGGTATTCAGCAAACGATCTTCAGTCCATCAAGAACGTTGGTTCAACGGTGTATGTAAAAAGCCGTACAAAAGGGTTGTGGCGATCCACTGATTTTGGGACGACGTGGAAGGATGTGACCGACGGCGCGTACCGAGACGGGTATGAACGCGGGTTGATCATTGATCCAAAAAATCCAAACATTGTCTATTACGGCTCCAAGTGTATGGGGGTGTTTAAGAGAGAAATAAAATAAAGAGTGTGAAGGTGTGAAGGTGAGAAAGTATAAAAGTATATAAAGTATAAAAGTGTATAAGGAGTGAAGGTATGAAGGAGAGAAGGTGAGAAGGCGATAAAACAACAGCCAATAGGGCTGTTTTTGTTTTATGTTAGCCAGAATATGTTTATAGACCATTGACCCCAGTTAGAGATTTTCGGCTAACAAATGTCTTGTGGGCTGGGTATTGGTCAACAATCAGTAGTATTAGCCAATTCAAATAAGTTTTATCTCTAACGGGGTTGACTTTTTCCTATTTTATGGTATCCTTGGGCGTCATTTAATCATGGAACACGTAACACATAACACATAACATAACAACATAGACACGGTTAATCTTGATATAGACACGGTTAATCTTGATATTGGGTTACAAGTTACGAGTTACAAGTTACGAGTTTCAAGAAGATTATGTTGGTCAGAATCATTAGCAAATATTGGAAACTGATACTCATCTTTACCGTGGTTGGCGCCTCGGCGAGCTTTGGGTTGTCTCTTGCGCAAAAACCGGTGTACGTCGCGGAGTCGCGGTTGTTGATTCGTTACATTCAGACTCAGGGCGTCGACGCATATGCCGCATCGAGAGCTGCCGGTAAGATTGGACAGATTTTTGCGGAAGTATCAAGAACGGAATTGTTTTTGGAGAAAGTGCTGGAAACGCCGTACGGTAAGGACCTCCCTGTTCCTCCGCAAAGTGATTTGATCTCAAGGAAAGAATTTTGGGAGAAGACGATCGACGTCTCAACGGGAATAGACTCCTCAATGGTGCGCGTTCGAGCGTATTCGGATGATCCTCATGATCCCAAAAGGTATGTTGAGGCGGTGTCATATGTTTTGTTAACTTCTGGCGCGGAGTTTCATGGCGCAAACGGATTGGTTTCCGTACGGTTGGTGGACGGTCCGGTGTCTTTTAAGAAATCCGTTGTTTCATCAGTTGCCATGTTTGGGATTGGTGGTTTGTTTTTAGGGGCACTGATCGGATTCATGGTTTCCTCATTGTTGTTTGCAATCCGTTCCATGGGAACACAAACCGACGAGAACCGTGTTTGTATTGCAATTTCAAATTCAGATATTGAAGCGACGCAGAAACCGTTTTTTAATGAACGAAGTGTTGGTGTTTTGCAACCTGAACCTGAATCGAATCGGGAGAAGAATGGGTTAATGGCTGAATCAATGATCGATACGGCACCTTCTCACATTGTCAGCAAAAAAGAATTGTTGCCCAAGTCGTCCGAGAATGCGCAAACACAGAAGCGTGAATTTCAGCTCACCAAACCAGCAGGCTCGGTTGTTCGGACTGTGTTTGATGACTTGCAACGATTGGGACTGGATCCAAAACAGTTAACAATGAACAGTTAACAATAAACAAAAAGAGTTCAGAAGGGCGGATTCATAATTCGCCTTTTTTGTTTTCTGCTGTTTGTTGTATGTTGTTTGCCATTGTCGCACCAACCAGCGCGAAGAGTGGCCACATGATGGCGGCGCCTTTGAAAATATTTTCAACCGACATGGCGATCATGGTGGCAAGGAGCAGGGAACCGATGAACAGATTCGGAGTGTTGAACAAGTCTTGTGGGGATGCGATGAATCGTTCCCCATTATGTGGGGCTGAAGACCACAAGATTTTCGCGACAAACGTTAATAAAGAAGCGGTAAGGAGTCCAACCCCCACAAGCCCTAACTCAACTGTGAAATTCATATAATCATTATGTGCTTCAAGCGCGAGAAGATCGGTTTCGTATTCAGCTTGTTCGGCGCGGAGGGGTTTGTAGGACCCAAGACCCCACCCAAGCGCGGGTTTTTGAATAATGTACGTAAACATGCTTTGCCAATTTCGCACTCTCCAAAGAAACGAACCGTCTTCTTGGCTCTCTCCTATTATTGTTTTGAATGTTGGATTATGTACTATGGAAAATCCTTGTTGATTGAGTTGGTAATTATACCAGGGGAAAAGAACGGCAAGAAACAATCCGATCACGCCGAGGAAAATAAGTTTTTTATTGATTGTTTGAATCATGATGAGGCCCACCATGAGTATAAGCGCAAAGATCGCTCCCAATGAATGAGCTTTGAGGATGAGAAAAAGTAACAGCCCCCCAAATAACGTGTAACTCATCATTCGTAATTCATAACGCGTAACTTGGCTTCGGTTGCGGTAGAGGTGGATAATATTGACAACAACAACGACCAGCGCGACGAGTGATCCGTACGCGAGATAGTTTGGATGAAAAAATGTCCCCACGGGTTTGAGAACGCCGAAGTCGTAGAATCCCGTTCCTGTTAACAATTGTGTGATAGCAAACAAGGAAGGGATGAGTAGGTAGAGTGGAAATAACCTGAGAAATTGGTTGTAGCGCTCAGGGGTGATGATGAGGATCGATAGGATCAAGACGCAGGCATAGGAGAGCAGACGAATCGCGTCACCAAAGGCAGATTGCGGGAATGAGCCATAGAGCACGCTAACACATCCAAGGATAACAAAAAGACCAAAGACCGTGATCGTTGACAATGAGCGGATTTGTTTGTGTCGGATAACGATTACGCATGGGGTGATTGCGATGATGGCGAGCGCAAGAAACGCCGAAATATTGAGATGCAGCCCTCCGAGTCCCATGCCGAATTCGCTGAAACGATCGAGCAGTACCCGAATTCCAAGCACCGTGAGAAAGGTTTGAAAGGGGTAGTCAATGAACAGGAGGAGAAGAATGATGAACGCGAGCACAGCGACAGGAAAAACGGCGAGCTGTGGGTATCGCAGCAAGGCGAGGATTCCCACCAACAATACAAGACTTGCGATTGCGATGATTCGTTGACGGTTCATATGCTTTAGAGTACTCTTGTTAATATTGAGAGTCAAAAGTTACAAGTCCATAAGGTCTTAAAAGAGGAGAATTTGACTTTTAGACTTTACAGACTTTCGGCTTTATAGACTGCTATGCGCATTCTCCTCGTTAACAAATTTTCAGGACTCGAGGGTGAGGTTGGAGGAGCCACGAGGTATATTCTTGAATTGTTTGATTTGCTTACATCAAAAGGTCACGATGTTGCTTTTTTTTCGGTTGAACCATTGAGCCACCAGCCAACTGCGCGAGATAAAGCGTTCGATTTGTGGCGCACCTATTGGATAAGTGGAGTGCAGACACGCAGGGTTGAATTTAGCTGGCAAGGAATCCGGACGGCATTTCGTTTTCTCTGGTCGTTTGAGGCCGCACGGAATATGAAGCGGATCGTGCGCGACTTCAGGCCCGATATTGTCCATCTGAATTCGTTTTCACAGCAAATTTCGCCATCCATTCTGCCTGTGATCAAGAAATCGGGAGTTCCCATGGTTATGACAGTTCATGATTACGAATTGATCTACCCCGATTACGCGTTGAAAGCTGATCAATGGAAAGCCGTTGAACAAAAAAACTACTGGAACGTTGTGAAGCGTCGTGATATCAAGGGTTCGTTTGTCGCGAGTTTTTGGAAATGGATTCAGTTTTCGTTTCATCGGAAACTTGGCGTTTATCGTTTGATTGATCAGATGATTTGCCCATCTGAATTTATGCGCGCTACGCTCTCGCGCGAAGGCTTTCGATCGTGCAGGGTGCTCGCAAATTGTGTACCGCAACGGCATGTTGAGAATTACGCCCAACGGACTAAGGACCGGGACTCGATATTGTTTTTTGGACGAATGTCACCGGAAAAGGGAGTCTTGGAACTTTTGGAGGCCTTTCGGAGACTGGTGGAACGGAAGTCTACAGAGAAGAATCTTGTTCTTGTTGGTAATGGCATGGGGAAAGAGATCGAATCGTATTTGCAGACGCATCGCTTGCGACATCGCGTTTCGGTGTTTCCTTTTAATGGAGTTGAACCCCTTGATGCCTATGAACGTTCCGCGTTGGTTGTTGTTCCCTCATTTCCGTATTTGGAGAACTATCCGTATGCAGTTTTGAACGCATTTCAAATGGGGCTCCCCGTGGTTGCCTCCGGATTGGGGGGCATTCCAGAAATGGTCATCGACAATGTGACGGGGTGGAACGTGCTCGGGCCGACAGAGAACGTGGGTAGGGAAACGTATATTAAACGACTATCCGTAACGCTTGAACGGGCGTTGCAGGTACCGGAAGATGAGTTGGTTAGAATGGGGAAAAAAGGATACGAGTATGTATCGAAATTGAACCCTGATTGGTATTATGGGGAGTTGATGAAGATCTATAACCCCGTCATACGCGGAAATCCCAAATTACAAATCCCAATTTCCAAATAAATCTCAAATTCCAAGTTCAAAACTCAAAACTTTCAGGTTTTTGTTTTTTGAATTTTGGTCATTAGAATTTATTTGTGATTTGGTGCTTGAGATTTGGGATTTTGATTGGTCTATTGTCATTTATTTTTATCGTATTATACTGAGGTGTGGAATAGTTTGGGGGCATCTTTAGTTGATTGGTTCGACGAAGATCTGTTCTTTTTCATCTGGGGGTTGGGGTCTCGCGCTAGAATCATGAAAGACGGGTGCGGCTGAAACGTCCACACATGGATTGAATGGCAAACTTTTCACTTGGGATCCTCAAAATTAAGGAGACTTCAGTTGGAAAAGGTAGCGTATTTCAGACATTCGTTTTTAATTCGATTCAGAAACGTTTGCGACACTTCTTCCCCCAGGTGAGAGAGAACAAAGGAGTTATGCCCAGTAGAGCAACATCGGCTGTTGTTCTATCTGAAACCTATAGATAGGTGGGGCTAACGGCGGTGTTGATGGAGTGTGTAACAAATAGCGTGTTATGAAATCCTGCTTTGCAGGATTTCAATGCCGATGTTGTCTTACTGGGTATGCCAGAACGAAAAAACATCTTGGTAACTGGAGGCGCCGGATTCATTGGGTCGCATCTTTGCGATGCGTTGGTACGGGAGCACGACGTTGTGTGTTTGGACAATTTTGTTACGGGTCAGGAAGAAAATATCGACCACCTTCTTGAGCATCCGAATTTTGAATTTATCCGCCATGACATTACCAAGCCGATCGATATCGGAAGTTTCCCAGAATTAAAAAAATTTCGTGTTGAATCGCTTGGATTTCAGGAGATTTATCATCTGGCCTGCCCGACATCTCCGAAAGAATATCATCGAGTGCCCATTGAGACTTTGACGGCAAACGCGCAGGGCACGATCAATATCTGCAGACTTGCCGTGGAGCACAAATCTAAACTGGTGCATTTGTCAACATCCGCAGTGTACGGCGAGCCGTTGGCGTACGGGGCGTTTAAGGAGGAGTATTACGGCTCCGTCGATCCGCTTGGTCCCCGATCGTGTTATAACGAGGGGAAGCGGTTTTCCGAATCGGTGGTAGCGAATTTTGCACGTGAATACCATCTTCGTGCTCGGGTAGCCCGTGTGTTCAATACCTACGGACCCCGGATGCGTGTTGATGATGGTCGGATGATCCCTGATTTTATTATGGCGGCACTGCAGAAAAATCCCATTACGCTTTTTGGAGGGCCGGATGACTCTTCTTCGTATTGTTATGTTTCTGATATGATTGAGGCGGTCATGAAACTTATGGAAACCGATTCAGATGAACTGCTTGTATTCAATTTGGGAAGCGAAACACTTGTTCGAATTGAGGATGTCGCGAAAATGATCATGAATCTGGTTGGATCGGATATCCCACTACAGTATGAACACCATCTTCCTTATACCGAGCGTCAAGGCATTCCCGATATTGCAAAAGTGAAGTCGGTTTTGGGGTGGTTTCCTGTGGTGAAACTTGACATTGGCCTGAAGACGACTGTTGATTATTTTAAGGCACGTGTTAGGATGAAGGAACTCAAATAATCTCGTAACTTGTAACTTGAAACTTGTAACCGAAGATAACTATAAGCTTCAGGTTACATGTTAAAGGCTACAAGAGAAGGTTTCAAGCTTCAGGTTTTAGGATTCAAGATTATATGTCACGAAAGAAACTATATATTATTCTCGGGAGTATTGTTGGCGTGGTATTCCTATACGCCATCGTGAAAGCCAATACGGGCGTTCCTGGGCAATACGACGCGTTTGCTCAGTGTCTTACTGAAAAAGGAGCAACAATGTACGGCGCCTACTGGTGTCCACATTGCCAAAATCAGAAAAAAAAGTTTGGAAAATCATTTTCGAAGGTGAAGTATGTTGAGTGCGCTCAGCCGGGGAATCCGAACGCGCAGGTGACCGAATGCCAAGATGCGAAGATCTCGGGGTATCCAACATGGGTTTTCGCGGACGACACGCGCGTGGAAGGGGAGATGGGCTTAGAGGCATTGGCGGAGAAGACGGGATGCCAGTTGGAAAACACAAGCTCCAAATAACAAATCCCAAATTCTCCCGCGAACGCGGGATCCCGCAAACGATTAGAAATACTAACAAGGTGCGGGACAAATAAATCTCAAAATCCGAAAATAAAACTCCAAAATAATCGTCATTCCCGCGAAGGCGGGAATCCAGAAAACCAAAAGAAACACCAAAAGATTTAAATTCTTTTTGTTTTTATTTTTTGTTTCTGGATCCCGTGTCCCCAGTAGTAAAAACTTGCGTTTCGCTACGGGGCAGGCAAAGCACGGGATGACGGTTTTGTGGAATTATGAAGCTATACCGCTGGATCATCACCCTATCCCTGTTCGGCGCTCTTCTTTCTGGGTATTCACTTTACGCGCATTATTCTCCGACCCCGTCAACGATTTGTAATTTTAGCGAGACGTTTTCCTGTGACGCTGTGAACAAAAGCGAATATGCTGAAATTGCTGGAATTCCAGTCGCGCTTGTGGGTCTGGGTGGATACGTGCTTCTCGCTGTTTTGTCATTGTACACCCTTCGTGGCAAATCGTTTCAAAAAGATTTGTTTTGGTTCTCCCTTGTTGGTTTTGTATTCAGCCTATACCTCACCTACCTCGAGGCGTTCGTGATACATGCCTGGTGTCCGGTGTGTCTGTTGTCGCAGGCGACGATTCTGGCCATAATGAGTATCGCATTCATTGGCTTGAAACAGATTCCAAACAAGTAACGAGAGCATATTGTTTTCGTATCATGTATCAGGTATTATGTATGAGACACTTAGGCAAGCGTTGCTTGCCTAATCCATTATCCCTGATTCCTGATACATAATACGGCATTTGTTATGGCCAATTTTGTCTCTCCAGCTAATCAACCCGTTGAACCGCTTCCTCCGCTGTACGAGTCGGGGGACGGAGAAGAGAAATCATCCATGCTTCGTGAGGCGGGAACATTTTTTTGGGAAACCGCGAAGGTGATCATCATTTCGCTTGCGATCATTTTGCCGATCCGATTTTATGTCGCACAGCCATTCTACGTAAAGGGGGCGAGCATGGAGCCGAGTTTTTATGATCATGAATATTTGATTATTGACGAATTTAGTTACCATTTTCGTGATCCGCACCGGGGGGAAGTGGTGGTATTTCGATATCCGGAAAATCCTGATCAATTTTTTATCAAACGCGTGATTGGTCTTCCCCGCGAGCGCATAACGATTTCCCAAGGCACTGTCTCGGTGTACCCCGAGGGGGCATCACAGCCTTTGCTGATCCAAGAGCCGTATTTGGATAGTTCAACCCGAACTGCCGGAGATATTGACCTGTTGCTGCAGGAAGGAGAATATTATGTTCTTGGCGATAACCGTTCCGCGTCATTTGATTCTCGTTCCTTTGGACCACTCGCGCGAACATTCATTGTTGGCAGGGTTGTGTTTCGGGGCTGGCCCGTGAACCGCATTGAAGTATTCTCAAACGTTCAATACGAATAGTTTCCCCTAGATCTTGACTTTTCATTGAACACGTGATAGGGTGATCGCGATCATTACCCGAATTTACTGTGCCTAACGATAAAAAAACCGCAGCTTCTTCGAAAGAGACCGCGCAGCAATGGACTCCGAAAACGGTCCGCGGCGCAAGCGATCTTCTTCCCCACGATTCAAACGTGTTTGATTTCTTTTTGAATCGGATCGCGCTGTTCGCGCGTCAGTTCGGGTTTTCTCGAATTGAACCGTTTTTACTGGAAGAAGCCCGGCTCTTTGCCAAAGGAATGGGGAATCGGTTTGCGGAACAGCAGGTTTACTCTTGGTCACAAGGATCTGGTCCCCTGGTTGCGCTTCGGCCGGAGTACACGGTTTCTGTTATTAGGAGTTTTTTAAGCCATAATTTAGATTCCATTCAACCTTCGTGGAAGTTGTATTACCACGGTCCGGTGTTCCGCAAAGATCAATCGTCGTCAAGCCACACACAACAATTTCATCAGTATGGGTATGAGGTGTTGGGCGATCAGCATCCTGTTGTGGACGCTCAGCTCATTTCGCTTGCATATAAATTATTTGCAGAATTGGGCGTTCCCGTCTCTCTGTCGGTAAATTGTGTTGGTGATCATGCGTGCAGAAGCCAATATTCGAGCCATCTTCAGGAATATCTCCGGTCAAAACGTCAATCACTGTGTGAGTCGTGCAGACAAATGATCGCGACAAACCCCTATCGGGTGTTTTCCTGTGACGAGGCAGGATGCGTTGATGCCGCGGAAAGTGCTCAGCCGATTGTGGACTGGCTTTGTAACGGGTGCCGTGAACATTTTGTGAAGGTTTTGGAATTTCTCGATGAGCTTGAAATTCCCTACCTTCTCGCGCCAAAATTATTCAAACCTCACGAGTATTATTCAAGGACTGTGTTTGAGATCGCGCATCAGTCAGAGACGGGGGAGGTGACGCCGCTTGCGTCCGGCGGAAGGTACGACAGCTTGGTTGAGTCGTTCGGCGGAAAGCCAACGTCAGCTGTTGGTTTTGCCGGACTTGTTGAACAGGGAATTGGAATGTTAAAAAAGTACGGAGTGCCCCTTGCACCGCGCGAACGACCGATGGTGTTTCTTGCCCAACTGGGTAACGAATCTCGTAAGATTTGTCTGAGGATTTTTGAAGAACTTCGAAGGACCGGAATTTCTGCTGTCGACCGTTTTTCTATGGACGGATTATCGGGCCAACTTGAGGTCGCGACCAAACTCAACGTTCGATTCACGGTGATTTTGGGGCAGAAAGAACTGTTGGATAAGACGGTGATTATTCGGGACATGGAAAGCGGCGTTCAGGAGGTGGTTGATCTTGCCAAGGTCACAAGTGAAGTAAAGAAACGCATTGAACGTTCTGGCGAGCAGGTGTATCGCGCAAATGACCTCGTTGATCGTCGGACGCCTGGGAACGGTTTTGGCATCTCTGATCAAGAAGTACCTATGGACGACCAACGGCAATCGACGTTGTTTGGGTAACACATTTGATGAGTATGGGATTATTTCCTTGGCTGAAAACAGCCATTTTTTATTTTTAGCCGTTACTTGACATCGTTTGTAACAATCGTTAGAATGGGGATAAATTAGCACTCACAGTCGAAGAGTGCCAAAAATTGTAAAATCCCAAAATCAAAGCGCCAAATTCCAAATAAGCTCCAAATTCAAAATTCCAAACAATTGACAATCTTTGTTTTGAGTTTTGGAAATTGAGATTTATTTGTGATTTGGGATTTGTTATTTGGAATTTATTAAGGTATGAATCTAAAACCCATTAACGATCATGTGATCGTGAAACCGGTCAAGAAAGAGGATCGGACGAAATCGGGGATTGTTCTGCCTGATTCGGCGAAAGATGAGAAGTCGGAACAGGGAGAAATTGTCGCGGTTGGTCCAGGGAAATTATTGGACAACGGTTCGCGACAGGCGTTGCAGGTCAAGGTCGGTGACACTGTACTTTTTAAGAAATATTCACCAGACGAATTTACGATTGACGAGGTTGAGTATTTGATCCTTGCCGAATCGGATATTCTGGCGGTAATAGAAAAATAAGAACAGGGTACAGCGAATAGGGTTCAGGGTATAGGGATTAAGACACGAAAAAATTACCTGAACGCTGGACGCTAAACCCTGAACGCTTGATTTATGGCTAAACAAATTATTTTTGATGAAAAGGCTCGCGCGGCACTGCGAAGTGGTGTGAATAAACTCGCTGCCGCGGTAAAGGTGACGCTGGGGCCAAAAGGACGAAACGTGGTGATCAGCCAAGGGTGGGGCTCGCCAAAGATTGTTTCTGACGGCGTGACCATCGCGAAAGAAATTGAGCTTTCGGATGTCTATGAAAATGCTGGAGCAGCGCTCGTCAAAGAGGTTGCATCGAAGACGAATGACGTCGCGGGGGACGGAACCACGACCGCAACGGTACTCGCTCAGAGCTTGATTAATGAGGGCTTGAAGGTTGTGTCTGCTGGGGTCAATCCAATGGTAATGAAGCGGGGAATTATGCTTGGTGTTGAGGCGATCGTGAAGGAGTTGGAAACCATGAAAAAACCGGTTTCCAATCAAGAAGATATCCAACACGTGGCATCTATTTCCGCAAACGACAAAGAGCTTGGGAAGATGATCGCGGAGGTTATGCAGACCGTTGGCAAGGATGGCGTGGTCACTGTGGAAGAGTCTCAATCACTTGGCATGGAAAAAGAGCTCGTTGAAGGAATGCAGTTTGATAAGGGATACGCATCGGCCTACATGGTGACGGACACGTCACGCATGGAGGCGGTAATGGAGGACCCGGCAATCTTGATCACCGATCAGAAGATTTCAGCGATTGCCGATATTTTACCGCTGTTGGAAAAACTTGCCCAGTCAGGCAAGAAGAATCTTGTGATCATCGCTGAAGACGTGGAAGGTGAAGCGTTGGCGACATTGGTTGTGAACAAGATTCGCGGAACGTTCCATTCGCTCGCGATTAAGGCTCCTGGATTTGGAGACAGACGAAAAGAAATGCTCGCAGATCTTGCCGCGCTTACTGGCGGACGAGTGATTTCCAATGAAGTGGGGTTGAAACTTGATAAAGCGACGCTTGAGGATTTGGGTTCAGCCCGAAAAGTGATTGCGACCAAGGACAACACGACCATTGTTAAGGGCGCTGGTGATGAGAGCGCTATCAAGGCTCGAATTGACCAGATCAAAGCGGAGATCGAGAAGACTACGTCGGATTATGATAAAGAAAAATTGCAAGAACGACTTGCTAAGCTTTCCGGTGGCGTTGCGGTTTTGAAAGTTGGCGCCGCGACTGAAACGGAAATGAAAGAAAAGAAACTTCGTATTGAAGACGCGCTTTCCGCAACCCGAGCCGCGATTGAAGAAGGTGTTGTGGTTGGAGGAGGCGTCGCGCTTATTCGCGCGCAAAAAGCACTCGATGGTCTTAAGGTGGAAGGCGAGGAAAAGGTTGGGCTTGATATCTTGCGTAAAGCCGTTGAAGAGCCGTTGAAACAGATTGCCGTTAACTCAGGTATGGATGGCGCTGTGGTTGTTGAAGAAGTGAAAAAGCTCACGGGTAACATGGGATACAATGCCGCGACTGGCGTGTATGAAGACCTCTTGAAGATTGGTGTTATTGATCCAAAGAAAGTAACGCGATCAGCACTTCAAAATGCCGCGTCCGTTGCCGCGCTCTTCCTCACCACGGAAGCTGTGATCACAGACATTCCTGAGAAGAAAGAAGATCACGCGCATGGTGGCCACGGCGGTGGAATGCCAGGCATGGGCGGAATGGGTGATATGGACTATTAAGAACGCGACAGGTTGCGACATAACGCGACACATTGCGACAGTAAATCCCTCTCGGGCAACCGAGGGGGATTTTGGATTTCATTTTTTATATTTTATTCGTGGAAGAACGACAGAAGTTCCCCGAGAATCTTGTGCGCGATTCGAAATTGAGTGGTGATTGGACAAGACAGTGACAGTTAAGAGTACTTATGTTTGAGGGGTGGTAAAGTATTATCTTTGGGAGAAATGTAGTATCATAGAATTTGATAGATGATATATGACAAAGAGAAGAGAGTTTTTACAAAAATTTATTCCTCAGATGAGCGGTGAGTGGGAAACAAGGGTAGAGCGAGATGGCCGCTTAGTTCATATTGTAAAGCCGGAAGGCGAGTACTCGGTATTGTATAGCGAGCATTTAATTAGGGCTGAGAGCGAAGATAGATTACCCAAAAACATAAATGGTTTTTTCCCGGAATGGATTGGAGACTACGTGGAGGATCTTGACGGTAATATATCTGCAATTCGTGGTAAGAAACAGTACGAACAATTATTCAGAGAGTTGGAAAGGCGAAAAGTTCCTTTGTATTTTGCAGATCTGAATTTTCCATTAATGACGCTGCCTGTTGTGGCGGAATCTGCTATTTTAATTTTTACAGAGACGACTATTGGTTTGAAGATTCTTAGCAGGGTCATGAAGAAGCTTGATGGATTAAAAAGATATAGTAGAAGAGATGTGCTGTCTCGAGGAAGTAAGGCTGCTTTTGCTGCATGGTTATTGACGCCTGCTATCTCCGGATTTTCAAGTATCGGCTCGATTCTGACGAAAAAGGGTGAAGCCAATATTTTGAAATTGGCACGATTGAGCAACAAAATTCATCCTGAGTATTTGTTGTCGCTTACATTGAGAAATGTAATTATCGCGCATAAGGAAGCGTGGCTGATGGGGCAAGTTGGTTTGCGTTCACACTTTTTGACTGTAGTCGGAGCGGGGCACACCGGAATTGAGGACGAAATTTTGAGCACCACAGAGGAGAGGATGGAGTTTTTGAACAAAGCGAATTTGGTTCTTAACTCACCGTTGATAAGACAAAAGTACGTTTATACAGCAGTTAGACTCGATTACGATGGCGCGTCATGGAGAGCGACTAATAAGTACGAAATTCCAGATTTGAAAAAGTTAGTTACTATGTGAATGTAAGTAAGGAATTAATTTATGGTCTTCAACAATCTCGAATATCCAGATGAAATGATCGAAAAGAGCATTAAAGGAATATTGGAGCACAATATTCTTCTTTCCATGGCTTCAATCAATGAGAATGAGGCGTGGATTAATGCAGGATATTATGCATTTGATGAACATTTGAATATTTATTATCTGACACCACCATCAAGTCAGCATGCAAAAAACTTGGAAATGAACCCTTCGGTTGCTGTTTCAGTCTTTGATTCTCATCAAACCGATCCAACAAAACCAAAACAAGGTTTGCAGATTTTTGGTACTTGGTCGTTAGTGGACGCGACCAGTCTTCCAAGAGTAACGTTGTTGTACGCAAAACGATTCCCGTGGTTGGGATCATTTATCAAACATCCTCTTGATTGGACAAAGAAGATTTTGGAATCAAGACTATATCAAATCACCCCAAAACGAATCAAGATTTTTGATGAACCCACCTTTGGTGAAGAGACGTGGGTTGAGATTACCATAGTGTGACGGATAGAACATACCAATATACTTGAGAATGTTGGTATGTTGTCTAGTGATGTTTTTTATAACGTTCTAATTCAATCGGCTCGGCGAAGGTAATGTTTTCTTTTAACACGTTGAGTTCGCGGAGTTCAGCTCCAAGGGATGTGAAATATTCGACAATCTCTTGAATCAAGTTTTCCGGAGCGCTTGCTCCTGCGGTGATGCCGAGGTTTTCGGCTTTTTCAAACCATTCTGGCTGGATCATATCAACCGAATCCAGTAGGTAGGCAGGCTTGCCGGCAATCTTTGCTGTTTCAACGAGTCGGTTTGAGTTTGAAGAGTTGGTAGAACCAACAACGAGTATGACGTCTGCGTGTTTAGCGAGCTCTTTGACTGCTGCTTGGCGATTGGTGGTCGCGTAGCAAATGTCTTCTTTGGGTGGGTTTTGAAGCTTCGGGTATTTCCGTTCTAATGCCGCGATGATTTCTTTGGTTTCTTCAACACTGAGAGTTGTTTGTGTGAGGTAGATGAGTTTTTCCGGGTTGCCAATATCCAGAAGCTCAACATCCTTGATCGAATCGACGATTGGAATTGCCTCTTCCGACAATTCGTTTCTAACACCAATACCTTCAACATGACCTTTGTGTCCAATGTAAATGATTTTGTACCCCTCACGAGCGTAGCGGTGAACTTCTAGGTGGACTTTGGTCACAAGGGGACAGGTTGCGTCGATGACTCGGAGGTTGCGTTGTTTTGCTTGTTCAAAATGCTCAGGTGGGGAACCGTGGGCTGAGAATACGACGGTTGAACCTTCTGGGATATCTTCAATGTGTTCAACGGTAATAGCTCCGAGTGTTTCGAGTTCTTGGACAACTCGTTTGTTGTGAACGATTTCGTGTTTGACGTAGATGGGTTTTCCGAACAGCTCAATACAGTCTTTGACAACTTGAACCGCGCGATCAACTCCCGCGCAAAACCCACGAGGTGAGACGAGGTAGAGTGTTTTGATTGGGAACAGTGTATTCACAAGTTGTGTCATGGTGAGCTTGCCCGCCTTGCCGGCAAGGCAGGTCGAATCCATGAATCGTGGTAGCTCTTCGACAGGCTCAGAGTGACAAAGAGTTAATTAAACGTTACAGGAACCGATGCTGTATCGCTACCATGAGAAATGACGATGTAACCTTCTCTGGTTGATGAGAATTGATATGCGATCGTTATTTTATAAGACCCCCAACCGTCGGGTCCTGAGGTTTTGAGATTCGCTGTTTCGCCAATGAGTACGGTTCCAGATTTGGTGGTAATTTGAATATCGATCGGTTCGCCTGCTGCTGCTTTCACCCTTCCCGTAATTACGATTGGAGATGTGACAGCGGATCCTGACGTTGGAGTTTCAATGGTGATGTTTGGATTTGTTTTTGGCGATTCTTGGGGTGTGGTTGGAGTTTGTGCCACTGGCTGAGAAGGCTCGGGGGTGGCCAAGTTGGTATTTGTATTGGCGTCTACCTGTCCCTCGGTTGTTATTGACACCGTGGATGTTGGTGTCGTGGTTGGAGTGGTGATTTGGGGTTGAATATTTGTTTCAGGATTTTGATCGGTGGTGATTGGCTGCGGCAAGGATCCAGAAGTTGACGCGTTTGCATCAGCGGTGGTTTTGAGCTCATTTGATGCGTTGATTTCTTCAAAGGCGGTCTCTAGAAACCTCGCGCACGCGCGGTCCGAGCCGCAGAGATCTTCTCGGCAGAGGATGTAGGCAATGTCAAACGCCCTGTTGTTGTTTTGTTGATAGCAGTCATGAACGACATTTTCTGGGATTGGTAAGGCGGGGTTTCCATGCCTGATCCACGCACCTTCATTATTTTGTTTCCACGTATCCTCAGGTCCGGAAAACAGACGGACTCCGGCGATGATGAGACCTAAAAGAACGACGATGGGGAAAAGTTTTTTAAACATAATTCAATAATGACGCTAGTTTTGGACAGGAAAAGTATATCATGTTTGGGTTTTTGGAGGTAGTTGTGGTAAAATATTGATATCCTACTTACGATTATTGGATTTGACGTTATGCCCAGTAGAGCTACATCGACTATTGTTTATGTTGATACATTCAGGATATTGTTTACAAAAGCTTGTGCGATTTAACTATTTTATGAAGACAAAACGTATAACTAAATTCTGTTCAGCGGAATTTCGATGTCGATGTTGTCTTACTGGGTATGCAAGATCAATCTAACTCAGTGATGAGAACAAGGATGGTGTTGTTGTCAATATTTGTCCTCTTGTTGCTCCTGGGAGGGGTTTATATTTGGGCGTTTAGTCGTCATGGGAATTCCCCTGAGTCTGTCGATTCATTTGAGGATTGTTTAAACGCTGGTAATCCAATCATGGAAAGCTTTCCTCGACAGTGCCGCACCAAGGACGGGCGTCTGTTCATTGAGCAGCTCGATACTTTCCCAGTGCCTGTCCAGCCCGCGGCTGAATCAAATTTCGGCGGTGTGTGCAAGAATCTGTGCGGTGATGGGGTGTGCCAAGAAATGGTCTGCCAGGCCATTGGATGTCCGTGCGCGGAATCCGCGGAATCGTGTCCGATGGATTGCCAATCATTTTAATATGATCGCGAAATACAAATTAAAAGGTGTGAAAAAAGAGCGTCCTCGAATTATGTTGGTAATTCGGTCTATTGTGGTTGATCACGGGAAGGTATTAGTTATTCGTAGGACACCGAATGAACGTTGGAATGCTGATTTGTGGGAGTTTCCTGGAGGTAAATTGGAGGATAAGCAAGACGTGTCACACGCTCTTGAGACTGAAGTACTTGAAGAGACTGGGTTGTTTGCGTCGACTACTTCACGGTTAGCGTATATTGAAACCAAAATGACAACGCGCGGTCCTTATGTCGGATTGCCGTATATTGAAATCGTTGGGTTAAGTAAAGTGGTTGGTGGTAATGTTAAACTAAGTAGCCAGCATCAATCTTATCGTTGGGTGACACCAAAACAGGCATTGAAGATGAAGTTGACGGAAGAGGCTAGGAAGGCTCTTATCGCATTACAAACTAAGATTTGAAATCAAGTACTAACTAGAATAAACCTGCAAGATATTATATGTCAAACACTATTAAATGGTTTCGTGAGTTAACAATTAAGGATGTCCCGTTGGTCGGAGGGAAGAATGCATCGCTCGGAGAAATGATCCGGACACTCTCGTCAAAAGGCGTGCGGGTGCCGGACGGATTTGCAATCACCGCAAAAGCGTATCGACTGTTTTTGAAAGAGTCTGGTCTTGCAAAAGAAATTCGTAAAGTCTTGAAAGATTTGAATACAAAAGATATTCAAAATCTTCAGGAACGAGGGAAGAAGGTGAGAGAGATGATAGTAAACGCTGAGCTTCCGCGTGAGTTGAGTAAAGAAGTTATCGCGTACTACCGGAAGTTGGACGCACAATACGCAAAATCACAAAACCACAAAAACACGAAATCACGAAAGGTGAAGGAGGCACGGCTTTCCGTTGCGGTTCGCTCAAGTGCAACTGCGGAAGACTTGCCGGACGCTTCGTTTGCCGGTCAGCAGGAGACATTTTTGAATGTCGTTGGGGAGAAGGCGCTTCTTGATGCTGTGAAACGATGTTTTGCTTCACTCTTCACGGATCGCGCGATCTCGTATCGTCATGACAAAAAATTTGATCAGTTCAAGGTGTATTTATCAGTTGGCGTACAGAAAATGATTCGTTCAGACAAAGGTTCCTCAGGGGTGATGTTTTCAATCGATACAGAGTCAGGATTCAAAAACGTTGTGTTGATCAATTCCATCTATGGACTTGGTGAGAATATTGTGCAGGGTCGGGCAAATCCTGATGAATTTTTAGTGTTTAAACCAACGCTTGAACAGGGGTTCAACGCGATTATCAAGAAAACGCTCGGCGATAAGAAGGTGAGAATGATCTACAAAGATGCGGCTGGCGGAGGGACGATCAACATTGCAGTCCCAAAAGAAGATCAGATGAAATATTCACTCACGGATAAAGAGGCACTCGAGCTTGCACGTTACGCGGTCATTGTCGAACAGCACTACAAAAAACCCATGGACATGGAATGGGCAAGGGATGGTGTGGATAAAAAGCTTTACATGATTCAAGCGCGCCCAGAAACCGTGGAATCAAGAAAAAATGTTTTGGAGCTTGAGGAGTATAAACTCAAGGAAAAGGGGAAAGTATTAGTTTCCGGAATTCCTGTTGGAGAGAAGATCGGGCAAGGGAAGGTGCGCGTAATTATGGATCCGAAAAAGATTAAAGATTTCCAGAAAGGTGAAGTGCTGGTGACGAGAATTACCGATCCCGATTGGGAGCCGATCATGAAAATTGCTTCGGCTATTGTGACGGATTCTGGTGGACGAACCTCGCACGCAGCTATTGTTTCTCGCGAACTTGGAATTCCTGCGGTTGTTGGATCAAAGAACGCAACAACCACGCTCAAAACAGGTCAGGAAGTGACGGTGTCGTGCTCTGAAGGATTGCAAGGGAAGGTGTACCAGGGGTTACTCAAGTTTAATGTGAAAAAGACGAATCTTAAAGGATTGAAATCGCCCAAGTCTGATATTCTCATGAATGTTGCGGAGCCATCTGAAGCCCTGAAGCTTTCGTTTTTACCGAATAAGGGTGTGGGGCTTGCTCGAGAAGAATTGATTATCAACGATTATATTAAGGCTCATCCGCTCGCACTTATCGAATACGATAAGGTGCGAAATTCGAAATTCGAAATTCGAAATTCGAAACTGTTAGATATCAAATCACTGAGAGTTATTGCGAATCTCACTAAAGAATATCCATCAGCCTCTCAATATTACGTTCAAGAGCTCGCGGAAGGGGTGGGTCAGATCGCTGCGGCATTTTATCCAAAGCCGGTAATCGTGCGATTGGCGGATTTCCGATCAAACGAATTTAGGCAATTAATTGGCGGTGCGGAATTCGAACCCGTTGAAGAAAACCCCATGATTGGTTGGCGTGGCGCATCGCGATATTACGACCCAAAATATCGCCCAGCATTTGATTTGGAATGCCAAGCGTTGAGACGTGTTCGGGACGTGATGGGGTTAAAGAATTTGATTGTGATGGTGCCATTCTGCAGAACGGTGGACGAGGGACGAAAGGTGCTCGAGATTTTGTTTGAAAATAAATTGATCCCAAAAGCTCGGGTTGAAAAAGCGTACCACCATCACAAAAACACGAAATCACAAAAACACGAAATCACGGTGGATGATAAGTTGAAAGTTTATGTTATGGTTGAAATTCCTTCCAACGTGATTCTTGCTGAGCAGTTCGCGGAAATCTTTGACGGGTTCTCAATCGGTTCAAATGATCTCACGCAACTTACGCTTGGTATTGACCGTGACGCAGGAACGCTCAACGTAGCTGGAATGTCCAATGAAAAAAACGACGCGGTAAAATGGCTCATCTCGCATGTCATTCACGTTGCGCACAAAACCGGCACCAAAATCGGCATCTGCGGTCAAGCTCCGTCTGATTTTCCTGACTTTGCAGAGTTCTTGGTGAAGGAGGGGATAGATTCGATCTCTTTGAATCCTGATACTGTTGTTAAAACCACTCAAGTATTAACAAAATAATTTTTAATCTCATACGTTTTGTATGCCCACTTCAAACCAAGATCAACGCGGCGTTGACGCGCTCATTCAAGGGTCGCAACAAAAGGTAAAACGAATGTCGCTGCTTTCAGATCGGCAGGTGAAGCTGTGGAAGGTGATGTTGGTTGCATTATTTTTTGCGGGAGCAGGTGCTTCTGGTGGACTTTTGATTAAGTCTAATCTTCAGCAAGATACAGCAGCGTCGACGGGCGGATATGTTCAACCGCCAATTGTAGACACTTCTTCTTGGCAGCAGGTGTATTCCAATACATTTGAGAATCCTGGTTCAGTCCAACAATGGAAAATTTTTGGTGATAAGGGGGCATGGGAAGTCAAAAACGCGGCGTTGTTGTCCCCGTTATCCAAGAAAGATCACGGAATCGTTGGTTTGGATATCCCGGTATTGACGGAGTTCGATGCGATCTACAGCGTGATGTTTTCAAAAAAATACAAAGATGCTGAGTCCGGATTTTTGTTTGGAGTTAAGCCTGACATGGGTGGGTATGTTCTCAAACTTGACCCTGACGATAAGAGGTGGAGAGTGATGACCATAAATGCAAAGGGTAAGACTGGCAGGACCATTGGTCAGGGAAAGGTAAATTTAGCCGTTGGGGTGCTAAATCACGTTCGAGTAATTCGGTACGGTAATGCCTTAGCTTTTGCTGTTTCCTCCGGAAATTCCCAGCCTTCGTTTGGGGCGCAATCCAGATTTTTCGTCCCAATCACAATGGACACTGAAGGAGCGTTTGGATTTTATGCTGAAGGTGGCCAGATTACCTTTGATTCTTTGGTGATTAATAAACCTCACTCCGTTCCGGCGGGAAGCCTTGGTGTCTCGGTTGTGTCTGGGGCGCCTGTAAATGTGATTGCGGGTAGTACAGCAGTTCCTTTGTTGTCCATAACATTCGACGCAGCACAATCCCAGAGTGATATCAGTGTAACTCAATTAGAGCTAAGTCATCACGCTTCCGCTGCTGGCATCCATCATTTGATGAACAATCTGACCCTTTTTGATGGTTCAACGCAAGTAAGCATTCCTCGTTCAGGTGAACCAGACACACAGTACCTTGACGCGACGACAACCATACCGCTTATTGCTCCGCTCACGATTGCAAAAGGACAGACGAAACAACTCGTATTGAAAGGGGATTTTGCATTATCATCCCCATCTGGTCAATCACATACATTTGGTCTTACGAGTTCGGCTTCCGTTTTTGCAACATCGGTTCCGAGCAATACATTTGTCACACCTTCAGTGGTTGCTGGGTACGGAGCTGTATTTAACGTCGCGGCGGCGGGTTCACTGACTGTGACCAATGCTCAATCGAATCCGGCTTCTGGCTTATTGTCCGCGTTTAATGCCCCGGCACCATTTCATGTCATTAACCTCAAGGCTGAAGGAGAGGATGTTCAGGTAAAATCGATTACAATTGAATTCCAGTTTCTGAATGGTCAGCAATACTTCACGGGTTATGATTTGTTTTCGTTATACGATGGCACGGCCAAACTTGCTGAACACCCGAGTGTTGTCAACAAACTTGTATTTGACATTGATAACCTGGTTATTCCCGCCGGTCAGTCGAAAGATTTAACGTATAAGCTTGATGTTTCTGGTCCCATATATGGAAAACCCTCTGGAGTGACGTTCACCTCAAAAGTTGTGTCCTATGATTTGAAAGGAATGACGTCTGGGTCTTCAGCGGTCATGAAGTATGGTAATCCAGTCTCCAACGCAATGACCATTGTGAAATCGGTTCCTGTTGTTACAAAAGGATCAGTGAGTGGAACGTTGCAAAACGGCGCTGCCGTACCACTTGCGAGATTTTCTGTTGCCGCAAGCGCGGGAGATGTTGGTTTCTATCTTCCATCATTTGAAATAACAACCACAACCGCGGTCGTTACAAACTTTAAACTCTTTGAAGACCCTGACGGTGTGGGACGAGATTTGACGATGGATGGCGGACGTAAGATCACGGAGGTATTGAGTAATGGAGCATATGGACTAACTATCCTTCTTGATTCAGACGCAAGCGGCGTTTCGAATGGTGGTGAATATGTCGTTATTCCAGTTGGAACAACTAAGACATTTGAGCTTCGTGGGGACGTAACCGGAACTGTTGCTGGTTCAATGGTGAAAGTCGACTTGAGAAGCGATTCTGGATTTTCAAGTACATATCCGAATTGTGCGGGAGGCGCGACAACAGGTAACAATACCTGTTTCGGGATTTATCAAGACACAATGAATCGTTTCATTTGGACTGATTTTGGTTTAGGTACGAATAATCCTCCGTTTAATAACGCCACTTCAACCGCAACAAACACGGCTGAATGGTTTAACGGGTACCAGGTGTTTAATCCCATGACCTTGCAGGTGTTAACAAAATAAATTCTTCCATCATTATGAAAAAATATTTTGCGGAATTTTTGGGCACGTTTGTGCTCACCCTGACGGTCGTTCTTTCAATCAATGGTAACTTTCCCGTTGCAACGCCCATCCTAGCTGCGCTTGCTTTGGGGTTGTTGGTTTATGCCGTGGGGCATATTTCCGGAACACACATCAATCCTGCGGTTACCATTGGACTGTGGTCGATTGGGAAGATCAGCGTGAAGGATGCTGGTGCTTATATCATCTCGCAATTCATTGGAGCGGGTCTTGCGATGATTGTTGCGAGAATCTTTGTTGAGCCGTTTCCTTTGGATGTCGTGAATTCGTTGAATGTTGGGCTTGCGGAAATGATCGGGATGTTGTTTTTTGGATTTGGAATAGCCTCGGTTGTGTATGGAAAAGCTCCTGCCGTGTTTTCAGGGGTCGTTGTCGGCGGGTCTTTACTGCTCGGAATTTCGTTGGCTTCGGCGGCCTCTAATGGGGTTTTGAACCCGGCTGTTGCCTTTGGGATTGGTTCGTTGAACTTGATGTATATTTTAGGTCCGATTGTTGGGGCAGTTCTTGGGATGCAGGTGTATAAATTGTTGAATAGCGATTAGTTGTTAATGTGCCGCATTGGTTTTATATTCTGTCGTTTCAAGGTAAATTTAATACGAACGTAGAAATTATAATCACAAGCATACATTGGTGAAGGGAATTGATTTGTCCGGGCATCAAACATGTTTTTCACAGGCATCGGAGAGATTGGCACAGGGCAGTCAATTTTTAATTGACGGTTCATGAGCTCCTCGCCTTCAATGTGGGGGTCATTCAGTTTGGGCTTGAAGTTTTGATATGCTATTATTGTAAAAAGGTCGTAAACATTTGAAATTCAATATCAATTATGTCATTGGCAAAAAAAACTCTTATAACGATGTTTGTGCTCGCCGGATTGTTTTCCGCCGTTGCGGTCTTTGCCTGCCAGCAGATTGGGTATTATTGGTGGAATCGTGTTTCTGACGGACCCATTGCGTCAGGCGCATATAGCAAATGCTATTGGAAAGACCTATGCAATGTAGTGCACGATAGAATGATTTGGGGACCAAAAACCGATGCGCAGGCTGACCAATACTGCATTTCTTGCGCGAACGGCGGGTGCGTTGAGGAGTAGTGTATTTGATGCTGAGTTTAATTATTTGTAAAGTCGTTTGTTACGCAACAAGCGATTTTTGTATTTTAAAAAACAAGAACATCGTGTATACTATATCCACAGGCTAATTAGAATTATCGAGCTCTATGAAAAAATTACTCTGTATCGTA
>CAYYDP010000012.1:0-31386 GCA_964470645.1 uncultured Gammaproteobacteria bacterium
TCTTCCCGAACTTCTCCGACAGTTCGGGATTAACGATATACTTTTTTCTTCCACTTTATCGTCATTGCGAGGTTGCTGATGTAATGTCTATGCGACCTTGTGATGACATCACCTATTCCGAAAGGAGAAGTAAGATGTTGCACGTGAAACGTTTTCTCGTTTTTACCACGTTATTGTTGAGCTTGAGCGTGCAGTTTGCGCTCGCCCAACTCACTTCGGGAGATGACGTTCAACGGCGGGAGAGGGAGATGGTGGGTTACCAGTCCCCAACCACTCCCCGTATCGCACCCCACGGCGAGGTCGCAATTCCACCGTTGGGAAACCACCCCATTGATATGGCTTACAACACCGGGTGGTTGCGCTTGACGAGGCTGGACACCCCAACGGTGGTGCTGAACTGGCATCGCGGTTTTGAGGACGGACGTTTCGTCCTCGAACAGTTGCCAGCCGATACCTGGGTTTGGGTGGATAGTGCACTCGTCCCAGTGTACAAATTCGATTGCGAAAATCGAATCGTTCCATTCCCGCCGGTCACCAAAGCAGAACCCGCCGCCCCGATACCGCCGTCGGCGACCCCCAGCTTCTTGGAGAAAATCACCAATTTTTTCTGGGGTTTACTCCGCGCTTTGTTCCCCCTGTTGTTACTGCTGGTATTGCTGGCGCTCCCACTCTTGATTTGGTGGCTGTGGCGCCGACATAATGAGCCGCCCGTCGCCGGTGTCGCTTCGACCATATCTGAGGCGCCCAGTTGCTACTACCAACACCCAGGAGCGGTCGAAGCCTACCACTGGAAGGAGGTGAAGCAAACCGTAGACGAATTCGGGACGATTTTCATAACACTGGTTCCGTTCCCGCCCACGGCAACGTCGGAGGAAAAGACCTCACCGCCACCGGAGGAAAAACCGCAGGCGTGAGGCTCGGGGGAGTTAGATTGCCTGGATTCACTCAGGCAAGGCAGAACTGTATCATTTGTTCTTTATCATCTGCCTACTAACTCCCCTAGCTGTTCTTGAAAAGAGAACTCGAAACCCCCTCTTAATCTCCCCGCAACGTAGCGGTGAAGACAAGAAAGAAAGTTGTCTTTTGAAGAATGGCTATAACGAAACAACCTGTAACATCTGTCTCGTTTGAGCAAAAACAACCTCTGGAAATCTGAACACACCCACCCAATCCAAGGTTCGAAAATCGTCCAAGAGCGTGGATTTTTGAAAAGACAAAAACTCATCAAATCCGTTCGCTAAGTCGATCGGATTTTTGATTCGAAAAAATGATGGTTATGAGGTAAGGGGATTGGACACGAATCAGCCGCATGTTTATCTCGGCTAACTCTTCAAGCTGCTCTTGAGAAGAGAACTTCAAAACCTCCCCTTACTCCCCTCCTTCGTAAGGAGGGGACAAAAAAGATGTTGTCTTTTGAAGAATAACTAGACCACAATCACTCCCAGCATAACCTGTGTTTGTTGGAAAGCAGTCTCTGGAAACTACAGAAGAGAAAATTTAGGCTAATCGTCGAGTATCACCGAAACCCACCATTGACAATTTTTTATTCTGTACTATACTTCTTATCAAATAACAGCTGAATACTGCCCGTATGGGTGGGTGTCTCCGAAAGGAGAATAGGCTGCTCCCCCTAACCATGGGGGTTTTTTATTTCTCGAATCACCGCTCGATCTACCAATCGTTGATAGAGTTGTTGATACGCTTCGCCCCCTTCGTTCGCCCCTCTCGCAAGCCCCGCGGTCATATCGGCAAGGCGCAGCAACGCCTCGCCCTCTTCTCGTTCTCCACGGATTTTCCTGACAGCAACACCGTGTTTTCGAAGCAACGTTCCAACTCGATGATAGGCGGACTTTGGCAAACCATCAACCACAATAACGGTCTCCCGACTTCCATACGGTGAAACGCCCACAGCGCGAACGGTCGCATCAACTGTCTTTTCAAAAAAATCGGTCTTATCCCGATACGAACAAACCGCAACCGTGCCCATGGGAACATTTGAAGAAGTGACACGTTCCCAAAACGCAATTCTCAAGGCATGTTTCGTCTTAATCCACTTTGTTTTTCCTTTGGTTTCCGATTCAATCCGTTCAACAAGATTTCGTAGCTCATTCACGTCATCTGCAGAAAGCACGATCGCGACAATAAAAAGCTCACTTCCTGGGTCTTGCCCTGTTTCATCAACAAAACAATAGAGGTTGCCCATACCCAATCAGTATATCATAATTCAATCCGCCGTGATTGCCGACAACCGCCCAATCTGAGCGAATACTGCCTCGGGAAACCTGAACACCTTCACCCAATCCAAGGTTCCCTGTCCGTCCGATTTATCCGTCACAGCTTTATGCGACGACGGAAGCCTTGGCGAAGGAGGAGAAAATTCATCCAAGAGCGTTGAGATAAGCAATAAAAAAATCCGAGGACATCCTCGGATTTTGTGTTCTATGGTACGTGTTATATGATCCATGACTTAATACACCAACCACGCCTTACGCTCAACCTCAATGGTACGTTCTTCAGTGCCACTCACTCCGGTCGCTGAAACCACAAGCGCCACGGGAAGTTCGTTGCTGCCGTTTGGCGTTATGGTGTATGTACTTGCAAATCCTGACGGATTCGTGATCTTAAACCGCAAACCCGTTGACGGATCTAAATTACCTGTCGCTGGCACGTTCTGATTCGTGTCGGTTGTTGGACCAACCTGAACACCATTTTCTAAAATGATATATGAGAAACTTGAGCTTCCTGAAATGTTTACATGTTGTGGATAGGAGGGATCGACCGCACCCACAATATTCAAATCTAACTGAAACGATTCTCCGGGTTGGAGTGTTACGAGTAGAGGATTCGTGCCTGAAACAACAGGATTATTAGGCGTGTTGGGACGCACATCATTCCTTCCGAGCGGAATCTTCGCTGTCACAAACGCTTTCCGGCTCCAAGTCACCGCAGTTCCCCCGAGGTTTCCTGAGCCCGTGATGTCAACTAGACCCGCGCCTTGTTTTTCAATTTCATACAAACTCCGCTCCAAGGCGGCTTCAGCTGCATAATACGCTTTCTCCGAATTCCCAAGCACTTTCGGCGTTTGCCCGAACGCAGTCACCAATGACGACGCGGCAAACGCAATCAACACAAGACCGCCAAGCAAAATAACCGTAAGCAACAACGCAATCCCTCTGCGGTCATCAGTGTGTTGCTTGATACGTGATACGTGATACGTGATACGTGACATATTAATATCCTCCTGAACGCTGGGGCAATGTTTGCTGAACGGTCAACGGTGCGTTTGGATTTCCCTTAGGGGCCCCGGTGAGAACTATGGTAACCTTGGGTTGTTCCAAAGGTAACTCCGAAAGGTCCGTGAAGGGATCCGTTGACGGCGTAATATAAAACTTCAGACCTTGAACCACGATCGCCGAAGACGTTATAGGCAGATACGTTCCGCTTGATTCTTGCTGGACCGCCACGGCGTCATTCTCCATTCGAAACCACGTTTCAACCTGATCCCGGTCAATCAACGCAAGTACGTCCTCCCCCTCTCCCAACGGATCAACCGTGCCGCCATAATATCCACTCGAACGGTAATCAACAGAAGACGAACGGATGCTTTTTGTCATAATTTCCATCGCGATTTGCATATCGCGCTGAAGACGGTTAGAGGCGACGGCGAATCGTTGCGCCCGAATCGTCGACGTATAGATTGTCAACCCAACGGTTGTAATCAACACAAACAACCCCATCGAAACTATCAACTCGACAAGCGTGAAACCGGAATGAGCTTGTAGCTTGTAGCTTATAGCTTGTAGCCTATGACGCATATTTACTTCCAATCCCACAATTCGGTTTCAAGGGTAAACACATGATTCCGACCTTTCACGGTCCACATCACGGAAGCAATAACTCGTTTTTGATACACCGGATCCGGAGGGACGGTTGGAGTGTCAACAATTTCCACCATACGCGTGTACGAAGTTGGAGCTCCGCCAGAATTATCAGACGTCACGTACCGCCCATCCAACAGAACAAGCGCGCAGTTCGTGCAATCCTGTATGACTGCGGGCGAGCCTACTCCTTGAGCTGCCAGCGCGGGTTCCAGTGTGACAGAGGTTGTGTCAAACGTCGTTGTTTCCGCGTCAACCAACCAAACACCCTGCGTTAACGATGCAAAACCCTGCCCAGCCTGCGAACCATCACGAATCGAGCGGGCAATCTCGATGGCCTCCCGCGCGAGATTCGTCACAACAATCATGTCCTTATTTTGTTGGCTTGAACCAATGGCGGAACTCACCAGCGTCACCGCGGCGCCAAGTCCGAAAATCAAAATCCCCAAAGCAAACACCGTCTCCATGAGAGACATTCCGCGAATAGCTTGTAGCTTGTAACTTGTGACTTGTGACTTGTAACGCATGAATTATTCGATGTTTATCCGGCCCGAAGAAGGGTTGATACTTACTTGCTTTGTCGAACCGCTGCCAACATGCCGCAATTCAATGATGACATCATTGATTGCCAACGTTCCATTCACATACACAGTCCCATTTGGAATACTAAATGTGATGGACGTTGGGTTCGACGGCGTTATGGAGTTGACAATCACCTTTGACGACAACGGAACGGTTTTCACAATAGCGTCTGAGCCACCCGCAGTATACATGTGGTCGCTTGGGTTTGGTTGTGCGGGGTCGGTGTCGGCAAACAAAAAATATGAGCAAGGAGGGTTCGCACATGTTTCCATTCGCACCCCGTATCCTCCGTTCGGTCGGGTTGGTCCGACACGCTGTCCGGCGAGGGAGAACGCACGTGCTTCATACAACGAGCCCACCAGTGTGTCAGTATCAAAATCCAATTGGGCGCTTTGCTCGGTATACTGAAATTTTGTGAACATAATTCCCGAAAGAATACCAACGACAGCGAATACAATCAGCGACTCTACGAGGGTAAAACCACGGGAGTGTAAAGCGTAACCATGTTCCCAGTGTTTTGTATTTTGTAGCTGGCGTTTTTCGTTGAACATATGATACAACCTCTCATGAGCTTATTACATTGCTATCCGAACAACTTCAATAACAACAAGGGAGCGTCATTCAGGTACCAATTCACGATTGTGTCGCCAAACACAAGGGCGCTTATTCCACCCACCATGAGTAGTGTTCCAAACGGTAACGGGCTTTGCATGCTCATTCGCTTGGTCGCGAGCAGCCAAAGTGCTACGAACAATCCGATTCCGTATGCCAGCGCGAGTGCGACGAACACATTCCTCACACCCAAATACACTCCCAAAAAAGCTCCTAAACGAATGTCACCTCCCCCGACCCAGTGTCCCCGAGAAACAAGATATTGAACAAGAAAAAAACCTGCCCCCAGTATACCAGCTGCTGCCGCCCCTGACCAGTCGCCGTCAAAGACTCCCCCCACAACCCCGATGCCAATGAGCGAGAGCGACACATGGTCGGGAATGATCATGTACACCAAATCAATAAAGAAAAAAAACACACATCCGAATACGAATGACGCCAGAACAAAAAACGGGATCATATTCTGCGTACTGACCTCACCAACAAATTCCACCCCCGCCATGCGCGCGGCGAAAACAAATCCGAAAGCCATAAAAAGTTCAACGGCAAACGTCCACCAAGGAATACGGTTTTTGCACGAACGACACCGTCCTCCCAACAACAAAAAACTCGCCAGGGGTATGAGATCAAACCATGGAAGCGTTTTTCCACAGTGATCGCAGTACGAACGTTGGTCGCGCAGTATGGGTCGATTATTTCCAAACCGAAAGATAAGAGCGTTCGCGAAACTTCCCATGATGGCACCCAAAAGAAAGAAGAAGACGGACATAATGAATAAATTCGAAGCACGAAATTCGAAATCCGGAAAAAACGAAAGCAAATATCAAATCTCGAAAATCAAATTGAAAACGTAACATTCAAACAGAATCATTCATTTTGCATTTTGATCCGTCACTTTGATGTTTGATTTTTGTATTTTGATTTATTTTTGGAATTGTTTCGAGTTTCGAATTCGAATTTGTGATTTCGTGTTTGCTTTATATATTGTACCTCGCTCATGCAAGAACACAAAACCCCGCGTATACACGCGGGGTTTTAAATCGCTGCCGTACGTATCATTAATCCGCAGCATCAGGATCGCAAATAACACCCGAAGGAGTCGCTCGGTACCCGTTTGCGCAACCCGTTGGGTATCCCGCCGGACTTGCTTCCGTAGCAAAATCAATAAAATACGAAGCGCAACTGTTACCAGAGGTGCAAGCTGATCCTCCTGAATCAGTCGCTGTATAATGATAAAAGTCTGTCGCCGCCAAACCTGTTTGTGACTGAGCTGGAACAATCGGCATGTACGGATTGACGCACGATGCTCCAATCGCCTCAAACCCTCCACTGTACAAACACGCGTAGTTAGAACCGGTAACACCGAGGTCCGAAGATGCCGTTTCTCCCGGATATCCTGTATTATCTGCGTAATGCAATTCAAGACCAGTTTGAATCTGTTTAATATCCGATACACGCTTGGCGTCACGAGCTTTCGAACGCGCAGAGTTGAGTGCCACAACCGCAAGAGTTGAAAGCAAACCGATAATAGCAATGACCACCAACAATTCAATCAAGGTAAAACCTTTTTGTTTATTAACCATACTATAACATTTAAAATTATCCGTTTTCTCGCATCAGGCTTCCTTGTATAACGATTTCTCCCGCACCGAATTCACAAAATTCATTGGTGCGGGACTGCGTTAAGATTACCAGATGCGACCACGTACCAACCGTCCGAGGTTGGTGCGGTCCGAAGGAAGTTAGGCTACTGCGCAGCAAAGCCTAACTGGCTTCGAAGGATTAGAAAACCAAAACAAACACTCGACCTTTCCATTTTCATTCGCGCGCTATCGCGCGATGTTATCCACATTATACCACAAAATCCTGAAACTTGTAACATGGAACTTGGAGCTGAAGACGAGAAATCACATTAATGAAAAGTAATATTGGGCTACAAGCTTTACGTTACAAGCTTCAAGACTAGAAGTTCGATGCCATGTTATAAATGGGCATAATCACCGCGGCGACCATCAATCCAACCGCGACTCCCATAATCATAATGATCAGTGGCTCAATCAACGAAACTAAATTTCCAACGGCATTTTCGAGTTCACGCGCGTAAAACGCCGTAATTTTCTCTAAAATAACATCAATTCTTCCGGTCTGCTCACCAACGGAAAGCATATTCGAAAGCATGGGTGGAATGTCATTCGAGCGCAAAAACACTGACGCGATGGGATTGCCATCCTCGACCTCCTTAACAGTTTCCTGGACCAAAGATTTATAGACGGAATTCCCAACAATATCCGCGGTAAGCGCCAATGCCTTTGGAAGAGGCACCCCTCCCCGAACCAGCGTCGAGAGACTGCGCGTAAGTCTGATCAGATAAATTTTTTGAAACAACGGGCCGAACACCGGAAGTTTGATAAGCGCGGTGTCAATCGCCTTCTTTCCTCCGGAGGTTTTCATGACAGCCCTTATAACAACCGGAATACACAGAAGAGCAAGCAGTATCGCCCACCAGTATCCGGCAAAAAAATGACTTGTGGCGATCAATGCTTTCGTGGTTCCAGGAAGTTCCCCCCCGGCATCAGTGAGCACAGAGGTCAATTTCGGGATGACGAATGCCATGACTAAAATTCCAACCAAAATAAGCGCGGAAATAATGAACGCAGGATAAATCATGGCGCCCTTCACCTTGCTCATCAAATCATAATCTTTTTCCCGCTGATCTGCGAGATAGTTCAAAACATCGTCCAAGTGCCCTGACGTTTCGCCCGAACGGATCATGTTAACGTAAAATTCGGAAAATACCTTCGAATGACGCTCGCACGCCTGGGAAAGCCTCATCCCCCCTTCAACATCATCCGCGATTTCGGACACAATGCGCTGAAGCTGGCGGTCGGTTGTTTGTTTCAACAACACACGGAGCGACTGCACAATTGGGATGGTCGCGGAAACAAGCACGGACAGCTGACGAAAAAACACCACAACATCTTTAGGCTTGATTCTGGTAAACACTGTCAGCTCAAAAACACCTGATTTCGCCCTCTGCGAAATAGAAAGCAAAATTAAACCACGGTCTTCCAGTGTCTGGATCGCTTTTTCCTCTGACGCCGCCTCAACGCCTCCGGCGATAGTCTGTCCGTCCGTTGTTTTCGCCTTATATTCAAAAATTGCCATAATTAAGCGTTAAGCGGTTAGCGTTAAGCGGTTAGCGAAATATTCTTTGAATCCTCTGGGTTTCCCTGAACGCTAAACGCTGTACGCTGAACCTTTTTGTTACTCTTTCATCAATCCCTTCAAAAAATTTTGATCTCGGGCAAATTGCAGCGCCGACTCTGATGAGACAAGCCCCTCGTTAACGAGATCCGCGATTGATTGGTCAAGAGTTGCGAGACCCTGTCGGCGGTTTGTTTGAATAATTCCTTCAATGGGGAGCAATCGTTCATCGCGCAAAAGCGCCTTTACTTCTGGCAACATAATGAGCACCTCGGTCGCCATCACCTCATCCATGGACACACCGGGAAGCAAACGGAGGTTAAACACAACCTCAACCACATCCGCGCACACACCCGCCGCGTGGTTCACACCGTGCCTGACCGCGAGCGATAAAAGGTCCTGAAGCGCGCTCACGGATGAGAGCGAACTCAGTTCGAGGAGAACTAATTTTCCCGAAGATATTAATTCAAATACCTCTGGCAACACCGGCTCGCTCTGAATATCAGAAATATAAACAATATCGTAGTCTTCGTCCCTCGCGGCTACAAGCGCGTCCCGGAATGAATCCACGTCTTTACCAACCTCCATTTGCTGCACCAAACTCTCCCGGTTCTCCAGCAAATATTCAATCGGCTTTTCGATGGTGAGAATACGCTTGCGAAATTTTTGATTACATTCTTCTAGAATTCCGAACAAAAAAGTTGTTTTACCGGATCCATACGGACCACTCACAACCACAAGCCCTTTGTCAAGATGGAGCACAACGTCGGTTGATCTCGGAACCCTCAACTCGCTCAGTGGTTTCACCCGTACCGGAAGCGAATACAGTGAAAGCGCGGGAAGCTGTTTTTGATAAAACACATGCACTCGATATCGATGTTCACGAGAAAGATTTTTTGCAACGGATATCGTTTTTTTATGAGTAAATACTTCGAGCTCCTCCGGAGTCAATAGCTCAATAATGAAACGATTCATGACATCGGGAGAAATAACTCCGAACGACTCAAGAAACAACAATTCGCCCCGAGCTTTCAGCGCGGGTGGGCTTCCGCATGACAGATGAATACTCATAGCGCCCTGCGTCACGCCTTGAGTCAAAATCTTTTGCAATACCATGCTTGGTGAACCTTCTGCCATAAATAAAATTCCAGATTACAAATCCCAAATTCCAAATAAGCTCCAAATTCAAATGTTCAAAACTTCAAACAACACAATCTTAGTTTCGGATTTTGGTCATTGGAATTTGTTTGTAATTTGGTGCTTGTGATTTGTGATTTACCAATTTATTCTTTCGTTGCGGTCATAATTTCCTCCATCGTCGTTACTCCCTGTAGCACCTTTAGTATTCCGTCCTGCTTCAGAGACAATAGCCCTTGCCGCAAAAATTCTTCTTTGAGTTTTTCATTGGTCAACCCGGTCGCGATAATCTCCTTCATGGAATCGGTAATCGCCAAAACCTCACTTATCGCAGTACGACCCGAGTATCCGCTCTCGTCGCATCGAGGGCATCCTTTTCCACGCGACAGACGTATGACTTTGGGATTCCTCAGATCCGCTGGAACCGATGCTGGCGGCATATGGGTCAGTTCCTGGGTAATCTGATCTACTAGCTCCTGCGACGCTGGTTCAACAACCTTGCAGTAAGAGCACACCCTCCTCACCAACCGCTGTGCAACAATCACATTCACGGTCGAGCCAAGCAAAAAAGGTTCAACTTTCATGTCAACCAGCCGAGGAAGCGCGCCAAACGCGTCATTCGTATGAAGTGTCGAAAGCACAATATGTCCCGTTAACGCCGCGTGAATCGCGAGCTCCGCGGTTTCGTTATCGCGAATCTCACCAACCATGATAATGTCGGGATCCTGTCGAAGAATGGAACGCAGCCCAGAAGCAAACGAATATCCAACCTCTGCGTTGATCTGGCTCTGATTTACCCCCTTCAAATAATATTCAACCGGATCTTCGAGCGTCACAATGTTCACATCCTCCTGATTCAGAATATTTAAAACGGAATACAGTGTTGTTGACTTTCCAGAACCCGTCGGACCAGTCACCAAAAACATTCCGTGAGGCTTCTGGATATTTGCTTCCATGACCTCAAGATTTCTTCCCCAAAAACCCATATCAGCTAACGTTGGTGTTTTGGCTCCCGATTCAAGAATACGCATTACGACTTTTTCTTGGGCGTACAGAGGCAGTGTTGAAACCCGAAAATCAATGTTTTTCCCGTCAAACACCTGCCGGATGCGGCCATCCTGCGGAACACGCGTTTCGTCAATTTTCAAATTTGAAAGTACCTTCACCCGAGAGACCAGTGACGCGTGAAGGTATTTCGGAAGCACAAGGGTGGTGTGAAGCTCACCGTCAATTCGATATCGGACGCGTGTTTCTTCCATGACGGGTTCAATATGAACATCCGAAGCGCGGGCGTCGACCGCGTGCTTCAAAATTGCCTCAATCATCTTAGAAACAGGCGCCGACTTAATCACCTCCTCAACAACGGGTTCCTCTTTTGTCTCTTTTTGATCAACAAACCTCCCCGAAGCACCCTCAAGCACTTCGTTTACCTCGGTTCCGAGCGCGCTGTATTGTTGTACCGCCGCCTTAAAACTCGCCGGGGAAATGAGCGAATAATTGACCGTCCATCCTTTACCACGAGCCAAAAATTCGACGGCCTCCTGGGACTTGAGATTCGTGGGGTCAACGAGTCCAATGGACAGCAGTGTTCCTTGCTGCTCAAAACAAACGACTTGGTACGTTTCAGCGAGATCTTTAGGGAGAACGGAAAGTGTCGCTGAATCAATTTTTTTTCCGACAAGATCAGTGTATCCCAAGTGAAAAAAAGACGCTTCTGCGCGGATAACGTCTTCAACAGGAATTTCAAACGTACCGATCAGCGCGTCAACAACGCCCTTGACCGTTTCCTGTCCCACAAGGAGTTCCGCCTTCGAAGCGTCAACAACACCTTCCGATGTCAAAAATTTAATAAATCGTTCTACCGAAGTATTCATAGCACGCGAGCAAATGCTTAAGAGTGGTCTTAAGCATACCAAATTTCATCAACAAACAACAGCCAGACGCCGACAATCTTCGTCGAGCCGAAATTTCAATCCTTTTTTTACAACCCACCAACCGATCATGGATTCTTTTTTTGAGAAACAGGGATAAAAGGATTAGCCCTACCAATACGCGTCTGATCAATCGGAACAATCCCTTCCAAGGACGTAAGTTGCCGGAACAAGGGATTCTGAAACAGGCTGTCGTCGAGCTTGGTGTTTGTTGGGACAGCAACGGCGCCCGATCCAGACTCCGAGGGAATAAACGTTTCCTGCGAAGGGGCGAATGAACCCAACAACATCCAAAGCGTGCCAAACGTCATCACCCCCACAATGACGAGTGAAACAATTGTTTTTTTCTTTGTTGGTGGTCGTTGTTGAATCATACTATTATTTCCCCGAATACGAATAAGCCTCCAATGATAAAGCGACCGATGAACCCTCGGGGGTATATTCTAACGAACGAACCGAGAACGCTCTTCCGTTCTGATACAGTGTCCGGACCAGCTGTTTAAATGATTCATAACTTACATCGGCGATAGACAGGCTGACGGCAATGGAATGGAGGGCCTGACCCTGAGGAGCCTTCGTTGACGTCTGTTCGCTGATCGCAAAATCTTCAAGTTCCCCCCCCGAACGGTCAACGATCTGAGAAATATTCACGATTAATTCTGGCAAACGCTGTTCTTGCGGAATGGCATTCAGAATCGTCTGAACAACGGTTCGATCAAGGGTCGCGTACTCAGTCTCAAGTGCCTGAAGCGAGGAAAGTGTTGAGCGGCGTTCACGGATGCCATCCTCCTGAAGGGCGAGGGCTTCTGACGATATCTGCTTGAGGAGTTTAAGCGGCTCTCGATATAACAAGAGATACCACGCCAAGGGCATAAGTACAGCGATGGCAACAACGCCAACAACAAACAGTCCTTCGGAGCGCTTTCGTTGGGGTTCTTGTTTTTGGAGAGATGACAAATGGAGTGCGTTCATAGTGCTGATTTCTCTAGACCAAGAAACTCAGACAATTGTACATCAAACGATACCCGAAACGAATTCTCCTGATCGTTCTCTAATGTAATGGATGAAATATCGACCTCTTTCCACGATTTTGTGGATGCAAAAATATTCATTTGATGCGCCGCATCTTCTGCGTTAGGTGCCACTGCCCGAATACGGACACTGCCTGTATTCGAAATATTCAGACCTTCAAAATACACGGAATCAATAGTATTCGACTCAAGCCAGGCAACCACACCAAGGATATCTGGTCGCTGTTCCAAAATCTGGCGAAGCATCACTGCTCTCTGCTGGAGATGGGATGCCTCTTTAACCACCTCCCGGTACCGTTTAACCTGAATATCAAGAAGTGTTTGTTGCGACTCAAGCTCACGCGATCCCAATAAACGACCATCGGCCTTCGCCTGAAGTGCTAAAAAACCGACCAACAACCCAATAAATTCCAAAGAAAGCAACGCAACGGCTACACCTCGCTTTGCTTGGGGAGATACCGAACGACGCTGTTCTGGAAGAAGATTCACATCCATATCGTCCCCTCCTTCACCGCGATCCTTATGGAATGAAATTCCCCTCAACGCCCCCCTCTCGGGTCTACGATCATCTGGTTTTGCAACACGCTTTAGTCCCTCGGATCGTTCCAAGTCACGAAATTTATCCAGGGGAATTTTCTCGATTGGTCTCCCTTTTGTTTTTTCCTCAACGATTGCAGGCCGCGCTTGAGACAAAGGAGAATCCGAAGGAGCTTCGCGGGCTGGCGGGGAAGTTGTTAAATCTGAAGCACGAACATGGACTTCTGAATCAGATAACCGTTTTTGCTGAAACGTTTGGGATGCGTCCGCCAAGTTCTCTTTCGGATGCGTTTGTTTTGCTGTAAATGTCTTGGTGCGAAACAAGCCCTTAGCACCCGAAACCATTCGCTTCACGGCGGAATGAAACCACGAAGGGGACGTATCAGAAGCAGCTGTTTGCGTGGAATCAACCCGCACATACTCGACTGGTTCCGTTTTTTTTGATTTTGAAGACTTGGAACCAGACGAAGCATCGTTGTGAAGAAAATCAATAGTTGATTCTGAATCGGGCTGTTTGGACGAGTCAAACATAATCTTGAAACCTGAAGTCTTAAACCTGAAGCATACAGTTTTTTCGCAATACCTCAATGTGGGTTTACATTTCGAATTTCCGTCTCAGCCACAAATTCTGCTTTGACGTACCCGCCGAATCCTTGATATTTATTGGACGCGGACAAACCACAGGCTTCAAGTTATGAGCTAAATAATTTCTCTCATTCCCAATCCAACGGCACCCGCAAATCGTGGCGCAATTTCATCAAGTGCCGGCTTTAACTCAACGGGGTAGATCACACGAGCCCAGGGGTCGCCGACAAATACCTTCATTGAAAGCAGCGAAGAAAGGTATTCGGGAAGTCGCGGAAGATACGCCGATCCCCCGGTCAGAATAACACGCTCAACCTTGCGGCTTGAAGGATGCGAATAATACAAATCAAGACCATATTTAATTTCATTCACAACCGGACTAATGCTCATTTCAATAGTTTGAGGAATTCCATTTTGAGCATCTGATGCAAATCCAATATCACGCTTGAACTGTTCCGCGCGGTCAACATCTACCTTCAGACTATTCATGATCGCGTGTGTCGCGGTTCTCCCACCAACATCAACACTCCGATTGAGCACCGGAATGCCGTTTTCAGTAATAATAATACTGGTGGTACTTGCGCCAATATCAACAATCATCGTCGGTGTTTTGTCCAATCCAACCAATGATCGTTCCAGGGCAAATGATTCGGTCTCAAGGCTTACGAGTTGAACGGAAACCTTTTGAAACACCTCGACATATTTTTGCACAACGGTCTTTGGGGCCGCCGTTATCAAAACGCGCGTACTTCCCGTAAGGGACGTTTCAGTCTTTTTTTGTGTATCGTTACTCCGTGACTCCTTTGCCTGCGAGGCACCTTCACCAGCCTTCGCGTCGAGCAGTTTCCAATCCAAAATCATGTCATCAATAGGCATGGGAACAAATTTTTTCGCTTCCCAATGAATAGCGGAAGCCAAATCCTTCTTGTTCATAGCTGGTAGAGTAAGAATCGATGAAAACACCGAATAATTAGGAATTGCGGAAACCGCTTTCGTGCTTTGAGTGCGGGCCTCACGAAGGATCCGTTTGAGTGATTCAACAATCACGGGAACAAAAGCTGGCTGAGTGATTGAGCCCGGCTCTTGAAAATCAATGGATCCATACGTCACGAGTTGGGGGCGATTCTTGGAGGACGCAAACTCAACCACCTTAATGCCCGATGTCCCAATGTCAATCCCAAGATATCCGGTTTTTGAAGAAAAAAGACCCATTGCTTTACAAAATGATGATTATTTGATAGTTTTATTATACTAGAAAAAATAAATTGATACAAATTACTCATATTATGTCCATCACCCACTCAGCCGCCAAACGTCTGCGACAAAACAAAAAACGCGCGCGGCGCAATTCTCTTCTTCGTTCCAAACTTGACACCGCAAAAAAATCCATTCAAAAAAACCTCAAACAAGGAAACAAAGACGCGCTGACCCAGCAGTTACGAGAACTTGATTCGCTTGTGGATAAAATGAAACAAAAAGGAACGCTAAAACGAAACACCGCCGCTCGTATCAAATCCAGAATCGCCCGCGCCACAAAGAACACAAAAGCGTAATAATTTCCGTTATCATTTCAACAACCTCGAAAGCGCAAGAGTATCAGGCGCGACCGGGGTTGTTTTCATATTCATGTCGACCCCAACGAGAGATTCAATAATGTTCGCAAGTTCTGGCGTGGTCAAACGGGGTTCGAACTGAGAAAGCTTTTTGACAAAATACGCATTCAACGGAAGCGCGCCTCCGTTTGCTCTCCGTTTTGACCGTTCCTTGAGCCACAGTATCCCCCGAATATGACTCGCGTAGAGCATGATAAAAGGGATCCACTCCTGCGCCCCCATTCGGATACAAACAGCAGACGCTTTGTTCCAGCGACCCGCAAGAAGCGACTCAGCAAGCTCAAACGACGAGTGTTCCGTCGACTCAATTTCCCGCGAGCGATACAACGGTTCCGTAATGACCCCACCCCTCGCCAACCCTGAAAGCGAAGCGAGATCACGATCAATCGCCCACAAATCCCCGCCAAACCGAATAGCCAGGGCGCGGGCTAACGTTGATGATAATTCCGGTCCATAGTGAACGGACCGATCGCGAATCCAGCGCTCGAGCTCACTGCCAACGAGTGTCTTGAATGGGTATACAAACGCAACCGAAATTAACAACTTGCCGGTCGCTCCTGTCGCGTTTCCACGCAAATAAAAACATATAACGTTGCTGTCAGGCGAATTTCGCGAGTTAATAAACGCTGTAAGCTCATCTACATCATAGGAAGTCTCTTCCAGGCGCTCGATGACAAAAAAACGTTTCCCAGAACCAAACAATCCCCTCATCCCCTCAAGGCGAGTGATTTCAGAAAGGGACGTTCGTGTCGCGTCAAGCCGGTGAATGTTCAGTCCATCCGGATCCCGTTTTTTCTTAAACTGATCGATTGTTGAGTTCAAAAACTCTCTCGATCGGAACGTGTCTTCGCCGTAAATGGTAATTACCATAACTTGGGTTTAGGATTTAGGGTTTAGGGTTTAGGGGTGATTAACTATACCCTATTCCCTTTACCCTATCCCCTCATTTTGTATAATTCCACAATCTTCGGAATGGTTTTTTTCATGTTGTGATCGCGCTCAACAATCTCACGCAATTTTCGTCTCATTAATTCTTTTTCTTCATGTGAGTTCTTCCAGATTGCGACAATCCGATCAGCAACACTCTCAGGGGTACATTCTACCATAAGTTCACCCGCCAGGTCACCAAACACCGGTCGAATCGAACGATTGGAAGTGATGGTAATCACACCACACGCCATGGGCTCCAAAACCGCCTTATCAAGCGAGTGAGTATCGGAGAGATTCACAAAAAGATCAGCACGCTCAAACTCGTGCACAAGCTCATCGTTGGGTATTGCACCCAAAAATTTCACTTCGTCTAAAAGGTGAAAGTTCGAAACTAAATCATGCAACCGCTCGACGTATGCGCGATCTGAATCAAGTGCCGGAACACCGATAATCTCAAGACTAAGTTTTTGCGTACCTAACGTTTTTAACCTCGCAACCGCACGAATCAACACATCAAGATTCTTCCTTGGTGTAATTCTTCCAACCGTCATAATTGTTAACACAAGATCGTCATCAGCCGACGAACGCACGCGCGGGAACAAATCAAGGTTCAAGGCGTGACCAAACGCAATGACTGGTTTGGAAGTTTGAAGTGGAAAACTTTCCTTTGTCGCAGATAGATATCCTGTTACAAAAACCTGAGTTAAACGCAACCTCCAGTCGTTTGTTCCATGGGTGTACCACAGATACAGAGGCTTGCCGAACACTTTTGCAAATGGTCCTGAAATAAAGACATACAACGGAATCATGTGAACGAACACCCCGTCACACATCGGAACGGTTTTCAACAGGAAATAAACAAACCTGACAAATTCCCGGAGTCGATTCTTACCCCGTTCTTTACCCATGGAATACACCTTCGTGTTTTCTGGAAGTCCTGACGAATCGCCTTGCTCCAAACAAATCACGGAAAGCTTCTCGACTTCTTTCGAAAATGCAACGATCCAATCATAAAAAAACCCGATCCGAACGTCGTTTTTATCAACTTTTCTTGTAATCACCAGGAGACGCATAAACCACCGGACTGATTGTTCGTTAAACTGCTCACTTCATTTCGTTCACCTTCTCATCAAGCATAATCTTGATCAAAGACTGATATGGCACGTCGCGCTGGTTCGCGAGTGTTTTAATGGAATGAAGCATCCCAACTGGAAGACGAAGCGAAATGGTCTCGGTAGAAAACTTAAGATTGGGGAACGAGACTCGCCGCGCTTTTGACCAATCAAGATAGTCGGTCGAGTCATGGGTAGCCCAAAACTTCCGTTCTTGATCTTCATTTTTAAACTTAGGTAGTTTTTTAAACATCTTTTTTGACATAGATTCTTCTTTCTTTCTTACTCATATCTCGTGCCGAAATGACTCGAATAAAAGCACTTCTTATGGTAAACGAAACAAACAATGACCGTCCTCCGCGTGTCTCTCCCAGCGCAAAATACCGTTGTTCAACGTTCGAATGAAGCACATCGGGAAATACAAGCGCGTTGTGCGCAAAAACCTGCTCGCACTCAAACATGGTAACTCCGTGTTTCTTCTCGTTTTTATCCCGATTCCCTTCATCCCATTCAAATCCTTCGATATCCTGTAAATCCAGCATATCATTTGTATATTATAATAATATACGTTTATTCATGAGCTGTCAAGGCTTTGAAAACCCTTCATACCCAGGGTTTGAAGGGTTTAAGATATACGCGTTTGGATATATTCTCCCTTTTCTAAAGGGAGTACCCGAAGGGGGAGGGATTTATTCTCCCTTTTCTAAAGGGAGTACCCGAAGGGGGAGGGATTTATCTCACCCTGACAAATCCTCCGCCCCGACGTCAGATGTCGTGGCACCTCCTTTAGCAAAGGAGGAATAGATGCGCCTACTCGAAAATGAAAAAAGACCAATCGCGACATCCCTTGGAATTAGGGAGCGCTATGGTCTTTTATTCTCGGATTTACTTCTTAAACCGCGGGTAGATATTGAAAAGATAAAAGCCGTCCCGCAGGATCAGGTGATTCTTTTCAAAACTGAATTCCGGCTCCTTTGAATACACCGGATATGGCGCGTCATCCCAGATCAAAGCACCTGTTACGAGATTAATCGCCCAAGCTTTCCACCCATAAGTGTCTTTTTTCATCAACAATCCGACATCATCACCGTTCCATCCCATTGTTAAACAACTGGTGACACGAAGTGGTGCCGGTACACGCAACGTGTCGGTAATGAATCCACCCGAAAACTTCACCAACATATAACCACTTCGCAACCGGAACTGATGTGTGAAACGCTTACAAAAGTCAACTTTCTCAAGCGAATCGGCGCGCCACGAAAACAACGTGGCGATTCCATTCGGCGTTTGGAGATTAATCGAAACAACCTTGGCTCTGTCCAGCTACGCCAATAACGGAGAACAAATGGGGAGCACAAAGGCAGCGATCAAAAACAAAAAGCGTTTCATAACTATCCTCACTTTCGTTGAGGTTATAAAAATGAATTCCACGCCGTCCGAGAGAAAGCGTGGAGTGAATTTGTGAATGAGCAATTATTTGCCACGTCATTGGAAGTGACGCGCATCCTGACATTTAGCCAGGAGTCACGATCTGCGAGAATCCGCGTTTCACTCACCTCGCTTTCGCTTTTTTGAAGCGGGTCTGCGGAATCTGCGTCGTCTCGTAACGCCCGATTGTATCAGAAGAAGAAGAAGTCAAGCTCAAGAGCCCAAAAAAACGGCTATTATCCAGGGAAATAGCCGTTTCTTGATAGGAACAAAAGTTTCTCCTCCTCTTAAGATAAGAGGAGGTTGGGAGGAGTTATGAAGTTCAGTTCGATACCCGCGAATGCAGAAATTTGAAGTTTGCTTCACTCATTCCGATTCGTTCGCAATGACAGCGGATTCTATCGACCTTATGGACTTTAGGACTTTTGACTTTATAGACTCATTTGTGACACTCCGCCCAATTCTTCCCAACCCCAACTTCCACTTCAATTGGAACACAGAGTTTATAAACGTGCGTTAATTCGTGCTCAATAATTGTTCGAGCTTTGGATACTGCTTTATCTCGAATTTCAAACACCAATTCATCGTGGATTTGCAACAACATCTTCACATCATCAAGCAAGCCTGCTTTATTCAAAGCCTGATGAACATGAATCATCGCTAATTTTAACAGATCCGCCTGACTCCCCTGGATGGGGTGATTGATCGCCATACGTTCCGCTGCCGCACGAAGCATGTGGACTGGTGAGTTAAGATCGGGTAAATATCGTCTCCTGCCAAACAGAGTCTCTGAATACCCCTTTTCCCTCCCATCATTCAGTACCTTGTCAAAAAATGTTTTTAAACCCTTATGGATCTCAAAATATTTTCTAATAAATTCTTTAGCCTCAAACACGCTCATGCCGGTATTTTGGGCGAGGCCCTTAGCGCCAAGACCATAAATGATTCCAAAATTAATCGTTTTTGCGTTTCTACGTTGTTCGGGTGTTACCTTGGCAAGCTGGACACCAAACACCTTTGCCGCGGTTGCGGCATGAATGTCTGCCCCGCTCTTGAATGCCTTCGTTAACTCAGGATCACGCGATAATGAAGCAACGACCCGAAGTTCAAACTGTGAATAATCCACGGAAAGAAGTTTCCAGCCTTTTCTGGAAACAAATGCTTTCCGCATCCTTGATCCTTCTGTTGTGCGAATGGGGATATTTTGCAAATTCGGATCTTGGGACGAAAGCCTGCCAGTCGCAGCAATGGTTTGGTTAAAGGTCGTATGAACGCGGGAATTCTCGTCGACCATTGTTGGAAGTGTGTCAACATACGTTGATTTGAGCTTAAACAGTTCACGGTATTCCAAAATCTTCGAAACGATCGGATGCTCGTTACGAATTTTTTCAAGCTCTTCAGCTCCGGTTGATATCCCCGTTTTTGTCCTTCCTAATCCTGCGGCAGAAATTCCAAGTTTTTCAAACAAGATTTCTTTCAGTTGTTTTGGTGAATTGATGTTGAATTCGCCCCCGGCAAGCTTCGTAATCTGCTTCGTAAGCAAGCCCAACTTCTTTGCAAGCTCTTTCCCAAACACCTTAAGAAATCCGACATCAAGCCTGATGCCTTCCAATTCCATATCAGCAAGAACGGAGACGAGTGGCATGTCGAAAGTGTGAAAAAGATGATCATTACGACGACGAGAAAGCTCTTTGTCTAATATTTGAAATAACCGATAAACAAACAAATTTTCTTGCATTCGATCGTTTGACCATGTTCGTGACCCGACCTCTGGTAGAGACACGAGATCTCGTGTCTCTACATCAGATGCATATGTTTCTATGAGATCGGAAAGGTCATACTTCCTCGTTCCTGCGTCCAGAACATACCCAGCAATCTTACAATCAAACCATAGAGGATGAAGTGTCAACCCGAGACTTTTCAATGCTTTATAGTCGGTTTTCAGGTCGTGTCCGATTTTATTAATCTCAGGGGAAGAGAGGGTTTCTCGTAAGAATAATTTATGCGTTTCAACATCCTTATTTCGTAAGACGAACAGCTTTTGATTCGCACATAGGGTCAATACTGTTTCCACCTTATCTTGATAGACGCGGACGATGAGCCCAAATTTCAACCATTCTTGTTTAAGTGTTGAATAATCCTTCTGATCAAGGATCATTGTCATCCCAAGCTTTGACTTGGGATCCAGAAAACCAACAGAAACACCAAAAGAATTTAAGTCTTTTTTTGTTAATTTTTGTTTCTGGATTCCCGCCTTCGCGGGAATGACGGAGGTACTTTTGCGTTTTAGTGTTTTTGCGTTTTCTGTGATTTTGTCCTTTTGCTTAAAAAAAAACTGTCCTTGTTTCTTCATAGAAGGAATTCGAGCCACGAGCGAACGAAATCCGTACTCCAATAATTTTTCTGTTACCGCACCTTCATCAAACCCCTTCCACTCAAACGTTGCAAACTCCAAATCAAGCGGGACATCGCGTTTGATGGTCGCAAGCGTTCGGGAAAGCTGTGCATCGCTCTTTCCTGCCTCTAGTTTAGCTCGCAATGTTACTGATTCAATCGAATCAAGCGACTGATACAGCCGCTCAATGGAATGAAATTTCTGAATGAGCTCGGTTGCGGTCTTCTCCCCGATGCCCCTGACACCAGGAATATTGTCTGATGCGTCTCCTCGAAGCGCTTTCCACTCGATCAATTCCTCTGCAGAAACACCGTATTTTTCTTTGACCTCCCCAGCGTGCATCAACACCGTATCGCTCATACCCTTGCGAAGCATATACACTGCAATGCGCTCATTTACGAGCTGCAAGGTGTCTGCATCACCAGTAACAATAATCAACTTCGCATCAGGAAGATCTTCATATCCTCGTCTTACTAATGTTCCAATACAATCATCTGCTTCAAAGCCCTCTTTCTCAACAACCGTAATGCCGAAGGTTTTCAAAACGTCCTGAATCATGGGGACCTGGTCTTTCAATTCCTGATCTGTTTCCACGCGATTGGCTTTGTATTCCTGATACAATTCATCCCGGAATGTTTTCGCGTCCGTATCAAAACACACGGCAATATGCTTTGGTTCATACTCTTTGAGAACCTTAAACAAGACCAATAAAAAACCGTATACTGCGTTTGTAAGCTGACCCTTTTTATTGGTCAGCGGCGGCAATGCGTGATACGCGCGATGTAAAATCGCGTGACCGTCAAAAATGAGGAAGTTGGACATAGTTCCAGTATACCCTTTCTTTGACATTCCCAAAAGAGCGGGAGTATAATAACCTCAGACGTTGTGTATACTCGATTTTCAGACCCCCAATTCAATTTCACAAGGATTCTGGATTTTTTATATCTTTGCTGGAATCGTCCTGATAATCATTCTATTAGTATTATTAAAATCTAAAAAATAGCTATGACGACAACGAATATAATTTTATCCATAAACGCGATTATCATCGTTATTGCAGGTGTTCTGTTTTATTTTCTCGCAAAAAAGAAAACAACAACAACCCCGACCACAAATAGTAATCATTTAGCTGTTGTCATGGTAAGCAATGTCGAACTCTTTCAAGTTATAATCCTTCGACACGCATAAAACGACAGTAGAATACTTTTATGAAACGAATCGAAACTACGAGTCGCCACGAAACACCTACAAATAATTTTGAAAATCAATATCGCTACCTCATTAACCGCCTCAAAAGAATGGTGAAATGCTCATCGATCCCCATTCTTGTTTACGCCCTAATAACGCATGCTTTAGAACAACGTGAGAAAGTTGATCAAAAGTGGAAAATGGCCCATCAAATCAGTATAACCACAGCGAAACTCGATTCATTGTGGAAAAGTACCTCTGAAGATTCTACACCAAACCCAAAACTACAAAAAGAAATTAATGAACTAATGGAGAAACTTAACCGACAACTTGAACATTTTGAAACCCATTACCCGCCAAAAAAATGATTGATGATCACAACAAACTCTCCTTTTGGAGTGTTTTGCGCAAGTTGAGACGCAACTTCTTCAATCGCCCCACGATACACAGTTTCAAATTTCTTGGTAAGGTCGTTTGCGACGAAGCATTGACGGTGCTTGAAGTTGCTGTATTCGTTGTCCTCCTGTAGGGGCGCGATTAATCGCGCCCCTACCACGGATGTCGAAATAGCAATAAATTCCTCAAATAACTTTTGAATCCGGTATTTTGATTCGAACAAAACCACGGGAACGTTGCTTTCAACAATCTCTTTAATCCTCGTCCGTCTCCCCTTTTTATGAGGTAAAAATCCAAAAAAACGAAACTCTTGCATGTTAAACCCGCAGATGGAGATCGCTGCGGTGAGAGCAGAAGGACCTGGAACGGGAACAACGGAAATATCACGTAACACGTAACTCGTATCACGCATCAAGTCATCCTTTGATCCATGATCCATGATCCACGATACGAGTTTATTCCCTGGATCCGCAATCCCAGGCGTTCCCGCGTCGGTCACATACGCGAGGTTCTTTCCCGATTCCAACAACGACACGATAAATTTGAGATCTTTATCAGAGCTCCTCTCATGAAACGAGTACATCGGTTTCTTAATCTCGTAATGATCCAAAAGCGTTCTTGTGTGCCTCGTATCTTCACACACAATCGCGTCAACTTCTTTTAATATTCTTACCGCTCGATAGGTGATATCTTCCAAATTGCCAATGGGGGTGGAGACGATGTACAGACAAGGCATAGCGTTGAGTGGTTAACGGTTAGCGTTCAGTCAATGCGCCAAGGAGGAATGTTATCGTATTCGCCTATACCCTGAACGCTATACGCTAAACCCTGTTCGTAGTTTTCGTCTTCCAATACTCCTCCACCAACATCACAACAGCAGCTGCAACAGGAACCGCGAGAAGCGCACCCACGACACCGCCAAATTTTGCGCCAAGGAGTATTGCAACAATCACCAGCAAAGGATGAAGCCCAACCGCCTTTTGCATGATTTTGGGAACAAGAAAATGATTTTCGAACTGCTGAATCAGCACATACATTGCAATGACTAACAAACCTTTGAGAGGTGAGTCTAAAAATGCGATCAGCACCGCGGGTACGGCCCCCAGCACAGGACCGACGTACGGGATGATTTCAGTGAGACCCGCAAGCAAAGAAAGCACAACCGCGTACTTAACCCCAAAAATACTCAAACCAATAAATGTAAGCAGTCCTATCGATGCCATGAGCACCAACTGGGCGCGTAGCCACAATCCCATCTTTTTCTGAATTCTCAAAATCAGTTCTCCCACGTACTCGCGGTGTTGAAGCGGTACAAAGAAACTAATAAATTTTTTTACACCGTCTTCCTCCGCTGTCATGTAAAACGAAAGCACCAAGACGAGGATGAAGTATGCAAGCCCACCAAACACGGTAACTAACGCTGTCACAATGCTCGAGAGCGCTCCAAGAGCCGTATTCGGTAGGTTCTCCACCCCCTGCTGGACAGAAATCACAGTCGATTGATCAGACAGCTGAGACGAGGATCCAGCAATCCACTCTGAAAGCCTTTGGTAATAATCAGGAAACGCTTTTGCGAGCTGGGTGAATTCGGTCACCAACAAGGGAATCAACAGCGCAACCACCCCGCCAACAACGATCAAAAAACCCAGATAGAGTACGAGAATGGAGAGCGTTCGATTGAGTCCGCGCTTCTGCAATGTTGCAACCCATGGACTAATTGCGGAAGAAAGAACGACCGCGACAAACAAAATCCCTACAATGTCTCTGACCAAATACAAGACGTACACGCCAGCAATAAACAAAAGAACGCGAAATAACGATTTGTAACTGATAACGTCTTTAATTTGAGAATCCATAGGATTAGTATACGTCCTAATTAAAGAAAAAACAACAAGAACGACGAATTTCTAGTTGACCTAATTTCTAAAGAAACCCCAAATCACAAGCACCAAATTCCAAACAAATTCAAAATCAAAAAACAAAACGTTTTGGCCACTGGAGACTGGTCATTTAGGAATTAGAAATTAGGAATTAAAAATTACTTTCTTAACTTCCTCCTCACCCTTGAATGCCCCAATCACAGCAAGCGATAGTTTTTTTCTGTCAATCACCGTCTTGGCAATGGCATTCACATCCCGTAATGTTACGCCGTTCAGACGCTTAAGAAGTTGCGCTGGAGATTCATACGTTTGTTTAAACAGGGCGTTGGAACCCCAATATCGTGCCACGGAATCAGAATCTTCCATGGAGATGAGAAATTTGCCTTTTGCATTGGTCTTCGCTCGAGATAATTCTTCTTCGGTAACACCGCCCCGCTTGACTCCGTCGAGCACTTCCCAAATGGCAGAAAACGCCTCTTGGAATCGAACCTTATCCAACCCCGCAGAAACAAGAAACGATCCTGTATCATGGAGCGAGTCAACTCCCGAGGAAACTGAATAGCACAATCCTCGTCGTTCTCTAATTTCCGTAAAAAGTCTGGATGACATTCCCTCTCCAACAACAATTGATAATAATTTGAGGGACAAAAGTCGCGTATCCTTGTGACGAAACGCCGGCATTGAGAACGCGCACGTGACCTGATCAGACTCAATCCGCTTGAGAATTACCCGATTTCGGAATGTCTTTTGCGGTCGATACCCAATGTGTCGCTTGACCCCAGAGGCTAGTCCAAAAAATCGCCTTAACGAGGTTTGAATTCTGCGGCTTGCTACTCCTCCAGCCACCACAAGAACCATGTTGCTTGGCAAATAATTTGCTTTGTGAAATTGCGTAAGATTTCTATGAGTAAACGACGTTACTGATTTGGGAGTTCCAGCAATATTCCACCCCAGGGGCGTATCTCCACGCACTGCTTCGTTCAGCAAATCCCCAATTTTGAGCATGGGATTATCTTCATACATCTTCAACTCTTCAAGAATAACTTGTTTTTCTCTCGCCATCTCTCCCTCAGGGAACGTCGAAGCAAACAACATATCAGAAAGAAGTTCATGGGATTGCTCCATTGTTTCGGACTGACTCTTGATCCAATACCCTGTCACCTCACGATCCGTGAACGCGTTATATTCAGCGCCAAGCGAGTCCAAATCTTTAGTCAATTCAAAAAAAGTTGGTCGTTTTACTGTTCCCTTAAAATGCATGTGCTCAATGAAATGGGCAAGTCCGGATGTTGCTCTGGTTTCATACCGCGATCCAACACACACCAACACAATGGTTGAGACGGTTGTTCCCGTTGTTGGAACAACTAATACCGGCAATCCATTTGAGAGGGTAAATCGATGACAAAGGTTCATAGTGAAAAGTTACAAATCACAAGCACCAAATCACAAATAAATCTCAATTTTCAAAATCCAAAACAAAACTTCAATTGTTTGGAATTTTATATTTGATATTTGGAGCTTATTTGAGATTTGTAATTTGGTATTTGGAATTTCGTTTTGGTATGCTATCATCCTACCAACCTTTTACTAAGTTGTCCAAAACAACTTGTCACCCTGAGCCCGTCGAAGGACTACCTTGGATGTCATGGATTCGACAAGCTCACCATGACAAAAACATTATGATTATCTCCATTTCCGGTAACGAGGGTTCAGGCAAATCAACCGCAGCGAAAGCCTTGAGCGAGAAACTTGGTATGAAACGCTATTACATGGGCGCGATTCGACGGCAAAAAGCCGCCGAGCGTGGAATGACCTTGGATGAGTACAATAAACTTGGAGAAACCGACCCAACAACCGACACTGAGGTTGAAGACTACATCAAACACCTTGGAGCAACAGAAGCTAATTTTATCATTGAAAGTAGGACAGCGTGGCACTTTATTCCCCACTCACTCAAAGTGTTCTTGCAAGTTGATCCTCGCGAAGGCGCCAGAAGAATTGTTGAACACTTGAAAGAAGATTCAAAGGGGAGAAACGAAACAAATTATCAAACTATTGAAGAGGCTGTTGCGGGACTCGCAGCGCGTAAAGAATCCGACCGAAAGCGTTATCTCAAATATTACGGGATCGATATTTTCAATCCAGCCAACTTCGATCTCATCATCGACACCACCTCAATCTCTCCGGAAGAAACGTTAGAGAGGATTATTCAAAGTATTCCGAGTAAATAATCTGTCATCGCGAGAGTTTCGCGTGGCGATCTTACCTTGGCGTTATTGCGTTATTTCCTGGTACAAATCGTTCCAATCAGGGTTTATTTCCTTGATCAATTTAATCTTCTTGTTCCGTGAACCACCCTTAATCTGTTTTTCTCTTTCGATAGCTTCGTTTATACCTTCATGGATTTCATAATACACCAGTCTATCAACGTTATAGGTTTTTGTGAATCCTTCTATAAGCTTTTCTTTATGTTCAAAAACTCTTCTGACTAAGTTATTTGTGACTCCGATGTACAGCGTTGTTTTATTCTTATTTGCGAGGATGTAGACGTAATACTGATTCCCCATACCGCTTTGGTAAGATTGCTTCGTCGAAGACTCCTCGCAATGACACTCTTATTTCTAGAACTGTTCATCAAAATAAACCTTCAACGCATCAACCTTAACCCTCTCCTGCTTCATTGTATCCCGATCTCTCACAGTTACCGTATTGTCCTCAAGGGTTTGAAAGTCAACCGTGATGCAATACGGAGTCCCAATTTCGTCTTGCCTGCGGTATCGTTTGCCAACATTGCCGTTGTCGTCAAACTCGCACTGCATGTGAATTTTCAGTGAATCGTAAATCTCTCGTGCTTTGGCAACTAATTCTGGTTTATTTTTGAGAAGCGGAAACACCGCGACTTTCACTGGAGCAAGCGCTTTTGGCAGCCTCAACACTGTTCGTACGTCATCTCCTTCGAGTTTCTCTTCCTCAAACGCCTGATCAAGCACCATCAAGAACATCCTGCTCAAACCAGCAGAGGTCTCCATGATGTGAGGAATGAATTTCTCACCCGTTTTATCATCCAAATATGATAAATCCTCTCCCGAAAACTTCGCATGTTGTGACAAATCCCAATCGCCACGCGCGTGAATACCTTCAACTTCTTTGAATCCTCCAAGCGACCTGAAATCAAACTCAATATCAAAAGCTTCCGAAGCATAGTGAGCAAGTTTTTCATGTTTTTTGAACCGTAATCGTTTCTCGTCAATTCCAAGATCCAAGTACCACTGCCAACGCGCCGCCTTCCATTCTTCATATTTTTCTTTGGTGACCGAAGGGTGATGAAAGTACTGCATTTCCATTTGTTCAAATTCGCGCGTGCGGAAGATAAACTGTCGAGCAACAATTTCGTTGCGAAACGCTTTCCCCACCTGAGCGATCCCAAATGGCAATTTCACGCGCGTGGATTGAAGGGTATTTTTGTAATCCAAATAAATTCCACCGCAGGTTTCCGGACGAAGATACACAACGTTCTCTTCTGACAACGCCTCGGTTGGGCTTCCAAGATTAGACTTCACCATGAGCGAAAACACCTTTGCCTCCGTGAGGTCGGTCGATCCACATACTGCACACTTCAGTTTTTTCTCTGAACGAAGTTTATTCAGTTGATCATTCACAAACTCAATTGGCTGTTTGTCCGCGTCAATTCCGAACTCTTCCAGTACGTGGTCAGCGCGGAATCGATTCTTGCACTTGCGGCAATCAATTTGCGGGTCGTTGAAACTCCCCACATGCCCCGACGCAACCCATGTCTTCGGATGCATGAACACAGCGCTATCAAGACCCACCACATCATCTCGTTCTTGTACCATCGCCCTCCACCACGCATCGCGGATGTTGTTTTTCAAAAGGGTTCCATAGTGTCCATAGTCATACACTGCAGCAAAGCCACCGTAGATTTCAGACGACGGAAATACAAAACCTCTGCGCTTGCAAAGAGAAACCGATTTTTCCATGAATGATTGTTCTTGTGGCATGCTGTTACTTTACCGAATAATTCAGTAAAAATCAACACAAACCTCCCCCCATCCCCATCCTTCGTAAGGAGGGGATAATTTTGAACTTTGTTCTCCCCTTACGAAGGGGAGATACAGAGGGGTTTGAACTTTCGACTCTCCTACATCTGCGTCTAGGGTTGACTTCTTCTTCTTCTGGCATAATAGCCTGTCGCTTTGCGACTGCTCTTTTCACAAATTCACAGAAAACTCCGCTTTCTCGGGCGCGGAGTTTGCAAACCTATACGAAATCCGTAGAGCCATGAGATCTCATGGCTCTACAAACAGACAGAAAGGATTGTTTCAAATGAAACGTTTTATCCCGCTTTTTCTCGCTCTGTTTTTGGGTTTGAGCTTCGCGGCAACGGCGTCGCTCGCCCAGGACAAACTCGTCATTCCTGACGAGTGCATTGCTAAAAAGGATACTTTCTCAATCACCGATCAGAAAGATTGGGATGATTACGGTCCCACCCCATGGAGTGATGAAAAAAGTGTCTGGATTCAGTCGGTTGGAAACCGAAAAATGCTTGTGATGTGCTATCACACAGGAAAGGACAGCCCGCCGATCTACATCCTTGGAGCGTTTTTGAAGCACAAAGAGGTTACAAAAACCCACAATACATATCTCTACGTGCGTATCAAGGACGACTGCAAATTACGAGACCGAATTCTCGCCGATCTCAAAAAACAACATCCCAAGCGAGATGTTTATTGGGATTGAACTCCATTCGCCTCCCCCGAGAGAGGCGCTCGCCCCGCAAACGACAAAACCCCAAACACATTTGGTTTTTGTTTCTGAGCGGGGTTTTGTTTTGCCCGAATATCGATTGCAGCATGCTACCAGTAGCGCCATGAGATCTCATGGCGCTACAGCCGAACGCCGAATATTCTCTCATAATACCTCTTATCCGGTTTTTCGCATTTCGAATTTTCAATATCAAATTCCCATTGCAACGGGTTATTCTTGATGTATTCACGGATTCGATTCAAAGATGGTTCGTTGCGGATAATATGTTCGTAGTAATTTGGTTGCCAGGAAAAATATTCGAAACCACTTTTATTACACCAGCGTTTCACGGATGATTTGAGTTGTTGAACGATGACCGACAGAGAACCTGGGATTGGTTGTGAAAATATGTTCTGTGCGTTTGGTAGAGACACGAGATCTCGTGTCTCTACACGACGAGACGTTTTGTCGTTGATAACGATAATCCCATGTACGTGGTTTGGCATTACGACGTATTCGTCTAATTCCGCATTCGGGAAATGATTTGAAATTCCTTTCAAATACCGTTCTGCGACCACGCCGATTTCTGACAGTGACATTTTTGCTGTCTCGATATTCCCAAGATACTCTTTCCGATTCTTCGTGCATATCGTCACAAAATACCATCCTGGCTGTGAATAATCGTAATGATGGATACGTAAGGATTGTTGACGGAATATCTTGTGAGATGAATCCATACGTTTTGCGTGTAGCGCCATGAGATCTCATGGCGCTACAAAATACAAAAGCAAACAAAAGGACGCCCCGAAAATCAAAACAACTCCCTCCCGAACCGCATCGCGGTCACGATCGCGAAGGCAATCAAAAGAAGAATAAAGATGATTTTCAAAAGACTCGCGCGTTTTTTATGACGAGTGATAGTTTCGCTGTCAGCTGCAAGCTGAGAAATATTAAAATTCTTTTTAGGTTTGAAGATCATAGGGCAATTAAAATCCCAAATCCCAAGCACCAAATCACAAACAAGTACCAAATCCAAAACTCCAAATTCCGAACATTCAATCTTTTTATTTTGAATTTTGATACTTGGTTATTGGAATTTATTTGGGATTTGTGATTTGTTATTTGGAATTTTCTTTACTCATCACTTCTTTCAAAAATCCACTGCTTTTATGTTCTGTTTGCAGTAACGCTTTCACATTTTGCAGTACCAGAGTCGTCAACGCTTCGTTTGATTCCATTGTCACAATACCATGTTCAAATCCAGTCGACAACATCTGTTCAGCAGTCGTTCGTTGCGCGTTCTCTAAGATAAGATTCCCTGGAAAATATCCCAAATGCTCTAATAAGAGCAAATAGACATATCCCCAAACTCCTCGATGAATCGCTTGTTCTCGTTCGACATATCCAAACACATTCTGAGCGAGCTCGAAGATCAACTGTTCCGGAACTTCTTCAGGAAGAAGCTTCATTAGGGATTCAATAAAATGAAACACAAACGACCACTGTTTGGGTGTTTGAAACCCAAAACGCTTCAAACCAGAAGCCTGGATGAGCTTGTAACCCGATCTACCCTTGACCAGATACGCATCAATCAGACTTACGGGTTCTGCTTGGGGAGAAAGTTTTGATTTCGGGCTACGCGCTCCTTCCATTCGCGCCTCAATTTTGCCAAGTTCCCGCGTCAAAAGAACGTACCATGAGGCACGTTCTTTAAAATCAGTTCGAATAAGAGACAGGGCTTCAGTTCGATAATACATAACAGGATAAAATCCCAAAACACAAGCACCCGCTTCGACTCGATTGTCGAATCGAGGCGAGCCAAATCACAAATAAATTCCAATGACCAAAACCCAAAAACGAAAACAGAAAGTTCAAAGTGTTTGGAATTTTGAATTTAGGATTTGAGATTTGTTTGGAAATTGAGATTTGTTATTTGGAATTTCAACCTTGATCATCGTCTCAACGACACCGTTAACTTAGAGTCCTTCAAGGCTAACAACACTTGTCCTTGTCCTTCTCCATGTCCGTAGACTTTTCCTTATAGTCCATTGGCGCTGTTTTGCTGCTTGAGGATGAGGATGGAGCGGCTTTGGCCCCGTCCTTCTCGCCATCCTTCTCCTTCTCCTTCTCCTTGTCCTTGTCCTTGTCCTTGTCCTTGTCCTTGTCCTTGTCCTTGTCCTTGT
>CAYYDP010000013.1:0-30558 GCA_964470645.1 uncultured Gammaproteobacteria bacterium
GATGCGGGTGGGAAGGTGGGAAGGTGGGAAGGTGGGAAGGTGAATTGCGCCTTCGGAAACGAGACAATTCAACTTCTTTTTTTCTTTCCACCCATCAAAATCTGATTCGGGAAGGGATTTGAGGTAATCCAAAAACAACCAGCCTGCGTTGTGGCGTGTTTTTTCATATTCTTTTCCAGGGTTTCCAAGGCCGACGATAAGGAACATAGCGTTTCCTGTCATGGTGAGCTTGCCCGCCTTGCCGTCGAGGCAGGTCGAACCATTGCACTAATGTAGCCCTTCGACCTTGCTCAGGATGACGTTAATAAAATAAGTATACCATTTCTTCGGTTTCGTGCTAAGATTCAACTATGGAAATAACGAGTAAAAAGATTCTTATTTTGCACGATCGATTCCTGTTTCGGGGGGGTGGGGAGCGGTTGGTGCTCGACATGGCACGGGGCTTGGGTGCTGATATTGCCACCGGTATGTGGGATGATGTACAATCCTTTCCCCGAAGCGACGTGCCACATAAACTCATTGTGTTAGGGAGATTGATGAATATCCCTGCTTTGAGGTATTTGTATCTACTCTTTTTATTTTTGTTTAAAACGGGTTTTGTGAAAGAGTACGATGTTGTTGTTATTTCAGGAAACAACAGTATTGCGGCTGTGAACCGTGTTCCTAAAAGAGTTTCAAAGGTGTTTTACTGCCATACACCTGTTAGGCACGCATATGATTTGAGGGATTATTACCTTTCAAGAGTCCCAGGGTGGTTTCGTCCGATGCTAGCGTTGTTAATCCTTGGAAGCCGTATTGTTTATCAATTCAATTTCAGGAAGATGGAAGTGGTCGTGACAAATTCGCAAAACACACAGGGAAGACTGAAGAAGTATTTGAATTGCGATGCAGAGATTATCTATCCACCCATTCGTACAGATAAATTTCGCTGGCTTGGTCAAAAGGATTACTACATGAATGTTGGGCGGGTTGACCATTTGAAGCGGGTTGCCGATGAGGTTCGCGCGTTTCAAAAGATGCCAGAAAAGAGATTCATCGTGGTTTCTGGCGGTGATCAGTTGGAGCGTGTTCGAGAACTTGCAAAGGGTCACCCTAATATTGAAGTTAAGGGTTGGGTCACGGATGAGGAGCTTCAGGAACTCATCGGAAACTGTATTGCAACGCTCTATCTTCCGGTGAATGAGGATGCTGGCATGGCGCAACTCGAGGGAATGGCAGCGGGAAAGCCATGCATCAGTGTGAGCGAAGGTGGGATGAAAGAATCTGTGATTGATGGAAAGACTGGATTCATGATTCCTTCCAACTATTCCATTGATGATATTGTAAACGCAGTCAACCGCATGACACCAGAGAAGGCTCTTTCCATGAAAGACTTGTGCGTTGAAACCGCGAAGCAATTCAGTTATGATGTGTTTGTGGAGAAGATGAAGAAGGTAGTCATTAAGTCACTACGTCATTAAGTCATGTAGACAGTAGCTACTCACTACAAACAACTAACTAATCACTATTCTATGTTTAAAGAATTCAAAGCTTTTGCCATGCGGGGCAACGTCGTTGACATGGCGGTCGGTATCATTATTGGCGCGTCGTTCGGAGGAATCGTCAATTCCTTGGTGAACGACATCATCATGCCACCCATCGGGGTACTGCTCGGAAAGGTCGATTTTTCAAATTTGTTTTTCGTGCTTAAAGGAGGAGCGGAACAAGGAATTGATTATGCTACTGTCGCGCAGGCAAAAGCAGCTGGTGCGGTAACCTTAAATTATGGATTGTTCATCAATTCAATCATCAGCTTTCTGATTGTCGCGTTTGCGGTCTTCATGCTCATCCGCGCGATGAACCGGATGATAAAAAAAGAAGAAGCAAAACCGTCTGAACCTCCCGCACCTCCAAAACAAGAAATTCTCCTTGCCGAGATTCGGGATTTGTTGAAGAAATCATAGGTCCTTTCTAAAGGGAGTGGCCGTTAGGCCGAGGGATTTTTTCCCATAAATCCTCCGCCCCAACATCAGATGTCAGGCACCTCCTTTAGGAAAGGAGGAATAAGGCGGCAAACCCGAAATTCCTAAACGCAAGTCTTTATTTCTTCGCAAACACATACGCCGCGATGGCGGTTGAAATGGGAACCGCGAGGATCACAAAAAACTCCACAGAAGGTTAAACATTGATCGAAACGACTCGGCGAGTTGTTGGTTTTCAACGATAACCCCAACTGGCTCTCCATTAAAATTCATAAGCGATATTTTTTTTCCATAAATATCCATCTCAACGTGAAATGGATATTTTTTTGAATCAAAAGATTTGATTTGTCGATATTCCTTCACTGAAGTCTTTTCGAGTTTTTCTGCGATTGCACCTTTGGGGGCAATCCAGCGAATTGGAATCCGCTCTTTTACACGTTTTTGAATAAAGTCCCTCTCGTGTTTGGGAAGTAGTGCAAATACGTCATTCCCAGAGGAGATCGCGAGGATCTCTTTCCCCGGATCTTTGCTTATCCTCATAGTTAACAAAGTGTCAGTGTAAATTTTCTCGATTCCTTCTTTTCCTTCAAAGAACCTCACTTTTGTTTTTTGGTCTGAGCAAGCTACAAGCTTCAACATCTGCACCATATTTCTGAAGTCTTTTACCGATTCTTCCAAGGAAAACAAGATACTCTCAGGTGCTTCGGAACAGAACCGTTTCCTTCTTCCTTTAGTATGGAAGCTGACGAACCCCTTCTTGATGAGGCGATCGAGGACGAGGAGTACGCTGCTTCTTTTAATCTTCGTCAGGCGGGCAATTTCCGCGACAAACATTCCTTCTTTATGATCTAAACAAGCGAGATACACACTTATCTCGTTTTCTTTTAGCCCTAGTTTATCAAGGCAATGTTTGATGTTTTCTGGCAGAAAATTCATAAAGATAACATATATAATGTTATTTTGTATTATTTTTAACATGGAATTATTCTTTTGTAAACATTTTAAATCTCGAGATTGTATGAATTCCTATGTACAACGTCCATGGTACTTCCGCGATATTAATGCTCAACAATGGACTGATTGGAGATGGCAACAGCAAAATGCTTTGAGAAAATCTCAGCAACTGAAGAACGTATTCCCTCATATCCCAGAAAAACAGATATTGCTCGCTTTAGAATGGGAGCGTCGCGGATTAAGGTTCCAAGTGACACCATATCTTCAATCTATTGTTGAAAAAGACGTACTCGGTAACCCGTTATTATCTGATCCAGTTTGGCGTCAATTCTTTCCGGCTTTTGAAGAATTACTTTCTAAACGAGATACGCCACGAGCTGACGAGTACTCCTCCAAAAAGGAAAATTGGGAAATAGAAGAAGAAATGTTAACACCTATCGCACACCATAAGTACGATAACAGAGTTATTCTCTATACAGCTGATGTATGTCTTGCGTATTGCCAATATTGTCTTCGCTCCCTTCAATCCAACGCGCAAGAAGAGAAACACGGAGGCATGCGCCCGTATTGGCAACAAACCCTTGAGGCTATCAGAAGACATCCCGAAATTGAAGAGGTTATTTTTAGCGGTGGAGACCCTATGGTTTTCGATAATGATACCATAGAAAAGATGTTGCGTGATATTAGAAACATCAATTCAATAAAGGCAATTCGGATCCATTCACGAGTGTTCACCCATAACCCTTTCAGAATCGACAAAGATCTGTGTTTGTTATTGAAAAAGTATAATGTCACCGAAATGGCGGTTCATATTACTCATCCAAACGAAATAACAACAGATTTTCTTGAATGCATAACTCGTATTCGTGAATCAGGGGCAAAAACCATGTTACTTGCGCAAATTCCGCTTATCAAGGGTGTAAATGATAATGCAAAAACTCTCTGGAATTTGTTCATGAATTTGTATACCAACGGAATTAAACCGTATTATCTTCTTCATAACATGCCAAATACTCCGGCAGTATCAACGCAGCGGACAAGCGTTAAGCGCGGAGTAGAAATCATGAATCAAATCGGCAGACGAATCTCTCATCCCGCATTGCCCGAGTATATTATCGTTCACAGAACCGGCAAAAGGGCGGTTCCAGTCGAGCCGGAAGGGACTTCCGAATTTCGTTACGAATCCAACCAAGACGGACAACCGGTTATTAGATTTAAAAATTGGAAAGGGAATTGGGAGGAGTATCTTGATGCTTGAGGGATTAGATCAACGTATCAAGAAAGACCTAAGTTTATAAGCTGTCCCTCATCAACTGTGTTTTTGTTGAGGGAACGCTTTCGACCCTGTTTAGGAAGTAAACTTTCAAACCGTGTTAGCGCTATTGTTTTTCGAGAACACATACGCCGCGATGGCGGTTGAAATGGGAACCGCGAGGATTAGGGCAGAGGAGCCGACAAGCGTGCGAATGATTTCTTCCGCGACGAATTCAGAGTTGAGCGTGAGCCATAGAGGATTGGTATTGTTGAGTGAGAAGAGAAGAAAGAGAGGAAGTGCGGCGCCGGCATAGGCGAGTACGAGTGTGTTCACAAGCGACGCAATGTGTTCTCTCCCGACAGAAATTCCGCGTTTGAAGAGTTCTTTTCTTGAGAGCGTCTGATTTGCCTCTTTGAGTTCGGCAACAACAGCTGTTTGAGCGGTGGTGATGTCATCGAGAACGCCGAGGGTACCGATGATCATACCGCCGAGAAGGAGGCCTTGGATGTTGAGATTGGGGATATTTTCCGTTTGTAAAAAAACAGCTTCCTCGGTCCCAACGCCCAAGAGGTTCGACCAGGAAACGAATATTCGTGCTAAGAACGTCGCGATCCCAAGCGTCGAGAGTGTACTGATCAGGGCAAGTACGGTGCGTTTGTTAAATCCGTGAGCTAAAAACAGAGAAACGAACAGAATGAGTACTGACCCGGAGAGGATTACGAATAATGGATTTCCGCCTTGGATCAGATTTGGAACAATGAAGCGTATGAGCACCAATAAACTGAACGCGAGTCCCAGGATGGACATGAATCCTTTGCGCCCTCCCAACAGCACGGCAAGCCCGAAAAAAATGAAAACAATCCATTGAAGTGCCGGGAGACGATAGACGTCGTTAATGAAATACTCTCGTTCCCCCATTGATGATTCGGTTTGAATAAGTACCACGGTTTGCCCCTGTTGTACGGGGCGGTAGTGTTCGATGGTGCGGATTCCGGAATGGCGGACCGTGATCGAAACACCCTTATCCGGACCATCAAGCAATCTTAGGGAAATGCGCTGAAATTGTTCGCGGTATCCGCCGGGAATATCTTCCTCACCTTCTTCAAGTATGTTCATGACTTTTGCCTTGAGAATAACCTCATCGGGTGGGGTGTTTTCATCAAGGGCATTTGCGTTGGTCGACAACGCGAACATGGTTGTGAGGATGAAAAAAAGAGCAGTGATTATTTGCATTTTGCGCATACGCCAAAGAATTCGAGAAGATGTCCGGTTGTTTTGAAGTTAATTTTTTGAGAAAGAACCCGTTCAAGTGCATCAACGTCTGATGCAAGCTCTACGCATTGGATGTCGAGGCACCTCGTGCACATCGCGTGATGATGATGGTCGTTAGTTGTGAGCTCGTATCTTTTTTTCCCTTCGCCAAAATCGACTTCGCGAATGACGGAGTGTTTACACAGAAATTCAATCTCTCGATATACTGTGGTTTTATTTGGAGTAATGTGTTTTTTGTTTAAGGAGCGCAATACCTCATCGGCTGAAATCGGTTTTTGAGATTCAATAAAGAGTGTAACCATGAGTTTTCTGACATTGGTTTGTTTGAATCCAATTTTGGATAGTCGAGTGAGGATCGCGGATGTAGTCATACCCAAGATTTGGATTATTATTCAAGTATTGTCAGCGCGTACATCATCGCAGCGCCCAATACAAAGATGGTAAAAGATAGTGGGAGTGATTCTTTTTTCTTTACCATCCACGGCAGAAGATCCGCGAGGGAGATATAGATAAAGCCTCCCGCCGTGATTGAAAGGAGAAGGATTGGAAGATCGGCAAAAAGGTGACGACCGGTAACCCCAATAGTGACTCCAAGAATTGCCGCGCACGCCGAAAAAAAATTCGCCCGAATCGCTTTGAATTTTGTATATCCTGCGCGCAGTAGCACGGAAAAATCACCGATTTCTTGAGGAATTTCATGCAGGATCACAGCAATCGTCGTTGCAATTCCGGTCCTGATGTCGATTAAAAACGATCCGGCAATGAGAAGTCCGTCTACGAAATTATGTAATCCGTCCCCGAGCAAAATGAGTTTGCCCGTCGGGTGGACGTGGTTGTGGCTAGTGTGGTGATGCCAATGGATGAGTTTTTCTGCCACAAAAAATATCGCGACTCCGAGCAGTCCGAACAGCCAAAATGTTGCTTGACCATCTTCGGTTGCTTCGGGGAAGATGTGAAACACCACGTCGCCGATCATTGCTCCAACAGCAAGACCGACCAGTGACCCCGTGATGGCCTTGAGCTTTCGTTCCTCAACGCGCATAAAGCTGAACGCGAAAAGGGGAATGGCACTGACAACAAAAACACTGATAAACGCGAACAGGATTTGTTGATTCATGATAGAACTATATGCAACTTAGTTGCGTTTGTCAATGTTAACGCTTCACAATGTTTGAAAATATGGTTTTTGGGATGATAATCGCGAGGGTGCGTCCGGTCTTGACGCCAAGCGATGATCCTTGGGTGTTAGAAAGTTGGATCGTTGCGTTCGCGGGTCTCCACGAACCCTCTATCGCGACGCCATCCCGAAGAAGTAAGGCTTGCCCCCCAAGCTCAAGAAGATATCTGCGTAGTTCAGGGATGTTTGGATGGAATCCGGTTTCGTCCTGCGCTGACAGCAGAACAACGGAATCGAATTCAAACGGAGCCCCCGTTTCGTCTTTCCAAACCGCCCCGTTTCGTTTTTTGATCCAGGACGTTCCATTCCATTCCACCAAATCAATAAGCGATTGGCTGAAGTAGGGAATTGTAACGGAGAGTGTCGGTACGCTTTCCGGCATAATTTCAGACGTTGGGAACAGGGGGGTGGTTGACGACGCGACGGCGTTCTTTTCAATAAATTGTTCCAGCTGCTGTTTTGTGGTGAAAACGTTGTGTGGGGAAGGGCGTTTTTTATCACGGTAAAACGTCGAACCGTTGTAAAACTCATTTACATCAGTAAACCCGAATGTTTTCTTCTTGATTTCATCAAGCGCAAGATCATTTCCGCCAACATGCAGGAATAATCCTCCGTACTGATTCGCGAGAGCGTTGAAATACGTCCGCGCGCTTCGAACGGGTCCGATGATTTCAGGGATCTCATCCGTAAAAACCGCTAAGTAGCGGGTGATATCGCCTTCTGTGAGCGCTTCCCAGATGACCGTCGCTTTTTCCAGTCCTCGTTGTGGTAATGCATCCTGATGATTGTCGATCACGACCGAAATGGGAACGCCCGTGAATGTTTTTGCTTGTGGGGATGAAGTTTGGGTATTCGTATTTTTGACTGGAGTGTTTGGCATTGGCGCATTGCTCATTGTTTTTGGTTTCAGAATGGATGACGATCCGAGCCAATACCCCGCCGCGAGCATGGCAAGGGAAAGGAGAATGATTCCTGAAATGATAATGGCACGATGCGTTTGCGGAGGAGGTGCAATCCTCGTCCCGATCTCTTCAGTCGATGGTTTAGCTTTAGTCTGATGTTCAGAACATTGATCGACATCCTTGGTATCATCCACTTCTGCATCGATAATTTTGATGTCATCATGAGGAGGTCGTTGGATTTCATCCTCATGAACTTTGTGGGTTTGGAATTGTGGTCGTTGTTTGGACATAAAATCAAAATTGTCATCGCGAGGAGTCCTGATGTTGCATCGGGATGACGTGGCGATCTTACCAAAGCGGAAAACCACCAAGGTAAGATTGCTTCGACGACTGCCGTCACAGACAGTCGTCTACTCGCAATGACATTCATTATATTGGATTTCATGGATTCTGCCAAACGGAATATTGAGTAAAAAAAGAACCGCCCACTCAAGCCAAACAAGTTTATTATGATTGGCGAGTAGGCGGGGCAGCGTTAGCGACGTCGAAAAAACCTGACAGGAAAAACAGTACAATTCCTGCCAGGAGTATCGCCGGGCTGCCTACCGAGAGGCCGTGCCCAGCGACCATTCCGGCCGCTAAAATTAATATTATTCTCATTTTTTCTCCTATTATTTAAGAACGCCCGAGTATAGCAAAGAGAGAGAGTTGTAAAGGGTCATGGTTATAAAATGGCTAAAGATGGAGTAAAAGGATATCTTCCCCTCCCTTAAGATAAGGGAGGGTTGGGGAGAGTCATGAAGTTTAACGCGACAACCGCGAATGCAGAAATTTGAAGATTGCCGCGCTCGCTCCGACTCGCTCGCAATGACACATTGTTTTGATGTTGTATACTTACCCCATGTCACCACTCGACTACGCTCGAAAAATACAATATCACCTCGAACATCTCCGCTTCAGTACTCGGTTAATCTGCTGTTATCTGGCATTCGCGTTTGGATGTACGGTTGGGTTGGGAATGAGAATTGATCCATATGTACTATCGATTTCGTTTCTCATGTGTTGTTCTTTAATTTTTGGTTTTCGTTCTGTAGAGACACGACATGTCATGTCTCTACTTGGGACCATAGGAATCTTTGTTATTTTGGGGATTGTGCGATCATGGGTGAGTATGCCCATTGAATCAATTCAAGGATGGTACTCATTTATCGGTGTTGTTTCGGCTCATCCTGAACAGCGAAATGAGGACACGGTGGAACATATTATTCGTGTTCCTGAACTGTCTGGCAAGGTGCTTGTTTCATCACAACGAAGCGCACGATTTGGCGACCGCGTTCGAGTTGATTGTGGTATTGATGTTCTATCACAAGAAACGTTTTTGCGATATTGGCAGTTGCGCTCGCGCGGCGTGAAATATGCGTGCGGCAGAAAAGCGAGTTTGGAAATTGTGGAACCGAAGTTTCAACGATCGTATGCCTTTCTTGCAGACGCAAAGTATAAAGTCGAAAATGGAATTTCCCAAAGTCTGCCCGAGCCCGAAGAAACACTCGCGCTCGGAATTTTGATTGGCGAACGGGGAAGTTCGGATAGTGCCCTCACTGCTTCAATGCGTCGTGTTGGACTGTCTCATATTGCGGTTGTTTCAGGATACAATGTCGCTTTAATTGGAACGTTCGTCTTTGCCACGATGTTTCTGGTGGGTTTGGGTAGGAGAACCGCTTCATTGTTGACACTGGTGGTACTCATGGTGTTTACATTGTTCGTGGGGCTTGACCCCTCGGTTGTTCGTTCCGTGACCATGTATTCCGTGACATTGTTTGTATATTTTTTGGACAGACCCAAGCTTGGTTTTTATTCACTCTGTCTCACAGCATTTGTACTCCTCGCGCTCAACCCCTTTTTGATTCGCAATGTGAGTTTTCTGCTGTCCTTCGCGTCGGTTGCTGGGCTATCGCTCACGACGGAGTTTTGGAAAACCGCGTTCAGAAACGTGGAAGAAAAACTACGAGAGTTTCTTGTTCCAACGTTTGCCGCGCAAACCGGCGCATTGCCGGTGGTGATCTGGTATTTTGGTTCCGTCTCGATCATTTCGCCGCTTACCAATATTCTTGTGCTTCCACTTATTCCGTTCGCGATGGCGTTATCGTTTGGAACGTGGGTTCTTTCACTCATTTCGTTTCCTTACGCTGGTTGGATTGCTTATCCTGTACTCACCACGATTGTTCATGTTTCAGAATGGTTTGCGAAGCTTTCCTTTGCTTCGGTTGGGTTCCAATTGGTATGGCAGAGGGTATTGGTGATGGCTGGTCTCGTGCTGATTTACGGACTCGTGTTTCTTCGACGAATGTGGTTGCCTTGGTTATTGAGAAAGCTTAACAAAGATGATTCTCTTCGGGTTTCTCAAGGCGCGGAGGTGGAAATCGTGAAGATTGGTTCAGAAGATATTTCAGATTTAAAGTAGGGAGTGGTATAATTATTTTTGTCACCCTGAGCCAGTCGAAGGGCTACGTTAATGTTAATGGTTCGACAAGCTCACCATGACAGTTCGCAAACCTTATTACAAACAAAGCAAAGAGATTTTGAAACTCATTAAGAAATCAAAACGGATTTTGGTGAATTGCCATCGAAGTCCGGATTTAGATTCGGTCGGCTCGGCGCTTGCGATGCGGTATGTTTTAATTCGAATGGGAAAGAAAGTGACGATTGTGTGTCCATCTGAAATTCCCGATAGGTATTATTATTTACGGAATGCGTCCGTCATTCGTGTTCAACCCATAGATACGATTCGTTCAGAAATGTTTGATCTCTTTATTGCTGTTGATACTTCAAGTACAGCTCAATCGACCGGACGAATTGATGGTGTTCAGCCCTCGATTCCGTCAGTGGTCATCGATCATCATGATACGAATACGCTTTCTGGTCTTGTTAAGCTTGTTGATCCTATCCAAAATTCCTGCGCGGAAGTTTTGTATTCTGTATTTACCGATTGGAAAATCCATATAGATCGCACGGTTGCAACATATTTATTTGCGGGCATTGCCGGCGACACCGTGTTGTTTAGCGCTCCGCAGTATCGGGTTTCGTCAATGGAGATAGCCACCGAGTTGATCCGACTCGGCGCTGACAAGTCTGGTATCATTCAGCATATTTTTAGAAATTATCATAAGGACACTCTTAGAACGCTCGGGCTCCTTCTTCAGTCAATACGATTTGATTCAAGACATAGGATTGCGTACGTGATCATCAGTCAATCAGTTGAAAGACGAATGCAGAGTTTTTCGGATGCCAAAGAAGCGTTCGCTGATTTGTTTTTTTCGTCAATCGAAGGCGTTGAGGTCGGAGTATTCTTTTTGGAAGCTGACGGGTTTGTGAAGATTGGATTTCGTTCTCGTGGGGTTTTCGATTGCGGGAAGTTTGTCCGCCAGTTTAATGGCGGTGGGCATCCTGCCGCGGCAGGGGCGTTTGTGAAAGGAAGTCTACACACTGTTGTTCGCAACGTGCTTTCCGCCGCTCGGAAACAAATGCACACAATGAAGTTTCCGAGAAAATGATATGCAAGAAATTGAAGTAAAGATTTTGGAAATTGACGTTCCAGCCGTTGTTTCAAAGCTTGAATCGCTCGGTGCGAAGAAAGTCTTTGAAGGAGAAATCATCGCCTTGCTTTTTGATTATGAAGATCAACGAATCAGAAATTCAAATGCAACGTTCAGATTGAGGAAGCGCGGGGAAACGAATGAATTAACCTTTAAGCAAAAATATAACAATGAGAACGCAAAGATTGCGGATGAATTTGAAACAACGGTTGCCGACTTTGAAAAAACCCGGGAAATTCTCCTTCGAATTGGTCTCATTGAGCATCCATTAGTATCAAAACATCGAATAACGTATTGTATTGAAGATACTCACTTTGAAATTGATACTTTTTTGAATATTCCAACGTTTTTGGAGATTGAGACCTCTTCATTGAATCGAATCCAATATTGGGTGCAGACCCTTGGGTATTCTATGGAGGACGTTAACAATTGGGGAGGAAACGCACTCTTGGCGCATTATGGTATTGAAACTTATGGCCACAAACACCAAGAATCATGAGAATAAAATCTTTGTTATCTCTTAGAAAATGGATTTTTGTCGGTGCATTGGTTGGATTGGTCGTCGGTGTCACTCTTGTTGAGGAAGTTGAGGTTCATCCAAGAAGCTCTGTGTATGTGTTTGACGTTGGACAGGGAGATGGAATGTTGATGAAAAGCAAAGAAGGGATAACTGTGCTCATTGATGGAGGACCGACGGGGAAGATTACGGAACATCTCGATAGCGTGTTGCCATATCGCGATAGAGAGATTGATTACATGATTGCGACGCATCCGCACGCAGACCACGTTGCGGGATTGGTGAATGTGCTTGAGCAATTTTCAGTTCGTAATGTGATTATCACCGGGGTTGTTCACACAACAGATGTGTATTTGGAGTTTTTGAAGTTGTTGAAAGAGAAGAAGTGCCCTTCATCCGTCATTTCGAGCGAAGCCGAGAAATCTCTTTCAAATGCATCTGATACCGTGAAAGCGATCCCTCGACTCGCCGCTGTTCGTTCCCCGAACGAAACAGCCGCTCGGGATGACAAGAGGAAAGAATGCTTAAGGGTTATCGTCGCAAACGGAAAGAAAACTATTACAGACAAAGATGTAACCATTGAGTTGCTTTGGCCCTTTGAGAGCCTCGAAGGTAAAACCGTGAAGGACGCGGGAGAAAATGCCGAAGGAGGACTCAATGACACTTCGATCGTTTCCCGGGTCACCCTTGAAGGGAAAACGTTTTTGTTTCCTGGGGATGCTGGAGTTGGGGTTGAGAAACAGATTTTAGAGTCGGGAGCGGACGTGAGATCCGACATGCTTTCACTTGCGCATCACGGGAGTAAAACAGCATCGAGCGAGGAGTGGCTCAAGGCTGTTGATCCTGATTACGCAACAATTTCCGCTGGGCAGAAGAATAAATACAAACTTCCCGCCTATATCACTGTCCGCCGCGTTGAACGCCTCGGAATTCCCTTGTATCGAACGGATCAGGATGGAACTATTGAATTTTTGGTTGAGGGTGGTAAAATTGAGGTGAAGAAAGAAAGGTAAAATTAATATAATGTCATGGTAAGCTCATAATAACATGACAGTTGAATAATTATGAGAAAAAATATTGAGGCGAGTGGTGGAGGTAAAGGTCAAGTTGAATCATTTGAAGAAAAAACTGCGCGTTTGAGGCTTCGAGCTGAGGAGGAGGCTAAGCGCAGAAAGTTACAAGAGTTGGGTGAATGGGCTGGAAAAATCGGAGCAAATTTAACTAATTTAGGAACTGATCGTGAGGCACATGGACTTGCGTTGGCTAATGGAATGTCTGAATCAGAGTTGGATCAATTGAAAGAGTTGTCTCTCAAATTTGCAGACTGTATGACTGGTCATCGTGTGAACAAAGTCGGATCTTGATGTAGAATTTTGATTGGGGAGAATGTTGTTTGAATTCTTCGGAAAGAATGAGATGACTAAAGTTTTTTATGCACGAGCATAACAACAATCACCAATGCGCTTGCGGAAACCATGAGGGAGAGGGTGGATGTTGCCACGAGCAGACGGGGAACATCGGGATACAACCTCACCCTTACCCTCTCCTTCGTAAGGAGAGGGGACATGAGTCGAAGATTGCTTCGGATGCGCTCGCAATGACAAGTGTGGAAAAACACGAATGCATCTGCGGGGGACACTGTGGATGTTGTGAGGAGGAAAAAAAATAGGTGTTTTGTCATCCCAAAGTTTCATTTGGGATCCAGACAGAAAAAGGAAAACTAAAAGATCTTTTTGTTGTTTGTTTTAGTTTTCTGGATTCCAGCTCAAAGGCTGGAATGACAAGATTGGAAGATTGCTTCGAGGACTCGCAATGACGTTTATTTGATATTCTCGATTTCCTCTTTCGTCACCGTAAACGGGACACCTTTTTGAATCTCGTCGGCGAGGATTTTGCGAGAGATGATGGTTTCCACCGTGTTTTGGATTGCTCGCGCGATGGGACGAGCTCCGAATTCGGGGTCATATCCCGCTTTCGCCACAGCGCCAATGAGTTCGTCGTTTATTTCAAAGATATACCCTTTAATCTTCAGTTGTTGAGCGAGCGCCTCGAGTCGTAATTGGGCAATCTGCTCAACCTGTTCGGAGCTTAAAGGGTGAAACACAATTACTGAATCAAAGCGGTTTAAGAGCTCAGGAGAAAATAGCTGTTGGTGGAGGATATGTTCTGTGATGAGCTCAGACATGCGTTTGGTCTCTTTCCCATCTGATTGTAATTCTCTGATGAACTCAGCGCCAGCATTGGATGTCGCGATGACAATCGATTGACGGAACGATACTTTTTCTCCAAACGCGTCCGTGATCTCTCCTTCATCGAGTATTTGAAGGAACAAGTTTAAAATATTCCTGTCAGCTTTTTCAATTTCATCGAAGAGGATAACGGAGAACGGATTGTCCCGGACCCGACTTGCAACCAGCCCGGGGGTTTCCGTCTGGCTCGAGCCAAGGAATCGATCAATGCTTTCCGTGGATTGGTATTCTGACATGTCAAAGCGAATCATGTTGGATTCTGATCCAAAGTAGCACTCGGACAGTGTTTTTGCGGTCTCGGTTTTTCCAACGCCGGTCGGACCCAAGAAGAGGAAGCTTCCAATGGGTTTGTTGGTTCGTTCAATCCCGCTTCGCACGCGCTGTAGGCTTTGCGCGACAGCTGTCACCGCCGCGTCCTGGCCGACGATGCGTTCGTGGAGTTGGTGTTCGAGATTAAGCAAAATGATTTTTTCTTCCGAATTTGCGGTTGCCGCGGGAACGTTGAATTGCCGCGCGAAAGTCTGATGGATAAATTCTGGCGTGATGATGGCTTGGGATTGTTGGTTGGCAGCAACTCCAACGGTTTCCATCATGTCCATGGCTTTTTCGGGGAAGGGTATATTTGGGAGGTAGCGGTCTGCGTCGTGAATAAGTGATTCAATGCTTTGATAGGTGAAAAAAACATGATGACGAGTTTCAAAATCCAGTATGGTTTCACGAATGATTGGCTCGATTTCCCCGGCATTTGGTTCCCGGATTTCAATTTTCGTGAAATGTTGAACAAATCCCGATTCTCGTTCAATTGTCTGATGAAAGTTTTTTGGGTCAGTGGTCGCGATGAGATTTACCGTGTTTGATGCTGCGAGTTCTTGGAGGAGTTTTTGAATGCCGTCAGATTCCGATTGTAAACAGAAATGAACGTCGGTTATGCAGAGGATAATATTTCCCGCGTTTGCGGCCTCTCGCACAAGTCCGAACGATTCCTTCTCTGACAATCCCGAAATCACTTCTCCCTTTAAGAGAAACATTCTGTTACCAACAAGCGGCGAGTGTCCTGATCGGATTTTTTCCGCCAAGCCTTCGACGATTGTTTGTTTCCCGACACCTACGGGTCCCACGAGCAGCACGTTTGCGTTCACTGATTTGGAGAGCGCCGATTCGATTGCTCTGATTTCCGCTTCACGTCCGACGGCGCGGTGGCCAACGTTTGAGTGATACCAATGCGTGAGCTCTTCAGATTCCGCCGAGAGTACGGGAGTAAATCCATAAACCCAGTCAAGACCAATCGGGGGCTTTTTGATGAGGTGTTCCAGTGACCACCACTTCCGGGATACTTCTTGGTGCTGTTTGCGATGTTCAATCCATTCAGACAATCGTATCATGTCTTCTTCGGTTAGATCGTGTTGTTGATACCATCGGGTGAGCTCGTGGCTGGACAGAAAGCATGAAACCGCGAGATCGGAGGAGTGGACGTGATCGTGGTGATGTTGCTCGCTTACGCGACGCGCGTTTTGAATGAGGAGTGTAAGCTCTGTTTTGAATGCCTCAATGTTTTCAGGTTTCTCAACATGAAGATCATGGAGAGGGCATTCGATTCGGTGTAGAAATTCTGCTATGAATGGTAGCGCTGAAAGATTTTTCAGCGCGGTTTTGGAAGGTGAGATGTGTTCGTGACGACTTGCGCGATCAAGCGCTTGCGCGGCCTCAACGGTGATGGTGATTCCATTATGCGAATGCAAACGTTTGCGGATGTCGAGATGGTGGAGAAACAGCGCGAGTTGCGTGACGGTAATTGCAAGAGGGATGCCAATGAGCGCGATCCCAAGCGGTATGTTGAGTGTGATTGGTGTAAAGAATGCTGGTAGATCCCAGGGAAGAAACGTTGTTAATTTGAGTGCTCCGGTATATGCGAGTGGAAGTATTCCACCAACGCAAAAAAGATACGCAAGCAGGCGCAAGACTTTCGCATTCACAAATCTTCGGAACCGAGCGTAGGGAAGGATGGGGTGGGTGAGGGTCATAAACCACGAGACACGTAACGTGGAACACGAAACGTGGATCAAGTATTTAATGATTGGAATCCTTTGCTGATTGATAGAATAAAAATAATTGGCCAGAGGAGCCAGGCGACGAGTAAGACGGCGAATAAGCAGATAAGCGTGATAAGCGTGATAAGTCCTGAGATAATTACGGACAATCGCAGGAGAGCGGCGATGAAGCGGAAGATAAGATCTGTTACTATGGTGCCGATTTTTGACAACAGAAACATGATAATTCCTTCATCGGGTGTGTCGTCCACGAGCTGGCGGCGCCAAGGGTAAAACAGCGTCCGTAAGTGGAACAGAATGCCAAAGCGAAACCATGTCGCGACGAGATAATTTCGGGCGATTTCAAGAAGATGTTTGACGGCGGTTGTGTAATGCCAGAGAAAATACTGGAAGAAGAGCATAGGGCTATTGTGCACAGGTACTATATCATGTTTTTGAACCTTTTGATATACTATTATCGTCTTCTATTGTTTTTGAATCATGAATTAGGAATCATGAATCATGCGGTAGGTAAGAACAGTTATTGTTCACCTGTAAGAAAAACGTAATTCGTAATTCTTGATTCGTAATTCGATTTTATGATGCGTGATTCAATTCTCAATTTCTCAAAACAGTTCGAATTCAATCCCAAGATCGAAAACGCTTCGAGCTTGAAACGTCGGTTTAAGAAGTTTTTGCTATGTGGAATGGGCGGATCACATTTGGCTGGGGATTTACTCAAGATCGTAGAACCGAAATTCAACATGGTGATCCATTCGGATTATGGTTTGCGGGAGGTGCCTGATTTGAACGAGCGATTGGTGATTGTGAGTTCGTATTCTGGAAATACGGAAGAGGAGGTTGATAACTTCCGTGAAGCACGAAAACGAAAGCAGCCTGTCGCTGTGGTTGCTTCGGGTGGAACATTAATCGCGCTCGCAAAACGTTATTGTATTCCATTTGTCCAACTTCCTTCAGGAGTTCAACCGCGTATGGCGATTGGATATTCGCTGTTGGGATTGTTAAAATTGATGGGAGAAGACGCAATTGTAGAAACTTTTCAAGCTCAGGGTTTGAAATTGCAGTCAAAACGCTTTGAGTCACAAGGAAAACGGTTAGCAAAAAAGCTATCAAAAACGATTCCTGTCGTGTATTCTTCTGTTCGCAATAAAGCATTGGCGTACTATTGGAAAATCACACTGAACGAAACTGGGAAAGCATCGGCGTTTTATAATGTGTTTCCAGAATCAAATCATAATGAACTCCAGGGATTCGCTTATCCGACAGGGTTATTGAGCGTAATAATGCTACAAGATAAGCACGACGCTCCACGGATTCAACGACGAATGAGGGTGTTTTCTGCGCTGATGAAACAGCAAGAGATACGAATTGAAGCAACTTCGTTATCGGACGGGACTCGATTTGAGTCCATGTTTTCTTCTTTGATATTGGCGTCGTGGACTGCGCATTATCTCGCACTCGAACACAGGCAAGATCCGGAGCGGGTTCCTCTGATCGAGGAGTTTAAAAAGATGATCAAATGATTGTTCGGACGCTATGAAACGGTTCCGACTGATCGTTGCAATCGGTTTATGCATTGCGCTTGCGGGTGCTGTGTTTTTGTTTTCGCAAATAACGTTTTTCGCGACAGTTTCGAATGACGCGAATCACATAATTCCTTCCATTAATATTCGTGACCCGAGATTGACCCCTGATGTGTTATTTGAGGAGGTGGTTTCGATTGCGTCATCGACAATGGAAGCGGCAACGGGTACGTTTGCGACTCTCCATCTTCCTAACACTACGCAAATCATTGAGACGAACTTTGTGGTACAGAATGTTCCGTTTGTTTCCCAGGCTCCGTTTGGCGATTGGGATGACTCCCGCCAGCAGGACGGATGCGAAGAAATTTCTGCTCTCATGGCAATGGCGTGGGTGAAGGGGCAATCATTATCCCGCGAACAGGCGCTCGAACAGCTTTTCGCGATATCCGCATATGAAGAAGCGACGTATGGTAGCTATCATGACACTTCAGCAAACGACACTGTACAGAGAATTTTTAACGAGTATCTTGGGTATCAACACGTTGAGGTGATTGAGAATGTGACCAAGGAAGCAATCAAGCGAGAATTGACGCTGGGAAATCTCATGATTACTCCCATGGATGGGCAGTTACTTAATAATCCGTATTATACACCACCTGGTCCTGAGCGGCATATGGTTGTGGTGATTGGGTACGACCCCGTGACAGATGAATTTATCACCAATGACCCTGGAACCAGGAGAGGAGAGGGATATCGGTATGGCGCTTTTGATTTTGTGAGCGCGATTCGCGATTACCCAACGGGTAACCATATTCCCATTTCTTCTACACCTCGTAGTGCGATGATTGTTGTCAGAAAGTAATTGCCTGAAGACCATTCCAACATTTCCAGGCCACTTGACAATACCCCCCTGGGGGTATATACTGTGGATAAGATAATATATCCTATGACTCAACATAACAATAAGTCTGCATCACTCATTCGTCGGCTCAAGATCATTGAAGGCCAAGTCAGAGGACTTCGGGACATGATCGAGAGGGGCGCGTATTGCATTGATGTCATTACGCAGAGCTCTGCGGTTAAGCAGGGACTCTCGAACGTTGAAGACCTGCTCTTGGAAGGTCATTTGTCGCATTGCGTTGTGAATCAGATCAGATCCGGAAACTCCAATAAAGCGGTTGGAGAGATGATCAAGGTGTATAAGCTTAAACGTAAATAACATTCAATTATGAAACACATTTCATTAGCGCTTTCATTGTCGTTGATTGTGGTTGGGTTTATCCTGGGGATTGGGGTTGGATACTATGTAACCCCGCAATATCAAGAAACGATGTATGAAAAAGGCATGGATCTTGGTCAGGCGGATCGGCTTGTGGATCTTAGGTATTTGAACGCAATGATCGCGCACCATCGCGGTGCGATGCTCTTAGCGGAACAGGCACAGCAGAGTCAGCGGCAAGAAGTATCTTCACTTGCGGCAGACATTCTAAGTAATGAGCCGGCATTGATTCAGGAACTCTATGATTGGAAAAAGAATTGGTATCGAGATACACGTTCAGTGAGAGATCCAAGTGTTGCGCGGCTAGGAGCGGTTGACGCAACGTTTGATCTGCGGTTTTTGAACGCGTTGATCGCCCATCATCAGGCGGGAATTGAAATGACAAAAGACATTCGAGCAAAGTCAGGCAGATCCGAAATTATCAACAACGCGGATGCTGTTGAGCAGTTTCTCTCATCAACGTTACCAATGCTCCAGGGTTGGAGGAGAGCGTGGTACTCGGTTCAATAATGGTTTTATTCCTATGACTACTCAACGATATGTTGTAAAAGGAATGCATTGCGCGAGCTGTGCAAGTATTATCACGAAACGCGTTTCAAAGGTTGCTGGCGTTGATGGGTGCGAGGTGAATCCGGCAACTGAGCAGGCAACAATTACGTTTACGAATAACACTGTTGCAATCTCAGACTTAAACAAACCCATTGTGCCCCTTGGGTATGAACTTGTTGAATCAAAAGGGGTTGGTGTAGTCGCGCATGATCAAGAAGCTTCGTTTGCATCTCAAAACAAGGATCCGCATGCTCATCACGGCATGACGCCCCATTTGCAACAGCATGGAGAGCTCCACAGGCTCCACGCACACGTACATGCCGTATTGCCGATAGCGTTTCTCGTGTTTGGTGTAATGATGTGGGAGGTTGCAAGCCGGTTGTTTCAATCGGTACCTCGCGTACCGTTTCCCATGGACTTATTGAATGTGATATTGGTTTTGGTCGCGACACCGATTGTGTTTCTCGTTGGTCAACCATTTGTACGAGCTGTTGGATCTTTCGTTCGGTATCGTGTCGCGAACATGGATACGCTTATTGGTATCGGCACGATGGTTGCTTATGGCTACAGTTTGTTTGTTGTGCTGTTTGCTCCCATGCGTGAAGCATTACAGCTTCCTGAATATGTGTACATCGATGTGACCATTGTGGTGATCGGTTTTGTCATTCTTGGGAAATATTTGGAAACAAAGTCCAAGATCAAGACAGGCGACGCGATTCAGAAACTCATGGAGCTGCAGGCGAAGGTTGCGCATAAACTCATGGAACAGGGAACAAGGAACAGAGAGCAATTTAATCAGTACGAAGATATTCCGGTTGATCAAGTACAGATTGGGGATGCGTTGCTCGTGAAACCAGGTGAGAAGATTCCAGTTGATGGTGTGATTGTCGAGGGAAGCTCTTCGGTGGATGAGTCAATGATCTCGGGTGAGCCAGTTCCTATTGATAAGCGTTCCGGTGATCATGTGATTGGATCAACCATCAATCGGCAGGGTAGTTTCACCATGCGTGCAACGCAGGTTGGGAACGGAACACTTCTAGCTGGGATCATCCGCATGGTTGAACAAGCCCAAGGATCAAGAGCTCCGATTCAGGCGCTTGCCGATAAGATTTCTTCCGTATTTGTTCCCGCGGTGCTTGGGATTGCATCGATATCCCTTGTGGCGTGGCTCACGATAGGGTCTTCCTATCTTGGTTTTCAGACTGCTTTGTCGTATGGCCTTCTTTCGTTCGTTGGGGTTCTTGTGATCGCTTGTCCATGCGCGCTTGGGCTCGCGACGCCCACGGCGATTATTGTGGGCGTTGGTCAGGGAGCGCGAAGTGGAATTTTGGTGAAAGACGCTGAGCACCTTGAACGCTTGAGTAAGGTTACGACAGTCGTATTTGATAAAACAGGTACCATTACTCGGGGGACTCCTGTCGTTACCGATGTAGTTTCTTTTGATGGGCAACAATACTCAGAACGTCAGATACTCTCATTTGCTGGCAGTGCTGAGTCACATTCAGAACACCCATTGGCCGAGGCCATCGTGCAAAAAGCAAAACAAGATGTTGGGAAACTCACAAACGTTGTTGATTTTACTTCGCAGGAGGGCGTTGGTGTTGTGGGTCGTGTGGATGACGTTTTAGTAAAGGTTCAAAAGCCGTCTGGGGATGTTGCAAAACGCAATGAAGTATTGGAACTGCTTAATCAGGGGAAGACTGTGGTTGAGGTTACTATTGACTCCCAGTCTGTCGGTGTCATTGCACTTTCAGACACGGTCAAGGATCGTTCTGCTGATGTGATTCAGGCGCTCAAGCGAATGAAGATAACGCCCATCTTGTTAACAGGAGATCAGGAGCAGGCTGCGCGGTACGTTGCCCGACAGGTTGGAATCGAGCGTGTGATTGCTCGAGTTATGCCAAACGAAAAAGCGGCTAAGATCTCCGAATTGCAACAGAAGGGAGAAGTTGTCGCGATGGTTGGCGATGGTGTGAATGATGCTCCGGCGCTCGCGAGCGCGAATGTCGGGATCGCCATGGCAACCGGGAGCGATATCGCCATTGAATCAGCGGGGATTACGGTTTTGGGCGGTGACATTGCAAAGATTCCGAGCGCAGTGCGGCTTGCCCGAAGAACGTTCAGAACGATTAGACAGAATTTGTTTTGGGCGTTTATTTATAATATTATTGGGATCCCGCTTGCGGCCGGCGCGCTCTATCCGATATACGGAATTATTTTGAATCCAGTATTTGCGGGGCTTGCAATGGCATTCTCGAGTGTATCGGTGGTTGGCAATTCTTTGAGATTAAGAAGGAAAAAGCTTTAATAACGTTTTAATGGACTCGTGGAAGATCGATTTCTACGCGTAATACTACTTCACTATGTCATTCTGGAGCGAAGCGTAGCGAAGTGATAGAATCCATGGTCGTTTGTGCGCGGTTCGTAGATCCTATCCGCTATTGCATTTCGTGCTCCAGCGTCCAGGATGACAAAGAGACTTTTCATCAAAGACAAATAGTATGCAAAAAGAAACACAAGAACATACATTTCAAATCAACGGCATGCATTGCAAAGCGTGCGAAATTTTGATTGAGGACGAGGTTGGTGCGATTCCAGGAGTTGAATCAGCAACAGCATCCCTAAAAAACAGCTGCGTCTTGGTGAAAGGAACATTTGATGGTCAGGCAAAAGAGCGCTTGCATCAAGAGATTGAATCAAGATTGAATAAACACGGCTATTCGCTTTCGGAAGATAAGAATACCACTCGCTCGAATGGTCGTGAATACGGTATTGCGATTGTTCTAGGAATGCTTTTCTTTGGATTATTTTTACTGTTGCAGAAATTGGGAATTGTGAATTTGGTAACTGCCGGAACAATTTCGTTTGGAACTGCGTTTGTGATTGGGATTATTGCTTCGCTTTCAACGTGCATGGCGGTTGTAGGCGGACTAGTCCTGTCGTTGTCCGCACGTTACGCAAAGGATGGTTCGTCCTTTTACCCGCACGCACTCTTTCATGCTGGAAGAATTGTCTCGTTCGTCGCGTTGGGCGGCCTCGTTGGAGCATTGGGCGCGGTGATGAAACTTGGGAGGATGGGAACGTTTACCTTGAGTGTTGCGGTTGCTCTTGTCATGGTGGTGCTGGCGCTTGATTTGTTAGATGTTCCGCTCGTGGATCGATTGAAGCTCACGCTTCCAAGCGGAATTTCAAAACGATTATTAGCGGTTCGTGGTACCCGTAGTGGGTGGGTTCCTTTTATGGTTGGAGTAATCACGTTTGTATTGCCGTGCGGATTTACACAGTCGATGCAGTTCATTGCGCTTAGCTCCGGGAGCTTTATGAAAGGCTCGATGATTATGACGGCGTTTGCCCTCGGGACACTGCCCGTATTACTGTTGGTGAGTTTTACCTCGTTTTCTTTTAGGAATAACAAATATTCAAGTTTGTTTTTCAAGATAGCGGGTGTTGTGATATTATTATTCGCGCTCTTGAATGTGTTAGGGAGTTTAAGCGCGATTGGGCTGATTGCTCCGCTCGGGCTTTTTTGAAAACAATGACCCTATGAATAACTATAAACTCATTACCACAATCGCTGTTCTTACTGCAATTGTTTTGGGTATTATTGTGTTCGCCCGACCGAGTGATCAGCGGGCAAATCAAGGGATTTCGAACAATGTTTCAGTTGAAAACGGAAAACAGACCGTTCGTATTGGCGCAAAGGGTGGATACGCGCCACGGAAAACCATTGCAAACGCGAATATGCACACCATTATTGAGGTAGAAACAGAGGGAACTTACGATTGTTCGTCCGCGCTCTCGATTCCGGATTTGAACTATGAAAAAGTCCTTCCGCCCTCTGGCATCACGGAAATTGAAGTTCCCCCTCAAGCCCCAGGAACGAAACTTGCTGCGACCTGCTCCATGGGCATGTACGGATTTGATATTCGGTTTCAATGAACGAATGTAATATTGATCCGAGCGTAGAGGTGTCCCGGCTGGCGTCTCTCGAACAGTTATTTCGCTGTTGAAGAATACGTGAATTTTCGCAATCCGCGGCGGCGCAAGAGACGGAAGATACCATAGCCAAGAGGAAGAAGTAACGCGATTGCGAGATTGCCCCACTTGAACAACGATGCCTGGGTTTGGTTCGCAAATACCAGATTTCGTTTGATGTCTTGTCGAATTTTGATTCCGGCAAGCGAGTCTTCTTGGGAAAGCCACGCGAGCGCATTCATCCCAAATGCGAGATTTTCAGGGTGGTTTTGCATGAATTGATCCATGAGGAACTCCGAATCACCGACAATGATTGTGCGCGATTCTTTTCCTGATTCGATTGGGCGGGAGATGGCAAGTGCCATGGTTTTTGATCCAAGACCTTGGTTCGTAAATTGCGTGTCAGGGGCAATGGAGAATGGTGGCTGCTGTGTCCCCGCGTAGGGAGTTGTGACGATCAGCTTGCTCACCGTGGCGCTTTCATGTGTTAGCGATTCATTCACGAGTAGCTGGCTTGCCCAGGGAAGGACAATGCTTTGAATTCCGCTTGTAACAGGGGAAGACTCATCTCCTGGGACCGCTCGCATCCAGAAGGGGTAGGGAAGGAAGTAGTTGATACCGCCGCCCCCGAACCCAATGGTCTCGTGCGATCGTAGGTCGTAGGTGAGATTGTGGTCCACAGAAACACCAAAATCAGCAAGAATCCGATCAAGCGAAGCATCGGTCGATGTTGCCGTAAGAAACTGTGGGTTTACGGAAACTCCGTCGTGGAGGATGAGCGCGGCATTTCCTTCCGCAAGATAACGTTTGATGGAGGCAAGTGCTTGTTCCGGGATGGGTTGATTGGTTGAAGAAAGGATCAGAACGTTGGTGGATGTTGGAATTTCCGGTTTGGCTTCATCAAGTGTAAGCGTGTCGAGGTTGAATTGTTTGCGGACTTCGCTTGAAAACAATTGAAAATCACCGAAGGGGTTTTTTTCACCGTTGCCTGAAAGAAATTTCACATTCTTTTTTTCTGTTGCTGTGAGTTTTTGGATAAAACTGGAAAGCTGATACTCCAAATCGTCTGTCGTTTGTACGAACGGAATGATTTCTTGCGCCTCTTGTTTTTTGACGGCGATTCCAAGAAACCCTTTTTTGACTTGAAGCTCGGCCTGCCCAACGACGTTGAACTGTACTTCCTGAATTCCGTTTTGAATCGCTTCTTGGGAATTTTCGGGGGTATCGGTATTTTTGATCGCAATTTCAATTTTTCCTTTACCGTAGGTTTGATAATCCCGCAGAATGTCTTTTGTGTCGCGCAGGATTGGTTGGAATTGAGAGGGGAGCGTACCAGACGAGTAGAGGGTGATTTGAATAGGATCAGGGAGTTTGGAAAGGAGTTGTTTTGTTCCTACCGCAAGACTGTATGCACGCGTTTCTGTCAAGTCAAATCTGCCTGGAATGGACGAGCCGAAAACATTTCCAAGAACACTGATAAGAACAAGAAGAATGATTACAGATTTAACTTTTTTACTTGCGCCGTGATGTCTCCCGCCTCTTCGACGCGTCAATTGCCAGAACGCAAGCGCAAGAAATACCAAGGTCGTGGTGATGAAGTACCACACATCCCGCAGATCAAGCACGCCCCGCGACATGGATTGGAAGTGTGATAAAACCGACAGCCGCTCAAAAAATATACCAATCGAGAGCGGAAGACTCGCGGTCACAAATTCGAAACCCAGGATAATCAGGAGCAGGCTCGCGATCGAGGTGACAAGGAACGATGAGATCTGGTTTGAAAAGATGCTCGAAATGAAAATACCTAGGCTTGTGAGAACCGAGATCATGAAGAGCGTTGCGAGGAATTGTCCGGCGAACGCTCCCCAGTCAAGATTTCCGTAGGCGTTCATCCAGATCGCGAGTGGAATGGTGAAGAGGATGGGAACCGCGAGAAATTTGAAGCTTCCAAGGAATTTTCCCACGATGAATTGACGGTCGCGAACGGGGTGGGTGAGCACAAATTCGAGCGTCTCGTCGTTTTTTTCTTGGGAGACTGATCCCATGGTGACCGCGGGAACCAAGAGAAGTGAAAGCCATGGGAAGATTGAAAAGAGCGATCGCAGCGATGCTTCTCCGATTAATAAGGCGTTGCGAAAAAATAAATATTCCCAGAGGAGTAAAAATACTGTGACAACGATATAAGCGACGGGACTGTTAAAAAACGACCTGAGTTCTTTTTTTGCGATGGTAATGGTTGTGCTTGACGTGAGCATAATTTATTTATGTTTTTTTTCATTAACAATCTGCTTTAGTATTTCATAAATTCGCCCCCACACAATATCATCCTCTCGGTTATTTTTATAAGGTGTATTTAATAAAACTCGTTTGATCGCTTCTTCACATGAAAATCCTATGTGGGCTCGTAGTGCGGTTGGGTTACCAGCCTCAAAATCGTACGAATCCAATTTTTTATCTAATTGAAGTTGGTCATTTATGAAATCGTTCTCATACAGTTCCATTAGTCCAGGAAGAAGCAATTCTATCATCCTTGCTTTATTTCTTTCTGACTTTGATTTTGATACTTGAGTGTCGGGTGTGTTCATAGTAGAAAATATTATTGAAGATTGATTCGTAAGTCCAGTTATTGTCATTCCGTGCTTTGATACGGAATCCAAAAAGCAAAAAGTAAACAGAATTTGTCATTGCGAGCGCTTCGCGAAGCAATCTCTTTTGACGTTTCAAACGAGATCGCCGCGTCGTTCGGATGTGGGATTCTCGCGATGACAGCCTTTTTATGTTTGGATCCCAAATTAAAGTTTGGGATGACAGATTCTTTTGTTTTGGATTTTGGTTATTGAAATTTGTTTGTGATTTGGTGCTTGTGATTTGGAATTTACTCACCTGCGGTGAGTTCATGGAAAATATCTTCCAATTTATGCTCTTCTTCCATGAGCTTCCAGATCACCCAATCGTGCTGCTTTGCGAGGCGCGAAATTTTCCGTTGCACATCGGCTGTATCACCAACATGTAATCTCAATTCTGTTTTGTTGTCTGCTAGTGGTTTTTTGTGTTTTATCGTTATTCCTTGGATGCTTTCAATACCTGGCAGAATGTGGCTTCCTTCAAGGACAACGATGAGTTCTGTCCCTTTTCCTAAATCATGAGCGAGTTCTTCCGGACTTCCTTCAGCAACAAGCGTGCCTTTATTGATGATTAATATTCGAGAGCAGATTGCGGACGCCTCCTGCATGACGTGGGTACTCATGATGATGGTCCTGTCTTTTGCAAGTTTTTTGATGAGGGAGCGAATTTCTGTGCGTTGATTTGGATCAAGTCCTTCTGAGGGTTCATCCATGATAATGATCTTCGGTTTTGCAAGAAGGCAACTAGCGATCCCAACGCGTTGCTTGTATCCCTTTGAGAGTTCGCGAATGGGACGATAGTAGACGTTTTCAATATCAACGGACGAAACGGCGAAATCTAACGCGCTTGATCGGTGCTTTTGGCTGACCCCTTTCAGTTCGGCTGAAAATTGGAGGAACTCTGAAACCAACATGTCACGGTACATGGGGTTACCTTCAGGGAGATATCCAATCGTTGTTTGAATGTCGACGATGTTTTCTTCAAGGTTATTTCCATCGACGGAAACATAGCCATCATCTGGCGAAAGAAATCCAGTCATGAGTCGCATGGTTGTGGTTTTACCGGCTCCGTTTGGGCCAAGGAGCCCCACAACCTGGCCAGGGAGGATTTCAAAGGAAAGATTGTCGACCGCTTTTAGATTGCCAAATCGTTTGGTGAGATGTTCGACTTTAATCATAAAGACGTATGGCGTTAACCTTGTATGTGAAGTTGATACCGAATGAATGTATGGGTAGTATACAAACACCACTTGATCCTATCAAGCCGGGCTATGTGGATAGATGTTGTATAGCTTGACCCTGAACGCCCAAGGGCTTGATTAATCTTGACATTCCGTGTATACTTGGACGGATAAATTCAGGAATCATGAATCTGGAATCATGAATCATGCGGTAGGGGCACAACATATTGTGCCCCTACGAAATCATCATCGCTATGAACGATTACATCGTCGTTAAAGGAGCTCGAGTTCACAACCTCAAGAACGTTACGGTTGAAATTCCTCGGAATAAGTTTGTGGTGATCACCGGTCTTTCAGGATCGGGAAAATCATCGCTCGCGTTTGACACCATCTACGCCGAGGGGCAGCGACGCTATGTAGAATCGCTCTCAGCGTACGCTCGGCAGTTTTTGGGGTTGATGGACAAACCCGATGTGGATCAGATCGAAGGGCTCTCTCCAGCCATTTCCATTGATCAAAAATCCGTTTCTCACAATCCGCGTTCAACCGTGGGGACGGTTACAGAGATTTATGACTATCTCCGTTTATTGTACGCGCGAATTGGCATTCCACACTGTCCTCAGTGCGGACGTGTTGTCGAACGTCAAACACCTGATCAGATTTTAGAAAAATTGTTGGAAATCGGTAGAGCCACGAGATCTCGTGGCTCTACAGGAGGCGTGCAAATCACCTTATTCGGTCCCATTATCCGGGGCAAGAAGGGAGAGCATAAACAGGTGCTCCAGGAGTCACAGCGTTCGGGGTTTTCAAGGGTATTGTTCGATGGGGTGCTTGTTTCCATTGTGGAAGCTCTCGATTACACGGTCGACAGGCAGAAGAAACATGACATTTCGATCCTTGTTGACTCGTTAACCGTTCAACCAACGCTTGACCCCGTTAGAAGCAGGTCGTCGTTGGCGACTGCCGATTCGTCCACGATTCGGGCTTCTAACGGGGTTGATGCCGATACACGAACTCGCTTGTTTAAAGCAATTGAAAGCGGTCTTGATCTTGGTGACGGCCTTTTGATTGTTCGCGTTGGAAACGAAGAAAAAGATATTTTATTTAGCCAGAATTATTCATGTCCAGTCTGCGACATCTCCTTGCCCGAGTTGGAACCCAGACTATTTTCATTTAATTCACCTCACGGCGCGTGTCCTGCGTGCACCGGTTTGGGTACGCAATTGCATGTTGAACCAGATTTGGTAATTCCCAATAAAAACCTCACGATCGCGGAAGGAGCAATCCGTCCATGGTCTCGTACTGGGACAACCTCGAATTGGTTTTCGAAAATTCTTGAAGCAGTCGGAGTTGAACATGGTTTTTCTTCAAACACCCCCCTTCGGGAATTTACCAAAAAGCAGCTGGAAGTTCTGTTTTACGGGACTGGGGCAAGAAAATATAACGTTGGGTACGAGAGCTATTCGTTTTCTGGTGATCTTTCGACTCAATATGAGGGTGTGATTCCCAACCTGGAACGAAGATATAAGGAAACAGACTCGGAATACATTCGCACGGAGATCGAAAAATACATGCGGGTGACTCCGTGCCCCGTGTGTGAAGGGAAGCGGCTGAAACCAGAAGCGCTTGGGGTTACCGTTGCGGATAAAGCGATCAACTATGTGGTTTCGCTTCCCATCAATGAAGCCTTTGATTTTGTCTCCGGACTTTCCAAGGGCAAATCTCTCACCGGGAAACAGCAGATCATCGCAAAGCAGGTACTCAAAGAAATTAATGAGCGTCTTCATTTTTTGCAAAACGTTGGGTTGTCATATCTGACGCTTGATCGTTCTGCGTCGACGCTTTCTGGTGGGGAATCGCAGCGTATTCGTCTTGCAACGCAGATTGGTTCGCAGCTCACCGGCGTGCTGTATATTTTGGACGAACCTTCAATTGGACTGCATCAGCGAGACAATCAGAAATTGATTGAAACGTTACGTCAACTTCAAAAAATTGGAAATTCTGTGATTGTGGTTGAACACGATGAAGATACGATCCGGGCGGCTGATTGGGTCATTGATGTTGGGCCTGGCGCCGGTGAACACGGCGGTAGAATTGTTGCAGAGGGAGAAGTGCGTGATTTGGTCAAGGTAAAACAATCGCTTACGGGGCAATACTTAAAAGGCGCTCTGTCGATTCCCGTTCCGAAAACAACTCGCAAAGGAAATGGAAAAACGCTGTCTGTTGTCGGAGCAACGGAAAACAATTTGAAAAACCTGACTGTTTCAGTTCCGCTCGGGAAATTCGTTGTCATTTCTGGTGTTTCTGGTTCTGGAAAATCAACACTTGTTTCTGATATTCTCTCCAAAGCATTATTGCAGCATTATTATCAGGCGAAAGAGGCTCCGGGGAAGCATAAGGAGATCAAAGGGCTAGAACATTTGGATAAGGCGATTATTGTCGATCAATCTCCCATTGGACGCACACCTCGTTCAAACCCCGCAACCTATACGGGCGTATTTACGGTAGTTCGAGATTTATTCACGCAAGTGCCAGAGGCGAAGATTAGGGGATATGACGCCGGTCGGTTTAGTTTCAATGTAAAAGGCGGTCGATGCGAAGCGTGCCAGGGCGATGGGCTCGTCCGGATCGAGATGAATTTTTTGCCGGACGTTTATGTTGAGTGCGAAGAGTGTCATGGAAAACGTTATAACCGGGAAGCTCTCGAGATCCATTACGCTGGGAAGAACATTTCCGATGTTCTGAACATGAACGTTGAGGAGGCACAGAAGTTCTTTAGCGCGGTTCCAGCGCTGAAAGACAAACTCGATACGCTTATGGAGGTCGGACTTGGCTACATGAAGCTTGGGCAATCAGCAACGACTCTTTCCGGAGGAGAAGCACAGCGTATCAAGCTCGCAACAGAACTTGCCCGCAAGAGCACGGGGAAAACACTCTATATTCTCGACGAGCCGACAACGGGATTGCATTTCGATGACGTGAAACGATTGCTCGGCGTGTTGCAGCGACTCGTTGATAAGGGAAACACGGTTCTTGTTGTTGAACACAATCTCGACGTTATTAAGTGTGCGGATTGGATTATTGACATGGGTCCTGAAGGGGGAGACAAGGGGGGAGAAATTGTTGCTCAAGGGACACCAAAGGACGTTGAAAAGGTGAAACAATCGTATACAGGACAGTTTTTGAAGAAGATGAAGATCGTGAAATGACGCCTGGTTTCTTGCCCGATTTTCGAAAAGGGTGTACGATGTGTTTTGTCATTAACTAACATAAGCAGTGAAAGCTTCTGTCAGAATTCAGGAGTTTTTTATTCACTAAATTGAAATATGCCAGGTAGTAGAATTTTGGCTGGAGCTACCGGGCAGATACAACAGTGTTGTTGATGTCACGAAATAACGATTAAAAATAATTCGCGTATCAACATATATGTGAAATTCTGAAACAGAATTTCATTGTCAAAATTCACTACCTGGTATGGATACTAAAATTTTAGCGACCA
>CAYYDP010000014.1:0-28759 GCA_964470645.1 uncultured Gammaproteobacteria bacterium
TGGAATAAACTCTCCATAGCGTCGGCTTACCGTTTGTATCGATCATTGTCTCAATCAGGAACGTTTACACAGATTGCCTCGAGCATTCCTCAATCTACCGGGGCTACCGTAACCTATACTGACAAAGACGTGATACCAGGAATAAAGTATTATTATTATGTAATTCCTCGATTTGCCTCAGGCCCAGATGGAGAGCCGTCGGACATTATCGAAGCTTCCTCGTTCTGCTATCGCGGACCATTGTGGGAAGAGCGTTGATTATAATGCTTGTATCATGTATCATGTAGTATGTATCATGCGAAAATCAAATCATTCACTGATCTTGACTCATGGAAAGAGGGGCATAAACTAGTTTTGATGGTTTATCGCATCACAAAAGATTTTCCTAAAGAAGAGTTGTTTGCGCTCATAAGTCAGCTTCGAAGATGTGTTGTCTCTATTACTTCAAACATTGCCGAAGGATTCAGTCGTCAAACGTATAAAGATAAAATTCAATTCTATGCTATAGCATTAGGGTCCGTTACTGAACTACAGAATCAAATCCTTATTGCGAAAGATGTCGGGTATATCAGTGAACAAGAGTTTCAAGAAGTCGCCAATCAATCTGTTATCGTTAATAAACTTATCAATGGTATGATCAGAAAGCGCAAGGAGTTGTCGCATGCTACATGATACCAACTACATGATACCATTATGACTGTCAAAGATATCATGACAAAAGACGTTGTGTGCGTTGCCCCGGAGACTCCTGTTTCCATGGTCGCGCGTATTTTGTACGATCGAAATTTCACCGGCGTTCCTGTGGTGAATGAACGCCATGAGCTCGTCGGAATTGTGACCGAGTTTGATTTGATGAGCGAGGAGGGAAGCATTCACATCCCGACTTTTATTAATTTATTAAGCTCAACCAACGTTCAGGGGATGTCCGGAAAGCAAATCGATCAACAGCTCGCAAAAATCCGTGAAACAAAGGTGCGAGACATTATGACCACGGAAGTCGTAACCGTATCCGAGGAAACGAGTATCTCCGAGGTCGCGCGCTTGTTTACGGAAAACAGGATCAATCCAATTCCCGTGGTTGATATTCACAACCACATCACAGGCATTGTCGGCAGAGCAGATATTGTAAAGTTGTATAAAGAATCATCATCATAACCGTTTCCTATGTCGCTCGTCTCACGCTCGAAGCTAACTTGGGTACTTAGGCATGTTTTCTGTCTTGCTGTGATGACGTGGGGAATGATGATTGCGCGGGACGCGTCGGCGCAGCCGGTGTTTTCGATCACACAATTTGCTTCCCATCCAAGAACCGTTGATCATCCAGCTTCGTTTTATTTTGTGGTTCAGGGCGGCGGAACGACCGTTACGAGCGTTGAGTTGTGGCGCGCGCCGTATGAATTGGGAATATGCGACGAAACAACCAACGCGTGCGACTGGAGCGCTGGAGCAATCGTATCGATGCAGCCTCTCGACGCTGGGGACGGGATGTATACCGGCAGTTTAACCGATTCATCTCCCGCAGGAGAGTATATGTATGGTTTGCACGCTGTTAACCATCTTTCTCAGATCGCGTTTGAACCACAGAGGATTCGGGTGAGCCGCAGTTCAGCGTTGATTAATGTTCGTTCTGATTTAGTGGTGTTGAAGCACGGCGCGTGGACCGGTTCAAACGCGGGAACGGGAACCGTCGGTGTCCAGCAGGTGTTTCAATTCCGGGTGCGGAACCAATCGGCGACAACCGCTTCGTCTTCTGGTTTTCCCATTCGGTTTTACGTGAATAATGTTTATGTTCCATCGGAGCAGTTGTTTTCTTCCGCATTGCCCGCCGGAGGGATCACCCCGGTTCCAGGATTAAATTGTTCTTCGGTTGACGGAGTGTTTTGTTGGACACCGCCCTCACCGGGCACGTACATGATCCAAATAAAGGCAGATACAACTTCGGTCCAAACAACACTGGATTGTTCCGGTACGATTGTGGGAAGTAACACGGAACTGAACGAATCGAATAACTGCCTTCCAAGCGCGTATTCCCTTACGGTATCATCGGCTCCTATTCAGCCCGATTTTACGACCCTGAAGCATGGCGCGTGGTCATTGTCCAATACGGGTACGGCGACGGCCGGGGTATCGCAAGTGTTTCAGTATCAGATTCGTAATACAGGAGCGGGATCGGGTGGCAATATCCGCGCGCGTCTTTATGTAAATAGCGGATCTGGGTACACATATGTTTCGCCCGAGGAATTTGTTGGAGTTCAGATCGCGCCCAACTCTAATTGGCCGGCATCCCCAGGGGTGGATTGCGCAAGTGTTCCATCTGACGGAGCGTTTTGCTGGACGCCTTCGTCGGCAGGAGTATACACGGTTCGGATTAAAAGCGACGCGGCGGATACCACAACTTTGGATTGCACAAGTGGAGCAGGGGGAAACATGGATGAGACAAGCGAGTCGAACAATTGTAGCGACGAGTTTACACTGACAGTATCCGCCGCCGCAGACACGCTTGCGCCGGGTGTTACCTCTTTTGAAATGATTCCGACCAGCGGCGCGGGTTCGTTCACAGCGAACTGGACCGTGACGGACAATCAGCAGCTTCAACGGGTGGAATTATGGAGGGCGAAATATGTTACTAACGCGACGATTTCTCGCGCCCCGATACCCCTGATAAGGGTTGCGCGAGCACAGCCGGGAACAGAGTGTACGGAAACCAACAAATTGGGCTGTGTATGGCTGAAGGTTGGAGAGTCAGCGTGGTCCACTAGTGTTCCAGCGCGGGGTCCGTGGATGGGCGCAATACAGGACACACCTCCCACGGTTGATAAGTGGTGGTATGGAATTCATGTATACGATTTGGCGGGCAACCGGGCTTTTGAGCCAAGCCCTCCCGGACAATTGTTGGTTACCAAAACGCAAGCAGCGGGACCTCCGCCCGATGTTCCCGTCGTTGAAGGTCCGTTGACCGCTGGTAGAGGGCAATCCATTCCTTACGGAACATTTTCATCAGGACCAGCGGGCATTCTTATTGAATATAAATTTGACTGGGGAGACGGAACTCCGACAGTGTGGTCAATGCCGGAAGACCCCGGTGTAAGAATTGTTGAAACTCATTCGTGGGCAAACGAGGGGGTAAAGTGTGTCCGAGTGTCAGCCCGCGACGCTGTTACCCAGGCGATGTCAACGTCCCCGTGCCATAACGTTACTGTTACCGCCCCTCCTCAAAGCTGCGGAAACAACGCCCGGGAAGGAACCGAGGAGTGTGACGGTTCAGACTACGGCGGTGTGACGTGTCAATCCAGGGGCTTTGCGGGCGGAACATTGTCGTGTGTTAATTGCGTAATTCAAACAACGCAGTGCACGAGCCCGCCACCTTCATCTTGCACGGCAACAATCTCAACAGGAAGCTCGATAACGGTTCAGGTTTCCGCGACCGACCCAGATATTGGGGACCAAGTTTATTATTCTATTAGTTGGGGTGACAGTAGTCCTGTGACTCGATTGCCTGGTTCGGGTTACGTTGCTTCGGGAACCGCGCGTCAAACACCTCATCAATACAACGCCCCGGGAGAATTTACCGTTACTGCGACGGCAACCGATAACGCTGCTCCTCCGGCGACATCAATAGCTTCTAACGCTTTGAAAATATGCGTAACGGGAAGTCCCGCGTGTACTCCAGGCGATTCGTGCACCGCGATTGTGAGTGGTCAGTCGTGTTCGGGAACATTTTCTAATACATGCGTGTGTCAAGATGTTCCCGGGGATTCCTGTCCATCAATATTTGAAGTCGGTAAATTGCGTTCCGATTTGAGCTGTGACTGCAAGGTTGACGTGCGGGACCTCGGCATCTTGTTCTTTTTTTGGGGCAGGTCCGTGACCGACCAGGTGAACGTGAAAAGTGCGTGCGGAGTCACCTTGTTTTCCATAGGCAAAGGTACGCTTGATACGATTGTAAACGAAGACGATCTTGCGGTTTTGCTTGGCGAATGGGGAACAACGGGAAGTACATGTGCAATCACTTTGCATCAAACCACTCTCAATTCTTAAGTGCGGTGCGTGATCGAATCTTATGGTTTCTTTTCACCAATACCTTTGTCGTCTTTCGCGAACCTATCACCGCTGGCACAAACACCCCTACCATTCCCATACGCACTGGGGTGTAACATTTGTTATTGCTATTGCGGCAAGCGTGATTATTATCGCGTCTGGATTCAGAGGGCCGGAAACCATTTCACCCCCCGCGGCGGTTGCGGCGCCGGTGAGTGTTTTTGTCCCGTTTGCCGCTTCGGTGATGCAAAGGCACGTTAACGATGTGTATACGCCGTACAACCCATGGGATTGGGATTTGGCGACAATGCTTTTTGGTTTGTGGCGCGCGTATGAGGTAACAGGCGATACGGCGTACCGCGACCATATCAAGTGGTACTTGGATCAGTTCATAAAGCGTGACGGGGGCGGAAATGTGTATTTTGATTACCGGACAGGCGTTCCCGAGGGACCCAATGAACTTGCTACGTTTTATCTCGCAGCGTTGTTGTCCGAGGAGGGTGTGCCTGACGCGCAGAAGTATGAGATAGCCGCGCGAAACGCCGTCAATCACGCAATAAACAATTGGGGCAGGACAAGCAATGGCGGGTTTGACCACCGGTTTGATATCTCGAACGGCCACGAATTGTGGCTCGATACACTTTTTATGGTAGGTCCGGCACTCGCCAAAATGGGGCAGATAGACGGCAATAATACGTATTTTAACGAAGCGGCGAACCAATTTATTTACCACCTCAATGTCAATGGCGGCAGTTTTTTGCAGGACAACGCGTCTGGGTTGTTGTACCACGGATGGGACGCCGAAGGCGATGCCGACTGGATGTGGCTGAACGGCGCCTCAAATCCAAGCACAGAATATTGGGGTCGAGGAAACGGCTGGGTAGCCGCGGCATTCGCTGAAGTACTTTCGTATCTTCCTGCCGGGCACAGCAGACGTCCTGAACTGCTCAATCGGTACCGTTCGTTTCTTAACAGCCTTGCAGGCGCTCAAGGTCCGAACGGTCTGTGGTACACGCTCATGGATTTTGAAGAGCCCGGTAAAACTCCTGCTGACGGGAATTACGAGGAATCTTCGGGCTCTGCGCTTATTACGTATTCATTTTTGAAAGCGAAGCAAGCTCATTTGCTTGAAGAAATGGGTTTTGCAAATAATCATTTTGACAGTGTTATCAGCTCTGCGGTTTCCGGGTTGGTTTCACGGGTTGTCGATATCGGAGGAGGGGAAATAGTATTGAACGGTGCGTCAGAAGGAACAAACCCGGGTAATGTGGAGTACTACCTGAATAGGAATCAAATTCAAAACCGCTTGTGGGGCGATGGTGCTGCGCTTATGGCGCTTTCATTGTCTGACACTTCGTTTCCGCCTCCCAGTCCCGCCTGCAGTGATGGCACCGACAATGACAGTGACGGACTCATTGACTATCCTGCTGACCCCGGATGTACTTCGGCGACTGATACATCAGAAACCAATACGCCGCCTCCACCCCCACCATCGTCTGTACCATCATTACTTCGACCCGCGGGAAACGAGTATACGTTAGATTTTGATTATCCTGTGGCACGAGTGGTTCCCGGTGATTTTAACAGAGACGGCGTCTTGGATTTTGTCATGAAAAGCGAAGCGACGGGAGCGGGCAATACGTATATGGTCCAGGCAAAACTGAACGATGGTACTGGCGGATGGGAATTTAATACGAACATCACACCTCCTGATGCGTACAGTCCGCATGAAATTCCGCTTCTTTCATGGGATTTCAATAACGACGAATTGTGGGAAGTGTATTTTATCTATAACAATGGGGGGATATGGCGTCATCGGATTGTGCGCGGAGACACGGGAGTGGTACTCGCCGATGCGGAAATGCCACGGCAGTGGAATCTGGACGCGGTAAATTGGGAAAAAAGCATGGCAGCAATAGCGCACCGCAATGGAATTCCGCGGATCGTTGTTAATTTAGATTATAAATGGGTATGGATGTTCGACACCTACACCGGGAGTTCTTTTGCCCTGAACGAGATGTGGGAGTATGCAGGTCCAGATGAATATACCAAGCGCACGCCTCATGACATGATTCGGACGGCTGATGTCGACCAGGATGGATCTGATGACGAGATACTCCTCGGGTGTGGAGTTCTTAATTCCGATGGGTCGGAACGGTACCACTTTACCAATATCACGGGTGATTCATGCGGCGGCACGGACCAGATACTCCTTGGGTATTTCAGCCCAGACCGACCGAATGAGTTGGTTATGGTTTCAGGAGACAGTGAAAGCGGAGGAAAGCACGTTGTCGCGTTTTGGGCGCGGACAGGAGAACTCATGTGGTCGTACCGCATGCCCGATTTGTTTTCAAACGGAGTGTGGAGACATTTTCATTCCGGGTTTTTAAAAAACGAACCGACAGGCGCGAAGATTCTTGCGGTTGACCGCGACCCGTGGCAAGGGACATACCCGAGTCCATATCATAACTGGGCGTACATTGACGTTCCGAGCGGATCAATACTTGCAAGCGATGTAACGATTGAATCCCCTAATTATCCATCGTGTCCCGGGTATACCATTGATTGGAATGGAGACGGGTATGATGAATGCCCCGGGACCAATTATGTTCTCGGTCGGGTTGATTTGGGCGACGGCGGATGCGAAGAGGGGTTGAACGCGAGTGGAAATACGTTTACTGTTTCGTTTAATGCCAATTGTCCAGCAACAGCTGTTTCACGATGGGAAGCAAGTCGGCAATATCGTCTTGATGTGGGTCTTCTTGCAAGCGGTTACGCATCGCGCTGGTTGGGAGCAGTTTCGTTTGGCGGAAATCCGACAGGACAGATTGGAGACAACCAGCGACCAAATAGACCAACACTTACGTATTGTCCCGGCGGGATTTGTACATCAGCCGCGTTTTAATTTGGTTTCATATTTGATATACTTTGTAGTATTATGTCGGGTTTACATACGTATTTTTGCCGAAAATCGCTGAGATATCACCGTTGGCATAAGCACCCCTATCATCCCCACGCGCATTGGGGGGTTGCTTCTTTTGTTTCGTTAGTGTTTGGGGTTTTGATCACGATCCTTGGATTCACGGGATGGGATTTGGAAAACCCAGGCTCTTCCGTCCACGCCCAAACGACAATCACTATCAATGGTGGTCAGCGCTATCAGACCATGACCGGGTTTGGAGCGTATTTTCCCGGACCGAGCTGGTATGTTGACCGCGCTTCGGTCAACTCGTCCATAAATCAAGCCCTGGATGATTTGGTAGCGGATTTGGGTGTTACGATCGCTCGTTTCATGATGCCGTCTGGCTCTGAAGACCCAAACGACAACGCTTCCCCGACTTCTTTGGATTTGACCAAGTTTAATCCCGGAAGAACGATTATTCGAGACGGACAGTGTCAAGGAGGCACGAATGCTGGGGCAAAATGCCGATTGAATTCTCAGTGTGGAGGAGGAACATGCGTGATGGATCCCAATGCCCATGACCATGAGTATAATATTGACACAAGCATCCTTGCGGGTTTGAAAGCACGCGGAATTGGACAGTTTTTTCTTGAGCCCATGTCGCCTCCGCCATGGAACAAAACAACGGGTTTGTTGAGCGGGAGAAGCGAGGGCGGAAGTGTTGTTTCAGCTCCCGAATTTGGCGAGTGGATCGCGGGAACCATACTCGCGCTTCGTCAAAGTCCTTACTCAGTGAACGTCAACTATGTTGGAATACTAAACGAACCCAAGTATTGTGTTGAGACGTGCGCGAATGACACCGAATTGCTTGAACTCATTCAGGCGGTAAAACAGCAGTTTACCATCAACAATGTTGCGGGCGTACAGATTATGGCGTCCAGTGAAGGCAGACCGTGGGACGCTCATAATCAATTATGGCTTGAAGACGCTCGGTCGGTTGGTTTAGATATTTTTTCTCATCACGAGTATTGCTCAACCGGGCATGAAGAGGGCGAGTGCGCTTCGGGACTCGATCGAATTGGTTTGCAGGGGCAAGCGGTTGGTGTCCCGGTGTGGCAGAGCGAAAACGGAACCAACGCAGCGAGCGGAGTCGCGCTTGGGGATAGTTTTGACGAAGGACTTGAGTTAGGGGAGGCAATTCATGAAGATCTCACGCGGGCTGGGAGCGTTGCGTGGTTGTTTTACAGCGCTTTGGAGACCGGGGATTCCGCGCGACCGGTCCCCGCGGGACAAACTCCGAATCACGCCGCGGATTACCGATTGGTGTATTACGACGCGGGTACGGTTTGGAAATCACCGAAATATTTCGCCATGAAGATGTACGCGAAGGCGATTCCTCCGGGGTCTGCGCGTATTGGCGTAAGCGGCGCGCCTACCGACGTGAAAGTGACCGCGTATACGCACACGAACGGAACCGTGACGGTTGTCGCGCTCAACAAAACATCGAGTCAGCAGTCAGTTCGTTTGAGCGCCAATGGGGTGAATGCGGGATCGCTGCGACAGTATCGGTATTCCGCTCCGTGCGAATATGGAAATCAGGCAGGATGCTTTACGAGCCAGTTATCCGTCACACTAGGCCAAACCATCGCGCTTCCTCCTCGATCCATTACCACGTTCACGACGGTTGATATGGGAACGTTTAACCCCCCCGCACAACGGTGCGGAGACGGAGCGTGCAACGGAACAGAGGACGCGGTGTCGTGTCCCGCGGATTGCGTAACAGGAATACCAACAACCAACCGCGCGCCAAACAAACCTACTCTTGTATACTGTCCCGGTGGTTTGTGCGGCGGGAATTCAACTCAATGTGGTAATGGGACTGTGGAATCTGGGGAGCAATGTGACGGATCGAGTCTTGGCGGCCAAACATGCCAAACCCAAGGGTTTCAGAGCGGAACGCTTACCTGCGCTTCGAATTGCGCGTTCAACACAAGTCAGTGCGTAAGCGCTCCGATGTGTACCCCAAGTCTTGCGTGCACCACAGCCCAAGGATGCTCGGGTGTGTGTAACGCGTTAGGAACCGCGTGCAATGACAGTAATCCAAATGACGGATGTCCTGTTATTGGAGATTTAGGAGACTACCCCCTAATTGGTTGGATAACTTTTGACGGCGCGGTTGCTGATTGGTACGCTCGGTTCGATTTGTTAAAGTCGAGACTTAGAGGCGCGTCTGAAGCAAACGCTATCCACGCGATTAACCCAAATACAAAACTTCTTTTCATGCAGGATTTTAATGTCGGATGCGGTCTCTCTGTTGACCCGAATTGGGTTTTGAAGAAATCGGATGGGAGCGTGCTTGATTCTGGATACGGACCGATGATGAATCTTTCAAAATTCGGCATCGCAAGCGGTTACAATCAGGCGTGCGCAACAAACATGGGAAACCTCGATTTTAACCTCTATTACGGTATATCAACTGATGGTTTGTGGGGCAAAGAACAAGTTGAGTGGTTTTCAAGGAATGACAGCGAGTGGATGACTGATCCGGCGACAGGTGCTGGGGTTGATATTAATCGAGATGGTATCAACGATCACAATCAAATTGGAAGTATTTGGTCTTCGTGGGGAGCGTGGGGTAATGATTGGCAGGCAGGCGTTGATGATTTGCTGACCAGGATGCGAAACGAGCTTTCTGCGAAAGTTCCTGGAAGAACCGTGCCAATAACCCTGAACGTCGGCTCTCCTTTTTCGTGGGGCAGGCAATGGATAAACGGACATACCGTTGAGCATTATTGGGGGGATGTTCGTAACTCGACAAGCCACGGCGTCAGGGATCCGTACGCGATTGCCTTTCAGGAGAATGCCCTATCTCCGTATGTTAGCATGGCGTCAGGAATGCCAGATTTGGATGATCCGGAAAGCCAATCCAATCCGCTTGGCGAGACGCGTGATCATCTCAAATGGATGCGGTTTGGACTTGTGACATCTATGTTTGATGATTATTATTTCAGCAATCAGGATGCTAATTATAATCCGCGAGCAGTTGACGCAGATGGTAATTGGTATCAACAGGAACACTACTGGTCATTTTGGTATGATGAGTTTGAGGTTGAACTCGGCAGACCAATCGACACCGCTCGAGAGCTTAGACCGGGACTAGGATTTCGTTGTTTTGAAAATGGAATAGCTCTCGCCAACGTAGACGGGACAGACAAAACCGTATCGGCAAGCGAGCTCAATGGCCTGTGTTCAGGACATAGCGGGACGTATTATAAGGTGAAGTCAGGGCAGGACCTTGCGCTCGCTACTCTTGGGACATGGACGCCGCTCCACAACGGCGGACAGTTTACCAGCGCGACGCTTACTAGTGTGCGTTATGGTCCTCTTGATAATTATCGGGGTGATGGGCTTATTTTGACGCTTACACCCCAGACGCTCGTATCAGATATTATCGTGGATAATAATTATATGAGCACGTCGCCGACCGTCCGGATCCAGCCAGACGGGTACCCGGTGATTTTGTCAGGCATGGTACAAGAGCAGGGATGTCGTCTTAGTCAAGATACACCTCCAACCGGGAGCGATTACTACACAGTTCGTTGTGGTTGGAATAATAAATCTGACGCTTACGCCATTCAGAGTTCAGGATCTCCACGGGCGGAATTTGTTCCGACTATCGGCGTGCCGGGTCAGTACGAGGTGTTCGAATGGCATGGGAGGTCTTTAACTGGTGCTATGGCTTCTGCGGCGACATTGACGGTGAATCACACAGGGGGGTCGACGTCTTTACCACTCAATCAACAGGTTAACCAAGGAAAATGGACAAGCTTTGGAACATATCAGTTCAACGCCGGAACAAGCGGAAGCGTGGTGTTAACGAATTCCGGAACCGGACAGTTAATGGCGGACGCGATTAAGTTTGTATACAGGGGTAGTGGTACCGCGCTTGGCGAATCCACTCAACGATCTTCAAACGCTATTTTACCAACCATTACACTGATTAGCGCTCTTGGATTTCTTGGAATACTTTTATTTACTGTCCGATCTCGTCGCGTTTAAGGCGTGTATTATTCTCAACTCCGCATTCGCGGAGTTTTTTGGTATACTGGTAATCATGGAACACGTAACACGTATCATGGAACTTGTTTCAAAATACAATATCGGTGTTAGCATGAATACAATATGACCAAGCAAGAAGCAAGGGTAAGAATTGAAAAACTTCGCAAGGAAATCGAGCATCATCGGTATTTGTACCATGTGTTGGATGCAGATACGATTTCAGATTCTGCGCGCGATTCGTTAATGCACGAACTCGTGAAACTTGAAACCGAATTTCCGGATCTCGTGACGCCCGACTCGCCATCTCAGAGGGTTGCAGGAACAGTACTTGAAAAGTTTCGAAAAGTTCCGCACGCACGCCGAATGCTTTCACTCAATGACGCGTTCAGTTTCGAGGAGGTTCAGGAATGGGAAGAACGAATCAAAAAGTTCGGACAAAAAGAGTTTGGACTTTTTGGAGCATTCGATTATTATGCGGAGATTAAAATGGATGGACTTGCGGTAAGTTTGGAGTATGAGCGTGGGCGATTCGTGCGGGGATCAACCCGAGGGGATGGGAAGGTGGGCGAGGATGTGACGGAGAATCTGAAGACGATTCAAGGGATACCGCTTGCTATTGTTTATGAGAATGTCATACAGTGGTTCGATTCAAATCGAGAACCCGCGGAGCAATTTTTTCGCCGCCAAACTCCCCCGACGCAACGTCGGGGTCGGACAGTGGCGGTCTCAAAAATTGTCAGCGGATTCTCTCAAAGTGAGTTAAAGGAGATAGCAAAGAGATTAGTTGCAGGTTCCTTTGAAATTCGAGGTGAGGTGTATATGACCAAGAAGTCGTTTGAGAAGTTGAACAGTGAACTGCGTGAAGATGAGCGATTTGCCAACCCTCGGAATGCCGCAGCTGGTTCGATTCGGCAGTTGGATTCAAGAATTGCAGCATCGAGGAAACTTTCATTTTTCTCTTATGACCTGTTTGCTGACGGTCTCGATATCGCAACTCATGAAGAAGCGCACCTGCTGGCGTTCGCATTGGGATTTCCTGTAAACCCCTTGAATCGATACTGTCGAAGTCTTGAAGAAGTGAAAGCGTTTCAGGAAGAGATTGGGAAACAACGCGAGAAGCTTGATTATGAAACCGATGGAGTTGTGGTGAATGTAAATAATGTTGATATGTTCCGTAAACTCGGTGTTGTGGGAAAAACTCCTCGTGGTTCGCTCGCGTTTAAATGGGCTGGAGTGCAGGCTGTTACTCGTGTTGAAGATATTTTTGTACAAGTTGGTCGACAGGGGACATTAACGCCGGTAGCGAAACTTTCTCCCGTGAATGTAGCGGGTGTCACGGTCTCCAGGGCAACGCTTCATAACATGGATGAGATCGAGCGGTTGGATATTCGTATCGGTGATACCGTGATCGTTGAGCGGGCTGGGGATGTGATTCCTCATGTGGTTTCGGTGTTGCCAAATTTGCGGACCGGAAAGGAACAACGATTTCAAATGCCCCAGCGGTGCCCATTCTGTTCTTCTCAGATCAAGCGGAACGATGGAGAGGTTGCGTATTATTGCGTGAATAAGGATTGTTTTGCGGTTGAACGGGAGCGGTTTTATCATTTTGTCTCTCGTAAGGCTTTCAATATTGATAAGTTAGGGCCAAAGATTATCGATCGTCTTTTGGAAGAGAAATTGATCACCAGTATTCCCGATATCTTTGATTTGAAGAAGGAGGATATTTCGGTTCTCGAGCGGTTCGGGGAGAAATCGGCACGGAATTTAATTCAATCGATTGAGAACGCGAAGAAGATTTCGTTGCCGCGGTTCATTTATTCCTTAGGCATTAGACATGTCGGGGAGGAGACAGCGCTGTTGCTTTCGCAACAAATCACGTATCACGTATCACGTATCACATATCACGCGTTAATTCGGTTTGTAACTTCTCAAACGTTAGACACCTGGACGGCGATTGATGGGATCGGAGATATTGTCGCGCAAAGCGTCTACGACTATTTCCATGATAAGAAAAACACCCGGATGATTGAGAAATTGTTTGAGAATGGTGTCGTCATTGAATCCAGCTACCCACTACCCACTACCCACTACCCACTTTCCGGCAAGACATTTGTTATAACAGGGACATTGCCGACATTATCTCGTGACGAAGCGAAAGAATTAATTCGCAACCACGGAGGAAAAGTCGTCGAGAGTGTCAGTAAGAATACGGATTATGTTCTTGTTGGTGAAAACGCTGGTTCAAAACTCGAGAATGCGAAGATGTTTGGTGTAACAACCATTTCCGAAGAAGAGTTGGAGAAGATGATTGGAAAATGATATACTATATCCATTATCAACAGCCTCGATGATGGTATGGTTTTGTCAATTCGATCAAAAAAACATCATTCACCGCGGAACTCTCACTGGCTCTCTCGCCCTCTGACGTGGTTAGCCACGTTAGCATTTCTCTTCACGATTCTCTCAACTGCTCCCGTCACTCACGCAAGCATTCTTTCCTCCATCCAATCTTCCATCACGGATGTTGGTTCTTCATTCTCCCGGTGGTTTCAATTTCTGGTGAACCGTGATGAACGGACGGATGTGGTGCAGAGTCCTTCCTTTTCCCCTCCTTTCGAAGGAGGGGCAAGGGGAGGTATCTCATCAAATACCCCTCCTTATTCCTCCCCTTCGAAAGGGGAGGGCAATAGTGTCGTTCTTGGAGAATCAATCGTTCATAACTCCTCCCAACCTCCTCTTACCTTAAGAGGAGGAGAAGAAAAGAATCTCCCCCTTAAGGTAAGGGGGACTAAGGGGGTTATGAATGGTGATGTGTTCGCCGCAGCAATCGACCCTTCAGACATCACCCCCATCGTTGAATCCCTCCTCAATCAATATCTCGCGCAAGGAAAATTCAAAGGAGAGAAAGGAGATCAGGGGATTCAAGGCCCGCAAGGAGTCCAGGGACTCCAAGGTCCTGCCGGATATTCAGGAGCTTTCAATATTCCTATGAATGTATATCAAGTCGGCATTGCTCCAGCCCAACCCAAAGACGGCGCAGGTACTGCCTTTGCCGCGCGGTATCTCTCCAGTCAATCCTTCTCCACGGATGATGCTACCATCTCAGATGATCTTACGGTCTCCGATACTGCAACCATCCAGAATCTTACGGTATCAGGAGGAGCAACCGTTTCCGGCGCTCTCACTGTTTCATCTTGCTCCGGTTGTGGCACTGGCGCAGCAGGAGCGTGGGAATTACTCTTCACCAACGCCCTTACTCCCACTTCAACAACAGCAGGAATATTCGTGAAAGCATCCTCAACCATTGACGCAGACCTCCGTGTTTCCCAGCATTTCAATGTGGGCACTACGACTCCATGGGATGGGTATGGAATGGCAGTGGCAACAACGACAGTGTTTACGGCGACGACATCGATTGACGACTCCACCTTCATCGTGAATCCGAATGAGAATCGGGTGGGGATTGGAACAAAAACGCCCATCAACCAGGTTGATATCATCAATTCCTCAAAGCCTGCGTTGGTAACATTGGGATCAGGAAATTCTGCGTCGTGGTCAAAGGTGGGTGGGGATGGAGAAAATTCGAGTTTAAATACATCAAATATCCGACAGATGGTTGTGTGGAATGGTTCATTAATTGTTTGCGAAGATGGAGACGGCGAGATATGGCAATACAATGGTTCAACGTGGACTCAAATCGCTGGAGATGGTTTGAACAGTAGTTGGGCTGCTGCGACATATGTAATTCGATCATGTAATACATGGAATGGAAAGTTGTATGCCGGACTCGGAGGCGCCAGCACTACGAAAGCCGAGGTCTGGGAATATAACGGATCGATTTGGAGGCAAGTCGGTGGCGATAGTTTAAATGGAAGTTGGGGTAGCGTACCGGATGCGGTCGCCGCTCTCATCGGTTTTAATGATCGGCTGTATGCGGGTCTCGGTGACAATGGTGGTAATAATGAAGGTCAATTGTGGGAATATAACGGGTCAACATGGACTCAAATCGGGGGAAGCAGTTTGTTTAGTGGTTGGGGAACTGGGTACGATGCAGCGTGGGGACTTACGATCCATAAAGGGAAGTTGTATGTTGGGTTGGGCGCGTCAAATGGTGAAGCAGAGGTCTGGGAGTGGAGCGGTTCTGCTTGGACGCAGATCGGAGGAGATTCAGTCAATTCTAGTTGGGATAATTCAACCTATAATCGGGTAGGAAATTTTGCCCAAACGAGCTGGAACGGAAAACTGTATACTGGTCTTGGAAACGGAACGGGCGAAGCTGAGGTTTGGGAATATAACGGGACGTCGTGGAGTCAGGTTGGTGGTGATGGTCTGAATTCAAGCTGGGCTGACGCTACGTACGAAGAAGTATTTTCTATTATTGGCCATAATGGAAAGCTGTATGCGGGACTGGCAAGCGGTACGGGCGACGGGGAGGTGTGGGAATACAACGGCTCATCGTGGACAATGGTCGGTGGTGATGGAATTAACTCCAGTTGGGCAGACACGACCTATGAGCGCGTAGGTACGCTCATCCCTTGGAACGGAAGTTTGTTTGCTGGTCTTGGAAACGGGACGGGTGACGGAGAAATTTGGAAATACGATACTTCATCTTACACGGCTTTGTCTCGTAATGGCGCAGGACTTGCAATGGGAGAATATCTGTTCCTTGGTGCATCGGGCAATGTTGGAGTTGGAAATGTGAGTCCTGACGCGAATCTTGACGTACAAGGGAGTTTACGTGTTTCGGGTTCTTTGTTATCGGCGAAAAATGGAATTGTATCAACCCTTGGCAATCTTGGGGTTGGAGCAACAACTCCTGCCGCAATGCTCCATGCCTCTTCAACTTCCGCAACAACGATCGCGGGTATTTTACAGGGTACACAAAGTCAAACCGCAAATCTCCTTGAGTTTAGAAATTTTGGATCAGCTTTCCTCTCCGGCTTCACTGCAAGTGGAGGCCTCCTGATGAATCTTTCTTCTACTACAGCCATGAATATCCAGAATGGCTCTGGTGTCCCGGTCTTCCAGGTAGATTCTACGAACTCAAGGGCATCAAGTACCAATTTCATTGTTTCCAATAGAGCTACTACTTCTTCCCTGGTCCTTGGCACTGACCGAAACCCCACTGGTAACTTTGGCTCTCAAGGAGACCTCTGGGCAGGGAGAGCCACGACCACCAATCTTGCCGTTACCTCAATCAATGCATCCAACTGCGACGTGATGGCTGATACGAATGGTTCGTTCTACTGCGGAACCAATGGTTCAAGCGGAGGGAATGGAGCGTGGGAACTGCTTACTACCAATGTCCTTACGCCTACCAACACCTCAGCCGGGATCTTTATCAGAGCTTCTTCAACCATTGCCGCGAACGCAACGACGACGGGATCGTTCATGGCGGGAGATACGCTTTTTGTGCAGAAAGATACGGGAAGGGTGGGGATTGGAACGGCGAGTCCGAACTCACTTTTACATATACAAGGAAGTACAGCTAATGATATTTTTAAAGTAAATGACGGGGATGCAGGTCTTTCTATCACAAGTTCGGGCGGCTCGGATGTAACACTGGTAACCGTTGGTGGCGGCACATCAATTAATCTAACTATTGATACAAAAGGTAATGGTGACATTACCATTTCTCCACAGAACACCTTAACCATAAACGGTAGTACCATATTATATGGCGGAACAATTCGACCATCAGATGACGGCAGTGGTGCAATTGGACTCAAATCTCCAGCACGGAGATACTATGGAGGATATTTTAGTACAGAAGTTGGGGTTGGCGTTACTTCGCTTTCCGCCGCTCTACATGTAGCATCTAGTGCGGCAGGAACCCCTGCAACGATCTTACAGGGTGCATCAAGTCAAGCAGCAAACCTTTTGAGCTTGACAAACAATTCCGGATCCTTCCTCTCCGGCTTCACGGCCGCAGGAGGACTCCTCATGAACATCGCCTCTACTTCAGCAATGCAGATTCAGAATGGTTCAGGCACTTCCATCTTCAAAGTAGATACCTCAGGAGTCCCAGGAGCAGTCATCACCGGCAACGCCACCACCACCGGAGCTCTCATCGTCGGCAACCCCACCGGAGGAGGCCAGGGGACAGGGTCCATCAACATCCAAGGAGATATCTACAAGAACGGCACTGCCTTTACCAATCCTGACTATGTTTTTGAGTGGTACTTCAATAGTGAAAATTCGAAATTCGAAGCACGAAATCCGAAACAAATTCAAAATTCAAATTCAGAAATTCAAAACGAAACATCAACTACAACTGCTTCAACCACGGAAGATTCGTTCGAGTATCCAGGAATGATTCCTCTTGAAGACCTTGAAACAACCCTCAAATCCTTAAATCAGCTCCCTGGAGTCGGACGGGAACCCAAAGGATTCTTCGGGAGAGTCGATACCCTCCTTGAGAAGATCGAAGAAGCGTGGTTGTATATTGTGGAGGTGTTCAGACGGGTGGTGAGGTTGGAGACGAAGGTTGATACGCACGATCAGACGATCCAGAATCTTCAGCATCGCATTGAGCAACTTGAACAACGGCTAGAAGTTTCAAATGACCCCGCAGGAGAACAAGCTTCCAACGGGGCAGGCAAATTTCAAATGACAAATCAACCCCAAAATTCAAATGATGAAATTCAAAACGAAGTGGTTGTGACAACAACCGATGAGATTATCATCACGACCGAGAATGACGCAGAAGTATCAGAAACGGAAACCCCGGCAACAGAGCAACTGGACCTGACAACCAGTGAAACATTGGAGGTTGTTTCGGGTACCGCTGAATCCATACCGTCAGGAGCAATGATGAATCTAAATGAATCTCATGCCGGGCAAGAGCAGAAATCTGAACAAGAGTCTCTCGATCCCAATCCGTCCTCTCTTTGATTATTTCATGGTGAAGATTGCAAAATAGTAAAAATATCGTTAGGATAAGGCGGTACGAACCTATGAATCTCACCAAAGAAGACATTGCGAAAATCGCGAAGTTGAGCCGTTTATCCTTTTCTGATAACGAACTTGCTCGATTTACCCAAGATCTGAACGCGATTTTGGGGTATGCTTCGCAGATTAATGAGGTTGACCTGTCTGGTTCGACTCCCTTTTTTGATGTGGTAGCAAACCAGGAAGAATTGCGGGTTGATGAAGTGAAACGAGTTGAGGGGGTGGATGCGCGCGAAACATTTTTAAAAAATGCACCAGAGAGGACGGAGGAATATTTGAAAGTGAAGTCAGTGTTTTGATTTGACGAATGACAAATTACCAATGACAAATGTCAAATCAAGTTTAACGTACAAGTCAAAATAAAAATCGTCATTCCGCAGTTTCATGCGGAATCCAGAAAACCAAAAGAAAAAACAAAAAGAATTTAGGCCTTTTCTGTTTGTTTTTATTTCTGGATTCCCGCCTACGCGGGAATGACGAAGAAAGAATATGGAATTCAAAGATCTCACCATTGTCACGGCGCTTCGGGGGTTGGAGCAAAAAGAATTCTCTCGAGAAGAGTTGGTTTCTGAATCCCAAAAACGAATCGACGAGCTCGAGCCTAGTCTCAAGGCCTTTTTAGCAGTAGAACGAATTGATCCAACAGCAGAAGGTGTGCTATCGGGTATTCCGTGTGCGATCAAAGATGTGATTGTGACAAAGGGCGTGAAGAGTACGGGTGGGTCGAGAATTTTGGAAAACTACATTCCAACATTTGACGCAACGAGTGTTGCTAGGCTCAAACAACAAGGGGCTGTGATCATGGGAAAAACGAACTGTGATGAGTTTGCCATGGGTTCCTCAACAGAACATTCAGCATTTTATCCAACACGAAATCCTCATGATCCATCACGTGTTCCAGGAGGAACGAGTGGGGGGTCAGCCGCAGCCGTGGCTTCGGGTGAAGTTCTTTTTGCGTTGGGTTCTGATACCGGAGGGTCGGTCAGGCAGCCAGCGTCACACTGTGGATGTGTGGGATTTAAGCCGACGTATGGACGAGTTTCTCGGTATGGACTTATGGCTGCCGCTTCAAGTTTGGATCATATTGGGATTCTTTCGAAGACATGTGAGGATGCGAGTATTGTTTTGAAGGTTATCGAGGGTAAAGATCATCTTGACGCTACGAGCAAGGAATTTCAGGTCGAAAGTCGAAAGTCGAAAGTCGAAAGTCTTGAGAAACCGTTGAGTGGGATCAAGTTTGGAATCATAGATGAATACATGAAGAGTGAGGGATTAGATGGGGACGTGAAGAAGGCGATTCAGGGTGTTATTGAAACCGTGGAAGCGTTGGGTGGAAGTTTGATCAATGTTTCGATGCCCGCGTTGCCGTATGCGTTGCCGTGCTATTATATTATCAATCCATGTGAGATATCTTCTAATTTTTCGCGATATGATGGAATTCGATATGGAAGGAAGGAGCCGGGCGAGGATTTGATTGCCACCTATATACATTCAAGAACGTCGGGCCTCGGAGATGAGGCAAAGCGAAGGATTATGATTGGTAATTTTGCTCTGTCAGCTGGGTATTATGATCAATATTATAAACAGGCGCTAAAGATGCGCTCATTGATTCGTAGAGAGTACGTCGAAACGTTTGAGCGGGTTGATGTTCTGATAACCCCCGTAGCCCCGGATGTCGCGTTTCAGTTAGGCGAAAAAACCAATGACCCCTTGAAAATGTATCTTGAAGATATTTTTACCATTTCATTGAATCTCGCTGGCGTTCCTGGGGTTTCAATTCCTTGCGGATGGAAACAGATTGAAGATAAGAAATTGCCGATCGGCGCGCAGTTGATCGCCGGATGGGGTCGGGATTATGAGATGCTCGAGGTGGGAAATGCACTCGAAACTGTTTTGCAGTTTCGAGCAAGCACGAAATCCTAAGTTCGAAATCCGAAAATTAAATACAACATAAATCAAAATTCAAACATCAAACATTAAAATGATAGACCAAAATGCAAAGTGATTTATTCATTATTTTTTTCACTTTCATGTTGAGTCTTGAAATTTGATATTTGCATTCTTTTTTCGAATTTCGTGCTTCGAATTTTGATAGTACCACTATCTACTATGTCCTCCTCCTTCGAATATCATAACCTGACCATCACCTGGCTTCACCACGCCAGTTTCTTGGTTCAGGGTGGAGGCGAGAACTTGTACATTGATCCGTTTAAGATTGGGGAAGACCTGAAAGGCAGTGTCAGGAATGCGCCGGATTTAGTGTCCCCTCCAGCGGATTATATTCTGGTTTCCCATGATCATTTTGATCATTTTGATCAGGCAAGCATTGAGGCGCTTTCAAGTCCATCCACAAAAGTTGTCGCGTCTTTTGCGGTCAAGAAAACGAGTTTGGTTGATGTGACATTGGAGCCTGGTATTCCTGCGAAATTCGGCGATTGGATGGTGCATTGCGTTCCTGCGTATAACATTGGGAAATCGTTTCATCAGAAAGAGTCCGGCGGGTGTGGTTTTTTCATCGAATATGCGGGTTCTTCCGGAAACGTTACCGTGTATCACGCGGGGGACACTGATTGGATTCCTGAAATGAGCGAACTTCGCGGCAGGGTGCGCGTGGCGTTGCTCCCGATCGGCGGAACGTATACCATGAATGTTGATGACGCGGTGAAGGCGGTCGCGACTATTGCTCCCGAGGCTGTTATTCCGATGCACTATAATCTGCTCGACGAAACGAGCGTTTCCGAAGATGAACTGAGGAGATTTGTGAATGAAGCCGGGAAGCTCTGCAAGCAGGTTATTGTATTGGAGCCAAAATATTAAATCCGAAATCGAATATCGAAACTCGAAACAAACCAGAATGCAAATATCAAATCTCAAAAATCAAAATGAACATGTAAAATGGATAATGAGTGAATCAAACCATTTTGCACTTTTAACTATCATTTTGACGTTTGATTTTTGAATTTTGTTTTATTTTTCGGTTTTCGGATTTCGCGCTTCAAGTTTTGATATTTTTGTTGTGACCTTACTAACACTCAACATTTGGAATCTTCCGTTCATTACAAAAGATAAACACTTGCGTATGCAACGATTGATAACGGGACTTGAGGAAATGCGCCCGGACATCATTTGTTTACAGGAGTCGTGGGAACCGGAAGTTCGTAAATTGCTACTGTCATCCTTGCGGGAATATCAAATTCCCGATATCTGTTCCGGCAAGAGGCTGGGGGGCTTTTTTGATTCTACCGGAGGGTTGTTAATAATGACGCGTATGCCCGTGGTGGTTACCTCAGTTATCTTTAACGAGTTTTTTGAAAATGGTTTTTTATGTTTTGAAGACCGGATTGGCCGGAAAGGGTTCCTCGCGGCCCGCGTTACCGTAAACGACAGGAGTTTTGTTGTTGTGAATACCCATCTTCATGTTCGTATGCTCGGTTCCTATAGACATCATCGGGATGTTCGAATTCGGCAACTCGAACAATTGTGCTCGTTTGTGAATTCATCGACGCAGCAACTGCCCACGATCTTGTTGGGGGATTTTAATTTCGAATCCCGCGATGAAGAGTATCGTGTTGTTTTCGGGGCTCATTTCAGGGACCTTAGTTCAAATCTCGAATCAAACTGGAATCAACGCGGAAATTGTTATGACGCGACATACTTTAACACACTATTAACCCGACGTTCAAAAGTTGATTATATATTCGCGAAAAATATTGGTTCGATGGTCTGGAATACTCGAAAAGTTTTTGACAGTCCACCAATATCCGATCATTATGGTATTTTAGCAAAAATTCATGTGTAATTGGTAAAGGGTAATTGGTAAAGTGTAACGGATTCCAAGGAATTTGATTACGAATTACGCATTACTGATTACGCTTTACATTTTTTGTATGTCTTCTCCGGAAGTTGAAGAAGTCAAGCAGCGACTTGATATTGTCGACGTTGTGAGCGAGTACGTCCCGTTGAAACCCGGTGGGATCAACTGGAAAGGATTGTGCCCGTTTCACAATGAAAAGTCTCCCTCGTTCATGGTAAATCGCGAACGGCAGTTTTGGCATTGTTTCGGGTGCAATGAGGGAGGCGACGTATTCGCGTTCTTTCAGAAAATTGAACACGTTGATTTTCCGGAAGCCTTGAAACTTCTCGCGGCGCGCGCTGGGGTTGAACTGAAATCCTACAATCCACAAGCAGCTTCTCTGCGTTCCCGGCTTATCGACATGCATGAGTTCGCGTGCGTGCTTTTTCAGCAGCAGTTGTATGCTCCCGCGGGGGGAAACGCGCTTCAGTACTTGCGTGAATCAAGAAAATTAACCGATGAGACAATTCGGGCGTGGAGGCTTGGTTTTGCGTTGGACGATTGGAGAACACTACTCGGTGCGCTTAAGGCAAAGGGATATCAAGAGCAGGATATTGTCGCCTCTGGTCTCGCGCTCACATCTAATGGACGGACATATGATCGGTTTCGAAACAGGATTATGTTTCCCGTGGTTTCCGTTCACGGGCAAGTTGTTGGTTTTTCCGCGCGAACCGCGTCTCAAGAACCCAGCGAGCCCGCTTCGACTCAGCGGGGCGAGCCGAAGTATATCAATTCTCCGCAAACAGCAATTTATGACAAAGGCGCGATCGTCTATGGGTTGTATCAGGCAAAACAGTCGATCCGGGAAAAAGATCATGTAATTCTCGTCGAGGGCAATATGGATGTCATCGCCTCGTTTCAGGCTGGTATTCGCAATGTCGTTGCCGCTTCCGGCACGGGACTTACCATCGGGCATATAAAAGCACTTTCCCGTTTTACGAATGAATTCCATTTTTGCTTTGACGCGGATAGCGCTGGGCTTCGGGCTGCTGAACGGGGGATCTCGCTTGCTCTCTTTGAGAGAATGTTTGTTAAGGTTGTCGCAATACCAAAGGAACTCGGCAAAGACCCCGGCGATTTGGTTGAACGTGATCCGAATGTGTGGCGTACGGTTTCGCAGTCCGCCCTTCCAGTGATGGAATACCTTCTGCGGCGCGTCGAACGTGAATACGACCTCAAGGACGTTGCGGTGAAAAAGAGGTTGTTTCCATGGATTGTCGCCTGGCTAGGAAAGATCGCCGAACCAGTCGAGCGGGAACATTACGTTCAACGCGTTGCGGAATTATTGACAATGGAACCTTCGGTGGTACGAAGTGAAGTTGCCCGCGCGGCAAGCACAAACGCGGTCCATTCTCGGCCCGCGGCTGGTGACGCACGCTCAACCGGCAGAGAAACCGCAAGTCGTTTTGAAGTCGTAGATCCGATTCCGATGATCCGGCAGTTCGAATCCGTGTTTTCTTTAGCGATCCAATCTGATGAATTATTTGAGTACATGGTCCAGCATTTAGAGTTTGAGTTTGTTCCCGATGAGTACGCCGAGCTTTACAAACTCATCGTACATCAGTATACTATACACAATAGGACGCTTCGGGGAGATCGTCTTCTTGAGTTTCTGCGTGCCGAGTCGCCAAAATCGGAATTAAGATTTTTGAGCACGCTGGAACTGGGAAAAGAAGAGATGTCCCAATTTCCTCAAGGTCCGCTCGTGGCTCATGAGCTTCGCGATCGAATTGAACGTTACCGCAAACGAGTGCTCATCGAGCGACGAGATGAGCTCGCGCGAAGAATCGCAGACGCAGAACGGTCAAAACAAACTGCGGAATTTGAATCCATGCTAAATGAATTTCAAACGATCACGCGTCAGTTGACATCGGGATGACGCGAGGCGTGGATTTTTTTCTCGCATATCTCTTTTCACTATTTCATTATTTATGAAGAAACTCTTAAAGAAAAAAATAAAACCGAAGACTTCGCGAAAGCGACTTACGCGCGGCAATCGGTCTCAAACAAAGCGTCCCATTCGTTCAGCGGCCAAGAAGGTGTTGAAAAAACGAATAGAAAAGCCAGTGGTAGTGAAGCGCGAAAAACCAAAACCACCGACGGATGACGCGATTCAGATGTTGATTCGTAAAGGACGTTCTCGGGGGTTTCTCACCGAACACGAAGTCTTGTTGGTATTTCCTGAAATAGAGGAGTACGTTGACGCGTATGAAGATTTTTTGTTTTCTGCGGATCGAGCGGGTGTGCAGATTTTGGAAAAGGACGTCAGTATTTTGGGAAAGAAGGAGGAGCGTTCGAAGGTATTAACAGACTCCGGGTTCGCAACCGGGACGGTGAAATTTGACCTTTCCGAGATTTCGGCAGATTCGATTCAGATGTATTTGCGCGAGATCGGAAAAGTTCCGCTTCTCACGGCTGAAGACGAACTTCAGCTCGCAAAACGCAAGGAACGCCGGGAGCGGGACGCGATTCGGAGACTCGTGGAGGCGAACCTTCGTCTTGTGGTGTCGATCGCGAAAAAATTTGTTGGCAAGGGAGGTCTCACACTTCTTGATCTTATCCAAGAGGGGAATATTGGTTTGTTTCGGGCAGTTGAAAAGTTCGATTACCGAAAAGGGTATAAATTTTCGACATACGCGACGTGGTGGATTAGACAGGCGATCACCCGGGCTCTCGCGGATCAATCCCGTACCATCCGGATTCCTGTTCACATGGTTGAGACCATTAACAAGTTTCAGCAAGTTGAACGCCGTTTGATTCAAGATTTGGGACGAGAGCCACTACCGGAAGAAATCGCGTCAGAAATGGGTGAAGACGTAGATAAGATTCGGCACATCATGCAGATTTCTCAGGAGACAGTATCGCTTGAGATGTCTGTTGGCGACAACGATGAAGAGGATTCAAAACTCGTTGACTTTATTGAAGACTTTAAAACCCTATCTCCCGCAAGAACGGCCGCGCTTCAACTCTTAAAGGATCACGTTCAAGAGATTATTAAGGAGCTCACCCCCAGGGAGCAGAAGATTCTTGAAATGCGTTTTGGTCTCGTCGATGGTGTGACGCATACCCTTGAGGAGGTTGGGGAAGAATTTGGGGTGACACGGGAGCGCATCCGGCAGATTGAAGCGAAAGCACTTGAGAAAATCGAACAACACGTACAAATGAAAAAACTCAAGGACTACTAAACGGAAATCCCAAATTACAAATCACAAATTCCAACTAAGCTCCAAATTCAAAATCTAAAATCCTAAACATATTTATTCTGGTTTGTTTTGGATTTTGGTCATTGGGATTTGTTTGGAAATTGGTGCTTGTGGTTTGGGGTTTTTTGATAAAATGGTTCGTTGTGACAGTGTGATAATGAGGAAATAAGACATGAACTATGACACTGCAAAATATTTGTTATGCCATGCGTCATGGCGAGAGCGAGAGCAATACAAAAAAGATCTTAAGTTCACACATAATGACCGCAGACATGCATCCGTTGACAGAGAACGGAGTTGACGAGGTGTGCAGGACGGTCGAGGAACTTATGGGGCTGGGGATTACTCATATTATTCATTCCCCGCTTCTACGGGCAGAGCAAACAGCGGAGATCGTCTCTGATGCCTTGGGTATTCAACCCACGGTGAACGAAGGATTACGAGAGATTGACATGGGGGAGTTTGATGGCAAGCCGTATGAAACCTACAAAGCGTTTTTTCGGACACATAACCATTCATTTGATATCGCGATTCCCGGAGGTGAATGCTTGCGCGATGTCGCGGCAAGAATGAACCGAACTCTTCTGGATATTGACCAGTCGCATTCCAGCGCCGTGATTTTGCTCGTGAGTCATGAGGATCCAATCGCGCTTCTGGACTGGTCGCTTCGCTTTACGGTCCCGGCGGACTTTGAGAATGCGAGGTTTTTGAAAACGGGGGAGTGGTTTAAACTTGAGACACCGTCCTCGCCAAAGCGAGAGCAAGGCGGGCAAGGCATATAACACGTATCATGGAGCACGAAACAATTGTGGTAGGGGCAGGTCGCGACCTGCCCCTACTTTGACACGCAGGTATTTCCGTATTAGATTGAAAGTACATTTTTATGGTTAACATACCCAAACTCGAAGAAGAAATTTTGAAGTTTTGGAACGAGAATAAGATTTTTGAAAAGTCTCTTTTTAAGGATTCCCCGAAGGGCGAGTATGTTTTTTATGATGGACCGCCGTTTGCAACAGGTCTCCCTCACTATGGACATATTTCCGCGAGTTTGATTAAGGATATGGTTCCCCGGCATTGGACTATGCGCGGTTACCATGTGGAACGCAAGTGGGGTTGGGATTGCCATGGACTTCCGATTGAAAATATTGTTGAAAAAGAATTGAAATTAAATTCACGGAAAGATATTGAAGCATTGGGTGTTGAGAAGTTCAACCAGACATGCCACAGCAAGGTGATGATGTATCGTGATGAGTGGTACAAAACGATACGTCGATTTGGTCGTTGGGCAGACATGGAGAATGATTATAAAACCATGGATAAAGAGTTCATGGAAAGTGTGTGGTGGGTGTTCAAACAATTGTGGGACAAAGGATTGATTTATGAGGACTATAAATCCATGCACATATGTCCTCGGTGTGAAACGACATTGTCTCAATCCGAAGTCGCTGAAGGCTATAAGGATGTTGAGGATATTTCCACCACAGTAGAGTTTGAATTACTTGATGAACCAAAAACCTTTGTGCTGGCATGGACAACAACTCCTTGGACACTGTTTGGAAATACAGCGTTGGCAGTTGGGAACGATATTGATTATGTCACTATTGAAAAACAAGATAACGGAGATGGGGGACTGATACGATTTATTGTTGCGAAGGATCGATTGGAAAAGGTGTTTGGGGCGTCAGATTACGCTATTGTTAAAGAATATAAAGGGGCAAGTCTCGTTGGTAGGGCCTATAGGCCACTTCTAACTCATTATTCAAACGACGAGCAATTGGTGAACCGGGAGAATGGATGGAAGGTGTATGCCGGAGATTTTGTCTCCACGGAAGAGGGAACGGGCATTGTGCACATTGCTCCGGCGTTTGGGCAAGACGACATGAATTTGGGGAAAGAAAAAAATCTACCTTTTATTCAGCATATTTCCATGGACGGGGCAATTAAACCCGAGGTTTCTGAGTTTGCTGGAAAGAGGGTGAAACCAAAAGGGAATCCTCAGGAAACCGATCGACTAATCGTTGAACATTTGGAAAAAGAAGGGAAGGTGTTTATTTCAGAAAAATACACACATTCCTACCCGCATTGCTGGAGATGCGATACACCATTGTTGAATTACGCTACTTCTTCGTGGTTTGTCGCAGTGACAAAGATTAAAGATCAGCTGCTTGAACACGCAAAAACGATTAATTGGGTTCCGACGCATATTAAAGAAGGAAGATTTGGCAACTGGCTTGAAGGAGCTCGTGATTGGTCGATTTCGCGACAACGATATTGGGGCTCTGTATTGCCGATCTGGAAATGCGGAAACGCGCAGTGTAAAGAACTTGTTGTACCTGGGAGTATTCAGGAACTCAAAGAGTTGAGTGGGGTTGAGGTGACTGACTTACACAAACACACGATTGATAAGATTACATTTACCTGCAAGCAATGTGGAGGTGTGATGAAGCGGATACCTGATGTTCTGGATTGTTGGTTTGAATCTGGTTCCATGCCCTATGCACAACTGCATTATCCATTTGAGAATAAAGAGAAATTTGAAGCGAATTTCCCAGCACAGTTTATTGCCGAGGGAGCAGACCAAACACGCTGTTGGTTTTATTATCTTCATGTTCTGGCGGGTGGCGTGAAAGAGTGCTCAGCGTTCCAGAACGTGATTGTGAACGGGATTGTTGTTGCTGAAGATGGTAAGAAGATGTCAAAACGTTTGAAGAATTATCCTGAGCCGGATGTGATGTTTGGAAACTACGGAGCAGATGCGGTTCGTTATTATTTGGCAACCTCACCAGTGATGAGAGCGGGTGATTTGAGATTTGTCGAGCGTGAGGTGGATGAGGTGGTGAAGAAATTTATCCTCATTCTTTTGAATGTTCTCTCGTTTTATCAAATGTATGAAGCAGGACATGACGCTCGCCTCGATGAGCCTCTGGCGAAGCGGGCGGGGATTGATGTGATGAAGTCGACGCATATTTTGGACCGCTGGATTCTTGCCAAGTTGAACGCGCTTGTCCGTGAGATTACCAAGGGTTATGACGAATATGACTTGAACAAAGCAACGCGACCATTGGGAGAGTTTGTGAATGAACTTTCTACGTGGTATGTGAGACGGTCTCGAGATCGTTTTAAGAAAGAGGGGGAAGATAAACAGTTCGCGCTTGCAACGCTACGTCATGTTTTGATTGAGCTTTCAAAACTTATGGCTCCGGTAATGCCATTTATCGCGGATCATGTGTATCGAGTATTTGGCGGAGGCATGGAATCAGTTCATTTGTTGAGTTGGCCTTTGTACAAGTCTGAGTCAGACGATGAAAAGTCATTGCTTCTCGGAATGGAGCAGGTGCGCAAGATTGTTTCACTCGCGCTTGAACAACGGGCGACAACAGGGGTGCCGGTGAGGCAACCGCTTCAAAAAATACAGGTATCAGGTATCAGGTATCAGGTATCAGGGGAGTATTTGGAACTTATTAAAGATGAGGTAAATGTCAAAGAGGTCGTCCTTCGACAGGCTCAGGATGACAAAGGGGGAGAGTTGGTTGTGGAACTCGATACGACCATTTCGGAAGAGCTCAAGAAAGAGGGACTCGTTCGGGAAATTACGCGGTTGGTGAATGATTTGAGGAAGAAACAAGGACTCACTATTAAGGATTTGATTATTGTCGAGTATTCCGGAGATTCATATTTGGAAGGTGTAATCGATGAATTCCAAGAGCAACTTAAGAAGGCAACGCTGGCAAAAGAATGGAAGAAAGGAGATGG
>CAYYDP010000015.1:0-17875 GCA_964470645.1 uncultured Gammaproteobacteria bacterium
ACATGCGCAACGATCCATCGATCGTTTTGCAACGCATGCCGAACCTTCTCGAAGTGATAATGCAGGTGGGTATGGTAGGGATTGTGGTTTCGGCGATTATGAATACTACCTTTATCCCCAAGAGACCTGTAAACATGAGCAGGATTAAATACATTGCTATGTTTTTGCAATGGTTCTTTCTTCCTGTTAGCATGATTGTGTTCGGGTCTGTTCCAGTGACCGATGCCCAAACCCGGCTCATGCTTGGAAAGTATTTGGGATTTTGGAATACGGAGAAAATCAGAAAGAGTGCTTAGTGGGTAGTTATGAGTGATTAGTCGCCGGACAGTGGGTGGTTGTCTGAACACTATTCACTAGTCACTTTGTCGATAATCAAAATCCCATCAAGATGATCGACTTCGTGCTGGATGACGCGGGCGAGGAATCCTTTTTGTTTGAGGGAAATACGTTCACCATCAAGATTTGTGTATTGTACTGTGATCCCCGTTGAGCGTTTTACGGCAACGGAAACTCCAGGAATCGATAGGCAACCTTCCTCCATTACATCTTTTCTGAATGAACGAGCTGTGATCACTGGATTGATCATGGGGAGTTGTGCTTTGTCACCAACAATGATAAGACGAATTGTTTTGCCGACTTGGGGAGCGGCAAGCCCAACTCCTTGAGCGGCAACCATGGTTTCAATCATGTTATATGCCAATGTTTTAATTTCATCAGTTGCTTCAGCAATTTCTGTTGAATGAGCTCGGAGTACGGGATTCGGGTGGGTGACAATGGGAAGTTTCATAGTGTCATGAAATCAATAAATCACAAATTTTGATACTATTATATGGAATGGTTTTGTGTTTTTGTAGATTTATCGGCACTGCTGACAATGAAAGCCAACGGGAATCTTTCTCCATTCTATCGTGTCCACGCTCTTGGGGTCAATGCGGGCGTAAAACAGGAAATAGGGGAGCCCGCGTCTTTTTTGAGAAATGCATTGCATATCGCCATATTCAACACCCAATATCGAGGCGATCGTTCTCTGGGCGTGTTCGAACGATAGCTGGTTTTTTTTAGATGCGCGAGGGTGGTAGTATCGGATGCGCAGGAGTGTTTTGTTTGGAGGCAATTTGAGCGATTTACGCAAGGCAAGCTCTCGTTCAAAAAAGACTGTTATCTGTTCGAAATCATTTCTTAGGCGTTCAGAAAAGTATTGCGCGACAATCGGATTGGGGTGCGTTTGGGCGCAAAGTTTAACGAGGCGGTGATACACCATTTCTTGGCCGTCAAATTCGGGTGAAATCAAAGCATCGGCGCACGGTATGACTACCGAATACGAACGTTCGAGTGGTCGTTCGGCGAGGCGCTGTTCAAATTGCTGGAAGGTTGTTGAAGTCACTGAAGACGCCGGGTCGGGCAATACTTTGCTGATAATCTCCGTGACACGATTGGCTCCAAAACCTTGATAGCGAAACGTGGGTCCAGAACAGACTGGGCAAAACGGCGGCATGGTTGAGAGCGCAGAGCATCTCGGACACTGCAGTTGATGGTCACTTATTGATCGGAATGGGCGTTCGCACAATGGACACTGGAGTTCATAACCACATGAAGCGCATGCAACGGATCGAGCGTATCCCCCCGCTCGTGTTATCACAATGACATCCTTTGGCGCTTCAGTGAGTTTTTCAATCGTTGGTTCAGTGAAAGGGGTTTTAGGGTAGCGGAGATTATTTGGTATGGAAACCCATTGAAGTGAATTCCGATCGGGAATACGAAATTTCGAATTGTTTGGGCGCCGGATGTCATGAAGTGAGTGGGCCGCAAGTGAGATTGAGTAGCCTGAATAGGTCAGTGATTCGTTTAAGAAGGAGGTTCTTAGCTCCATTACGGTCCTCGCGTCGTAAGCCGGTGATGGTTCGTTGTGGATGTATAGCTCGTTTGGCTCGTCGTCGCAAATGGTTTCGTTGAACGCGAATGGGAGGAGGCATCCAATTCTTGTGGATACAACGCAATGGTAGGATGGTGGTGTTCGAACGCTCGATTGGGTTGTGTTTGAACCGGTGAACAAAATGCACGGGATGTTGTGATCGTTGATCCGATCAGATATGAGTGATGCTTCAAACACATTGGGAATAATGATAAGCAGCGCGCGATTTAATTTCGTGGCTTGGCGGGCTCGGGTAATGATCCATGAAATTCGTTCTTCAGTCGTTTGATACTGTTTTATGGATGTTTTTGAATTGATTTTGGATCGATTACTGCCTATCAACGAGAGCTGCGGACCTTCGACTTTGTGGAGCAGGGAAAGTCTCAAGAGTGTTCCTGGATGCTCAAATGTTAGACGCGAAAGTGCGATGAGAAATTCAGAAAAACGAGGAGGTAGGCTGCGGATCACGTTTTTTATCGGTTTAACGCTGAATGGAGGTTTACGAGTCGTCCCGGTAATCAGGCCTTTTGTAGTGCTCTTACGAAATGGGATTGAAACAAGCGTGTTTGGTTTGAGGGGAGATCCGTTGGGGTACAGATAGGTGTATTCATCTGGCGCCGCACGGGGTAGCTTAACAGCTGGTATGACAGTGTAATAGTTTACCATAACGTTATGGCGGTTTTCGGATTCTGTCATCGTAAGCGCGCAATTAATTTCGTACTTAAATGCGAGGGAACCGAAGCGTCTCTACTTTGAAGTAATCGGGTTATAGGATATATCGAGTGTGGCAACGATCATGCCTACACCCAGTGAATGGTCATAGGTGTGAATGGTTGATGTGTACCGGGCGCCGCTGAGCGCGCCGAGCAGTACGCACAGCGGACGGATACCGCAAACCCACTCCGAGAGGTAGCTTTCATGTTCGGTTGGATGGAGGAGTTGTTCGATGTTACGAGTGCGCAGAGTTTGAAGAACAAGATTGTCGGAATAGGTTGCCTGAATCTCGGTAGGTTCGGAGCGTAGAGAAAATCGGGAGAAATCGGCAGACGCCACAAGCATGTAGGTTTTATTTCCCGTCTCGAGGATTTCTCGCAACTCAGAACCAAAGGTAACGTGCTCGAGAAATGATTTGCCACATGTTTGGATCGCGGTGATGGTCGGAGCGCTTTGCCCGTCCTGTTTGTTCAGCAGCATGAGGGGGATACCAAACGAATATCCTAACACGGAGGAAGAAATGAGGGAAAGATGCTTTGGCATTCGTTTTTTTAACTGGAACAACGGCAAGTAATTGTTTTTGTATTGCGGGGTCTGCGTGAGATGCCCAAATAGTTTTAGATCAATCGCGAGCTGTTCCGAGACGTATCCCGAGAACCGTTCGTGGTCGGATTCATGAGGAGCGATCAGCACGACGGTATCAGGCTGCAGGCGTTGAATCAGTTCTGAGACACGGTCAATTCCAGCAATAACCGTAGCAAGCAGGTTTCTTCGTGCTCCGCCAAGGCTGGGCATGAGGAGTGGAGAATGTGGAATTACGGCGGCTCCGATGATTGGCATAATCATGAAAAAATCCAAATGACAAATTACAAAATCCAAATAAATTTCAAATCCTTAACGCTAAATGTTAAACAACAGTGGGATTAGTTTGAATTATGATCATTGAAGATTGTTTATGATTTGGGGCTTGGGGCTCAAGATTTTTATTAATTCTCCATTTCCTGAATCGTTTCTCCGAGTGTGTGGAGATCGAGAATCGCCTGGGGCACGGTGAGCACGGTGGAAAAATCGTGACCAAGGTCTAAAAAGGCTTTCTCAGACGCAAACGGTCTCAGTACACCGTTGGAGATAAAGTAAATGCTATCGAGATCTTTTGATTTGACAACTAATCCGTTTTTCAATTTAACAGGGTCGCCCTCCTGGTACGACGCGAGTTCGACGGACGATACTTTGATGATTTTTTTCTTTGGATAATTCAGTGTCAAAAGTTCTTTAAATTTAATGGGATGTCTAACTCCGTCTTTGACAAAATACACCCCCGGAAGTCCTTTTTCTTGGAGCAGAGCGCCGGTTGGGTAGATGCTTTTCTCAGTGATGGGTGATTCTTCCGGAATCGCATCAATTTCTTCCTGTGTCGCTGCTATGATTTCTTCTGGAGAAAAGCCAATTCTTCGGAGCACCTCGCGAGAGCTAAATCCCCGTTTTTTGTCGTTTTGGACGAGGTATACAGTGCCTTTGGGAGAGCGAAGCAGTGTGTTGTCCGCGTATTTGATGGGCGTTCCATCAGGATATTTATCGAGATCGGTTTTAGAAATGAAAACAGCGTCTGTTGTGTTGTATCGAGAAAGAAACACAGCTTTTGAAGTAAACGCACGTTTTTTTCCGTCTTCGATTAAATAATATGTTTTTGTTTCGCGCTCGAGGGCAACAGTTGAGTCTGGATACATTTTTGAAAACCATTTGTTCCATATTGAGTACAGCACTTCGTTGCCGTGGAGATGGGGTGTGTACGTGTAAAGCGCGCGTGTGGCATCGTTGGTCATAATGACCGACTGCCCGTCAATGGCATAGGTCTGACCTGTTTTCATACGGAAGAGCTCCGGTTGATCAAGATATTTTCGGATTTGCTTTGCGGCATAAGTTATTTGGTTTGTGAATCCTTTGAATTTTTGAATGAGCGGATCATCAAGCGAGCAGTCGTCACAAACCGCGTATCCAGTTGCCCAATCATATTGTTTTTGTGTTGGGGTGCCGTCTTGGACTATGCTTTGTTCTTTCTGCATGAGCGCGATAAGGAATTTTGGGTTGATGCGATACACCTGCGACGCGTCAAAAATGATTTGAGGCGCAGAAAGGCGCGTGATGGGGTCAACGTAAAGATGGAGAATTCCTCGTTTTTTTAGAAACGAGGTAATATCGTTGAGATTCATTGAACGGTAATCCGTCAAATCGTAATCCGAAAGTATGAAATTCGGATTAAACGCGGCGCGAGTTTGTGTTTTGACCTGGAATGATGATATAAGTGTGACGATCAATACCGCCACGAAAAAGCGTCGTTTGTACATGGGGATAGTGTATCACATAACCGAGCATCAAATCAACACATAGTGTGGTAATGCTTTTTTGTAGGGACACAATATATTGTGTCCCTGCCGCATGATTCATAATTCCAAATTTACGATTCAGGCCTTGCCTCATTCCTCCCATCCAATCCATTTAAAAAATCTCCTTGCCTCGGTGATGGAAGGTCCATCCCTCAAGAGTTCGGGAGGGAAGATGTAGTCTTTTTTCTCAAGCTTCTTCTTATATTCAGGAGCGCGAGCGATAAATTCGTCGTTTTCAGATTGGATCTCATGAGCTATTATTTTCCATGTTTGATTGTCGAGCCAGGTAGTTGAGCGAGTTGAAATTCGATAAAGCACGGAGTGCATGAGGGGATAAATAGGAGCACCATCCACCCAATAAAAGCAATCGCGAAACACATTTATATCCATTATAGAGTTGACGGTTTTTTCAAGTTTATTTTCGGTATTTTTTTTAACTGTATCAAGTGATCCCCGGTTGAGTATGGTAAACGATTCATAAAGTAAATCACTAATTCCGTCCTTCCGAAGATCTTGTATGGTGTTTGATGTTTGAACGGTCCCCTCCATGACGAAGTAGGTAAGCGGCATATTATCACTTCCATTGATTGAAAGCGAGCGAAGAGATTTGAGTTGAGAAAATGAAAGGTTGTCAGATCGGAACAAAATATAATAATACTTTCGTTTATATTCCTCCCATTGGAACCGGATAAATTTTTCGAATTTTTTTACATTTGTTGAATCCTCTTTTTCAACTTCTTTTATTCCTGATTGACGCATGATTGTCCGAAGGAGAGTGGCCGGTGTATTTTTGAGATCGCCGAGGTCAATCGTGCAAATTTTAATATTTTGAGGTAGAAGGAACTGGAGTTGAGAATTAACATAACTAAATGTTTTTCTGGAAAGCCAGGGGCTTTGAGAGAGAAAAAGGAGAATGTTTTTTGTTTGGCCAACAATATCCAGCCCATGAAGCAAAAAACGGTCAACCGCGTCGTGGATGGTTATAGCCTTTGTGGATACGAGCTGAAAAGGCTCATTATCCTTTCTGTATCCAAAATTGCCTAGATAAAGTGGAAATCCATCGTTATCCCTATGTCTGAAAATAAGCGATGATAGATACTCATTATTTAGCTGGTTCATATCAGGCATCTAAGTTAATTATATAACAAAAATAAACGATAAATATCTAATATACGACTATCTTGACAAACAAAACCTTATCATAAAATTAATATTTTTACAATCGGTCATATTTTTTTATGCTTCAGAGATGGAGCAATTTCGATCTTCACAACAGTATGTCCAAATAAACCCCGCACTCTATTGGGGAAGGGAAATCATCAGGTTTCAAAATAATAAACCGAGTTTTGGTGGTATCAATTGGCTTTATGACACCCATGCAGCAAATTTATTGACGTTTCCAACAGAAGAATTTCCTTTGCTTGATTCGTTGAAAAAGTTTGCAGAGAAACCAATTGGGGTGAATGATTTGCTGTATAAAATTTTTTCCGAAACTATTATCCCAAAAACACTGCTTGACCCTCATCGATTGTCATCACAATTTGTTCGAGTCGAAGATGATGGGGCCAGCAAACTTAAGGGGGTAATTCAAGACCTTGTTGAAAATGAGGTATTGCTCACCGGTTCGCGGAAGGTCGTCTTTCAAAAGCCTAATGAAGCCGAAGTGTGGATACAATCGAATCATTTTTGCAACTTATCGTGTCCGGGATGCTCAACGGGTATGGATGTTGTACAGGACCGAAAGAAAACTTTTGACCTTGTTGTGTTAGAGCAGTGTTTGAAGAAAATCGTTAACGACGCAAAGGAACGAGGATTTCGTCATCTGCAAATCAAGCTTGGGGGAGGAGAGCCGACGTTGAATGGTGGCGTGTTTTTGCATCAAGTATCTGAAATCGCGCGACGTCTTGAGGGGGATCAAATGTCTTTGAATATAGTATTATTAACCAACGGCATTGCTTTAACAGATACAATTATTAATATCTTGAGAGATGATCAAATTCACGTTTCAATCTCAACTGATCCATTTCGAAAGCTAGGGAAAAGCAACGCGTCAGTATTCCCCGTGGTCCTTAAACATATTAAGAAGGCGAAGGATGCGTGCGTATCTGTTTCCGCGCAACTTACTGTAAGCGGACTGAATTACGAAATCGTGGGAGATGTTTACGAACAACTTGCTGATACGGAAGTGAGTGTGCACTACAGCGTGTTTCGTCCTCAAACAAAAACGCAATTTGTTTTTGCGAAAGCTGAACATATTACACAGGCGATGATGGAAGTGTATTCGCGCGCGTTCAAAAGAATCGAACAAAACGCATTTGTCGGCAATATTACCAGCTTCGATTATTTAAGATTGGCTGGCGTGAAAGACGGTGTATGTGGGGCGGGGAAGACTTATATTGTACTCGATGTCGATGGATCGGTATATTCGTGCCATGAGTCAGTTCGTACAAAGAAAAATGGAGGAAACATCGTGCGCGATCAAACGAATGTATTTGATATGATCGATACCGCTCACGCCGTTCCAAAGAACCAACGATACACCGCCACTACCGCGGGGGGCACGAAGTATCCATTCATGTGGCAGGGTGGGTTCGGTTGCCCTTGGGTCGCTGAGAAGCAGCACGGAACGTATGACTCGTCGGCGGATTACTTAGTTCGTGTTTATGAAGAGTTAGCGCCTGTAATGTTGGCTCTTATTGTTAAGCAACAGAGAAAGGGGGTGGAATATGAAAAAAATTGATTTGTATTTAAAAGAGTTTTTTGGCGGAGCGAATTACTGTGAGGATTGTGCATGTAAAGAGAGTATTCGGAGACCCAACAAAGTTCTGATCACTAACATTGATTTGGTAAAAAATGCTATAAAAAATCTAGAATGCGACTGTGCGTGTCGTGATTCCATTCGTACTCCGGAATGTTCTTGTGTAGTCGAACAGCCATCGTCAGAAGTTTTCATTCCTAAAAGCTTTTCTTCTGAGGTTGTTTTTGAGGATTAAGTACTCAAATAATGCAAAAACAACACGAGTCAAATTCACCCAAGTGGTTTTTGTGACGGCTGAATCGCTCCAATGTATGTTATTATGATTTCGTCGATTCAATCCGTGGCCAGCCGGAGAGGTAAGATTTTCGTAAGAGCTTATAAAAGATAACAATACGAAGCCAGAGATAGAGTCGAGCCGTGTAGAGGAGTAAGAGCCAGACAGACTCTTTTGGGGTTGTAACGAATTTGAGCGGAATAAAAAATTCAGACGCTTCTTGCCAGAAGTGGCGCATTTGAGCATGAGAAGGGAAGAAGGAATGAATCTGCAAATACCCGCCGGTTGAGCGAATTTTTTGTTTTACCCAATCGGAAAATGTTGTTGGAAATTTGACGTTGACAATTGCGTCGGGAGCATAGGCGATTGAGTAACCATGTTGATGCACAAGGTGGGAGAGGTACGAGTCGTCAACCAATATATTAGTTGGGACGAAAAGGTCGTTATCGGTGTTTTGGTTGCCAAGTGTTTTGGTTGCCAAGTGTTTTTGGACTGCGAGCAGGTACCCTGATGCATCCAGATATTTACCTTGTGAAAAAAGTTTTTTCCGTTTGTAATCCGCGCTTGCCGTGAGAACGTGCGCCCAGAAACCGAGAAGCATGTTGCGTGGATTGGTTGGTATTGGGTGGCCAGAGACGAGGCCGATTTTAGTGGGTAGTGGGTAGTGGGTAGTGGGTAGTAATTCGAATGTGGATAGAAGTTTTTCGGTTGCGAATTCATCGAGCCAGACATCACCGTCTGTGAGAATGAGTATATCTCCTTGAGCCCGCTGAAACAGCATATTAAGAGCGGCGGGCTTGCCAATGCCTGGGTCTTTGATGATCGAAATTGGATGACCAGGGTACTCGGCGGCGGTGTTGCGTGCTGCCTGAAGGGTGGGTTCGTCGGGCGCGCACACAAGCAACTCCCACTCCAATCCCACCCTAACCCCCCCTTCGTAAGGGGGGGACAAAGGGGGGGTGAATTTCTGATGGATAATCGCCTCAATGGCGCGACCAACAGTCGTTGGCTCTTCTCGGGTGGTAAGAAGGTAAGAAAGCATGCTTTTGGCTTTTTTTCGTATTTTTCTGTACAATATTATTAAACAAGCATTTGATTATTTAATCAACAATAGCTACATATGGAAACTGAATTAAGTTCAATGTTAGCCAAACCAATGACGACAACAAGGGATCTTGTCAAGCAGTCTTGGGGCGTCTTTATATCCCGGTGGGTGCAACTTGTCGCTCTTGAACTATTTACAATTCTTCCCGCAGTTATTTTTGCCGGAATTATTGCTTCGGTTGGTGCATTGGTTTTTTCGGGATCGGATCAACTTTCGGTTTCTACAGACCAGATAACTGTCGCATCGATTGTTTTCATTGCTGTGCTTGGTTTGGTTGCTATTGCGGGCGCTGCGGTTTTTGTTTTTTGGGGTACATGCGCGAAAATTGTGTATTTGAAAACGATTCGTGAGGAATCGTCTTTGACCCCCGCGTTAAAAAAATCATGGGGGATGCTTCGCGGTTTCGTGGGTGTGGGTCTGCTTCAGGGGCTGTCGGTGCTGGGTGGTTTCATTCTTTTGATTATCCCGGGTATTTATCTCATGATCAAAGTTTTGTTCGCCCAGTACGCATATGTTTTTGAGCGAGATAGTGGTGTGCGGGGAATAGCCGCATTGCGTAGGTCTTCTGAACTCACGCGCGGGTTTTGGTGGGGGATAGCAACCAGGTTGTTGTCTTTTAGCGTGTTTATCGGGCTCCTACAAATGGCAGTGAGAGGCGTGTTAACCGCAGGGGGAGAGGCATCAGTGATTTCTGGATCGGAGGTGCTCGCGGGCACAGCAATTGTTGTTACCGCCATTGTTTCCCTTATGTTTTCACTCGTCACCCAGGCGCTGTATTCCGTTTTCCAGTTTACCATATTTGAGCATGTGTATCGGATAAAACATGAAGAACCTCACGCTCATCACCCGTTTTCCCTTTGGAAGCGAATCGGATTGATTTTGTTGGTTGTCGCGCTTCCGTTGTTGCTTATGACAGTCTCCATACTAGCTGTTCTTAGCGGAAACACACTCTCTTTTTCCAACTCCAATGTTACTCATTTGGAAGCTCCATCATTGAAACCTACAGAAAACAATGATACTGAAAGAGGCGCGGATGAAATTCCATTTGAAACCGTTAACGAGAAAGCGGGCAGCCAGCAATAAATTGCTATGAATATAAAGCTTGATTCAAAACCAATCGTTGTTCGATTTGCTCCGAGTCCGACGGGGTACTTGCACATTGGAAGCATTCGGACGGCGTTGTATGATTATTTATTTGCAAAACACGTTGGTGGGAAGTTTATTTTGAGAGTTGAAGATACGGATCGCAAGCGGTTCGTAGCGGATGGTGAGCGGCAGCTACTCGATTCGCTTGCGTGGGCGGGTATTACCTTCGACGAAGGACCAATTCGTCAATCGGAACGGCTACCAGTTTACAAAAAATACGCACTCGATCTAGTCGGTTCGGGTCATGCGTACTATTGTTTCTGTACTCAAGAAGATTTAGAGAAACAGCGTAGCGACCAGGAACGACGGGGACTTGCGCCAAGGTATAATCGAACCTGCCGATACCTCGAGTCATCAGAGGTTCAGGGCAGATTGAACTCTGGGGATCCGCATGTGATTCGACTCAAGGTACCTGAAACAGGAACAACGTCTTTTACGGATGTGGTCCGTGGTGAAATTACCGTACCGAATGAGACGATTGAAGACCAGGTGCTGATGAAGTCTGATGGGTTTCCAACGTATCATCTCGCGGTTGTTGTTGATGATAATGAAATGGGTGTAACCCATATTCTACGAGGTGATGAGTGGATCCCGTCAACACCAAAGCATATTCTGCTTTACCAAGCATTTGGATGGAACAATGTTCCAGTGTATGTTCATCTTCCACCAGTTCAGCGACCTGACAAAACAAAAAAGTTGGGAAAAAGAGATGGATCCACCTCGGTCGATTTATACAGGAATGAAGGCTATCTTCCAGAGGCTCTGAATAATTACCTTGCGCTTCAGGGTTGGAACCCGGGGAACGACAAAGAAATTATGACAATGGATGAGATGATTGATTCGTTTGACCTCAGCAAACTTCAAAAAGCCGGTGCAGCGTTTAACCAGGATAAACTCGATTGGTTTAATCAGCAGTATATTTTGAGTCTTTCTCAAGAAACATTTGAGCATCGTCTGCGTGAGTTTATTGCCACATCACCAAAGATTGCCTCGGAGCTGCCGAGGCCGCGTACCCTTAACAAGGAGTCGTCAGAGTATGTCCGATTTATGAAACTCTCGTTATTGGAACGTATGCGAGGTGTTACGTTGTTTGAAATTGCGAAGAACGCTTCAGAAGCGGCTTGGGTAGGGGAGTGTGAAACTGAAATGCTGGTTTGGAAGAAATCCAGCCGCGAGACTGCTCAAGCAATGTTGGTTGCAATGAGGTCTTTTATTGAATCAATTGATGATTCTGTGTTTTTAAGTGATATGAGCGCTAGTTTAACAATGATCGAAGAAATGATAAAACAGCACATAGCTTTGAATCATTGGAATACGGGTGATGTTCTTTGGCCGCTTCGAGTCTCGCTTTCCGGAAAAGAGAAATCCCCGAGTCCATTTGAGTTACTGTGGGCACTTGGAAAAAATGAATCGCTTGATCGTATTGGTACCGCGATTCACAAACTCGCTTAAAAGTGATATACTATATACATGGCAAAAACAAAAAAACCCCATGCTTTTTTGGTATTATTGATTTTATTTGGGCTAATGTTAGCAATTTTAGTTCCTAGTTCTTACCATATCCTTGCAGAGGGTGGGGAGTCGGGGGATGGTGTTGGCGAATCGGAAGTTTCGTTGAATGAAATTCAGCGGCAGCTTGAAGAAAAGAAGAAAAAAATCAGCGATTTAAAAAACCAAATAACAAAGTACGAGCAAAGTATTCGGACGCGCCAGAAAGAAGTGGCCAGTTTGGGGAATCAAATTGCGATTTTAAACGAACAGATTCAAAAAAACGAATCCGAAATTGAGCTCGCGAGAAATGAAATAGACTCGACAAACATCGAAATCCGTGAAACTGAAACACGCATTGTTGAGACCGAACGGGCCATTGAGCAACAAAAACAACGCATAGCTGGGTTTGTCAACCTACTGTTCCGCATGGACAGAAAACAGCCTTTCGAGGTTTTTTTGGAACACTCGTCGCTTTCCGACTACGTGATACAGCAGGGTGTGGCAGAGCGTCTACAGGTGAAGGTAAAAGAATCGAAATTGGCGCTTGACAGCGAACGCAAACAGCTTGCGTTGAAGCAGGATACTTTGCAAGACAAGAAGCTTGAGCTGGTAAAGCTCACGCAGCAGCTTGCGGATCGCAACGATCTGTTGGAGCGCAATCGTTTGGTACGGACCCAGGTCCTCACTGATACAAAAAATTCCGAGAATACGTTTCGGGCGGCGCTTCAGGATTTGAAAGCTGAACAGAATTTTATCAACGCCGATATCCAAGATCTCGAAGAGTCTATTCGTAAAAAGGTATCTGAAGGGGGATTACAAAAACTTAAAGAACTTGGAAGTGCGACGCTCCAATGGCCGGTTCCAAACGCCGGGATCACCGCAACGTTTCATGATCCGGATTATCCGTTCAAATATATTTTTGAACATCCGGCTATTGACATTCGTGCTTCTCAGGGTACGCCAATCCGGGCCCCCGCACCCGGGTTTGTGGCGAGGACTAAGGATGGTGGAAAGCGGGGTTATAGTTATTTGATGCTTGTGCACAACGACGGCATCTCAACCGTGTACGGTCATGTTTCCGCGTTCAATGTTGTTGAAGATCAGTTTGTAAATCAGGGTGACATTGTTGCATTTACTGGAGGCAGGCCAGGAACGCACGGTGCGGGTCCGCTCACCACAGGTCCTCATTTACACTTTGAAGTCCGAGTGAACGGTATTCCCGATGATCCGTTACAATATTTACCGTGATTTCCATGAAGACACCAGAACACGATTATTGTATCTCGGATTATTATCAATACGTACAAAATGAGTTGTGGCGGTACGATTTACACGTTGATGACATATGTAAGTGGGATGATGATTGTTACAAGTTATTACGAATGCGTCCCATGCTCTATTCTTATCATGTTGACACTGATGATTTTGTTCCATATAAACAAGATTCGCCTGTCAAGGTAAGATATCAAAAGTATCAAACTATAGTAGAGCTGATCAGGGCAAGAGGCAACAAACGCGGTAAGAATAAAGATCTACAACGCCTCGCGAGGGTGACGTATTTAAGTATCTTCAAGCTTTACTCTAATTGGAGAGATAAACCATACGACATTACCCAAGGCGTAACTGACGCCGCGCGGTTTATACTGACCCACGGCGATTCAATATTTTTGCTTAAGACCGAACTACCGGTGCTCGAAGCTGCACAATTTCTTGTTAATATCCACAATAAATATTATTCTCATTCGAGTACGGAAGCGGTGTTTCTCTACAAATGTATTTTAGCGAGCAACCTGGGAAGGCTAGTACCGGTTTCCGATCAAAAGGTATTGGCGTTTGTGCGTCCAATTGCGCTTGATCACGTTCGTAGTTTGCTCCGCCATCCAAGAGGAACTATGAGAAATAATACCTTGGGGGTATTGGACTCGTTGATTTTGCGGGGGTTTCTTGATCAGGATAATGACCGCGAAACTATCCGTATGATCGCGCTTGAAGAATTACCGCGCCTGTTGCAAACACGTTCGCAACCTTTGAATCAAATCCGTGAAAAGGTTGTTTTTGCTATTCACTATGTTGATCGTCTAGCAAACGATGGTTATTTCCATGATGATGATAAACCGGGGTTACGTGTTGCCTTGAGGCAAGCGTACGGGGATTTGTGTGTTAATGGATTGACTAGTCGAGAGTACCAACTTCTTTCGCGTTGGTATGATTACTTTCTTTATAAAAACATATTCAATCAAGAGCAGGATTCTGACATCTTGCAGCGATTTCAGGCTGGTTCGCCAGTGCACCTCAAGCGCGGTTCTGTTCAAATCATTGATGATGGTCCAGAATTTTACCAAATACCAAACTCACCTACTACGACAGCGGACAACACAACGATTGCTGAGGCCCGAAAACACTTGTTTAGACATCGAAAACCAGACGACGCAAACAAAAAGAGAAACCGTAGTAACTCATTACAACGTTTGCACGATCACTTCCGTCAGAAAAGTATATTCTGATGAAAAGTCATTTCTTCAACGGGTGAAACTTCCGGTGGGTGTCTTCTGCGAAGCGGTCGGAAGTGTTAACGTATCGCGTTGTTGTGTCGAGAGACTCATGACCAAGAAGAATTTGGATTGCTGCCGGGTTCGCGCCATTTTCCGCCAAATACGTTGCAAATCCGTGCCGTAACGAATGAGCTGAAGTGGGCACGTTGATGCCGAGTTGTTCTCGGTATTCTTTTATTTTCATCTGCAAATAATTAGAAGATATTTTTTTCTCACGGGCATTTTCTTTTTTTGAGGTGTGCAGTCCGCGATAGGGGATAAAGAGATAATCTGATCGGTCAATACGTGTTTTGAGATAGTTTTTGAGTATTTCAAACGCTCGTTGGGTCAAATATACAAATCGTTGTTTGCGCCCTTTTCCCGTGATAAAAATTTTACCTGTTTTGTCGATCTGATTTACTTTGAGATTCAAGAGCTCGGAAATACGCATGCCGGTTGAAAACAGGACTTCGAGCATTGCGCGATTGCGGGTGCCAACGCGTGTGTCTTTTTCGTATTTTTCAGGAAACTCAACTAGGTCAATGAGTTCGTGTAAATCTGCCACTTGCGGATGTTTGCGCTCTGTTTTCACCATCTTGATCTGGTTTGGAACAAGTGGCGGATTGTAATCCATATCAGAAAGATATCGCAGATAAACCCTAAGGCTTGTTAGACATCGGTTTATGGTCCCTGATGTTATTTTTCGTCTTCCAATGGCTCCTTTGGCAGTTTTTCGCGCGTAGGAGTTCAAATGGGCTTTATAGAGGTCGATGAGGCGTTTGTCGATCTTGGCAAACGAGATTTTCGCTTCGGTCTTGAGGAAAGTGTTAAAAATCTCTAAATCTGACGAATAGTTCTTTATGGTTTTCGGGGAATAACTGTTGCTGTTTAATGATAAGATGAAATCATCATAGTGCGGAAGCTCATCGCACAAACCTTTTTTGTGTCCGTTGATTTGAGGGGAGGATGCCATAGGTAGATGTTTATTCAGGCTGTAGTGTTTTAACTGAGTATTAGAGTGAAAATGCTCAGTTAGATTATATTCCAATCTAAGCCATTATGCAAGCTTTACCGATCTACCCTATGATTATTTGTAAAACACCGAATTTGGAATGCGCAGATCAATATAGCTTAATGAGGGTTCCAGTTTATATTTTTCTGATAAGAATGTTTTGAGTGTTTGAATAGTGTTTGACGCATCGTTGTTTAGGTCGATCATTATAAACCACCTTTTTTGGCTGTAGAGACTAAGCTGTGTTGTGAGTGAACCAATTTGGCTCATTTTCGTTGTTTTTAATCCGAATAATTCATATAATTGGCTAATATTAGCCCAAATGTTGCTCACATGAGTATTTGTATACAACTGGGTATTGAGCTCTACGGCAGTTGTGGTTGGTATTTCGATGGTGATTGGTGTCGTGGTGTCCGTTTCACCCTTCATGTACACAAAGGTGTTTCGATCAGCAACATACTTTGATCCGTCGGGTTGCGTTATCTTGAATGCCGGTAAACGTTGCTGGACACGTAATATAATGGTTGAAGGAAAATGACGAGAGGATGACATTGAGACGAGATGTGGGACGAGGTGTTCAACATCCTGTTTACTTCGTTTTGATGCAGCGAAAAGAATGTGTCTGTTCAGATAGTGCTTTTCTAAGATTGGTTGGAGAAGCTCTTTGACTTGGGGTTCATACTCCCCCTCGATCGCGACAGTTGTTATTTTGAACATTGGTGTCAGCCAAAAAACATAATTGCTTATGATGAAAAGCAAAACATACGCGACCGTGATTGTACGTTTTAGTATTCGTTTGCGTTTTTTGTGTTTTAACTCTTCCGTTAAAACTGACGGGTGCGTGATGATTGTCTTATTCGAATAGTCCTTTTTCATGAGGAGACGAGCTTAATCATAATCATATCACCTAACACGCACGATGCGGTCTTTCCCGACATACGGTTTTAACACTTCCGGGACCTGAATAGAACCATCTTGCTGCTGGTAGTTTTCGAGTATGGAAATAAGAATACGAGGTGATGGAAGTGCGGTATTGTTGATCATGTGGACGTATTTCATTTCACCTTCTTTTGATTTATAACGCACATTTAAGCGGCGGGATTGCCAATCAAGAAAGTTGGACGCAGAACCGGTCTCGCCATATCCATTTCTACTCGGGATCCAAGCCTCCATGTCGTATTGTTTGTATTTACCAGCTGAGAGATCCCCGGAGCAAATTCTAAGTTGTCGGTATGGAAGCTTAAGATCTTCGTGGAGTTCTCGTGAAAACGCGATCATTTCCTCTTGGAGCTTGTCTGAAATCGCGGGATCGGCGGGAGTAATGCTTACCAACTCCACTTTCATGAATTCATGTACACGGTACATGCCTTTGGTGTCTTTGCCGTAGCTTCCAATCTCACTTCTGTAGCATTGTGAAAAGCCGCAGAGTTTTAAGGGCAGCTCCTCTTCTTTAAGCACTTCATCAGCGTAATATGCCAAAACCGAAGGCTCAGCTGTTCCAACTAAAAACTTATCCTCCTTTTTTACAGATCCGTCTGCAAGCACGTCATCGTTTGCGATTTTGTAAATCTCATCAACATCTTGATTATACCGTGCTCCTTTAAAATATCCGCTTCCAAACAAGGCAAATTCCTTGACGAGTGTTGGTGGAATCATGGGACGAAACCCTTTTTGGATTGCGCGCGTTAATGCGTACATCATCACTCCCATTTGAAGTAATACGGCGTCATTTTTTACATAATAGCCTCGGTATCCGGAGACTTTTACTCCTTTTTCAAGATCTAAGAGATCGAGATCTTTTCCAAGTTGAATGTGGTCTTTGTATGGAAAGTCAAACTCTGTCGGTTTCCCCCATTTTTGAACCTCAACATTTTCTGAATCATCTTTTCCGATTGGTGTGTCTTCTTTTGGAACCGTTGGCATCATTACCATGAATTCAAGGTACGCGTTTTCGATTGCTTGGAATTCTTTTTCTTTCGACTGTATTTGTTCCTTAATCTGCTTGCCTTCTAAAATCAACGCCTCTCTCTCCCCTTCTTGTTTTTTCATCCGATCAGCGTTTTCGTTCTTTTTACGCTTTAATTCTTCCAATTCGCGCAATGCGACTCCTCTCTTTTCATCCAATGTTAAAAACTCATCAAGATTGAGATTAATCTTTTTAATCTTAAGCGCCCACTCGACTTTTTCTTTGTTCTCGCGAATAAATTTCGGGTCTAACATAGAATGGATATGTAATATCCTTATTTTACTCATTTTTAGTTAAATTGCAACAAAAAACGCTGTCTACATGAGTAAACAGCGTTTTGGTGTTTCAGACAACAATTCCTTGATCTTCTGCAAGCTTTCTAAATGTGGGCGATGCGATGTAAAGCTCTTCAAACGTCTTCCCTACTGCCTCGATCTGCGTGTCGCCATTCGTAAGGCTCGATGCGCTCCGTAGCACGATAAACGTGTCACAAAGATTGCGAACAGTGCTCAGGCGATGAGCGATAACCAGTGCGCCAATCCCCTCTTCAAGCACTTGCTCAAGTCCTTTTTGAACTTCTCT
>CAYYDP010000015.1:17885-27998 GCA_964470645.1 uncultured Gammaproteobacteria bacterium
CATCCTGAATGAGCGCCTCGGAGTTTGAGTCGAGACTTGATGTTGCTTCGTCGATGATCATGAATTTTGGCTTTTTCATTGCCGCTGCCCCAATCATCAATCGTTGTGCTTGCCCACCGGAGAGTTTGAGTCCGTTTTTTCCAACAAGCGTTTGAAGCCCGTTGGTGAGACGATCTTCAAAATCGATTTTCAACTGCCTCATAACGGCCCACACGTCATCGTCTGTTATCACCTCTCTGTCAGCGGCTGAAAGTCCGTATGTCATGTTGTCGCGAATGGTCCCGTCGAATACTTGGCTTTGTTGAGGGATGTACCCAACGAGTCTCATCCACGACTCAAGATTGATGTCGCGAAGGTCTACGCCGTCGATAAGGATTTGTCCTTCTGTTGGATCCATAAACCTAAGCAACAATCGCATGATTGTGGTCTTCCCTGCCCCACTTTGACCAATGAGCGCAACTTTTTCTCCCGATTTGATTTCGAATGAAACATTATGGAGTATCGCATTGCTTTTTTTCTCAACAGTAGCCGTCCCATTGTTTTCTTGCGGTTCAGCTGGATACTGGTGCGCGACATTCCGGAATTCGATGGCGAGCGTTGATTCCGACGATAATTTCACAGCATTTGGCTTGTCAGCAATGTCAGGAACAAGCATAAGCGCTTGTTTCATCGATCGAACTGCCGGCATATTCCAGTTAAGTTGGTGTTCAATATGCCCAATGCGCCAAATGTTTTCCGTGAGTTTTGCGCTCCAAATGAACAGCGGGTAGAGTAACCCCAGCTCCCACTTCCCATTCCATACCATCCATGTTCCATACGCCATTACAGCGACGAGACCCATCGTGTTTACAACACCCCGCGCAGTCACTTGCTTAATAAACCAGAGCCAAAACGACCTGTCATTGTTCATTGTTTTGTCAAACCAGCTCGTGAGGTGTGACACTTCTTCTTTCTCGCGAGCGGCGACTTTGACACGTTCAGTTTTTTCCCATCGTTCCATTCGATAACGATTGATCTTCCGAAATTCGTTATCAAGTGGAGTGCACGTTGCCGTGACACGTTGATTTAAAAACAACATCCACAGCATATACATGATGATCACACCCGTCATGATGAGTGCCGCGACCCAACTTAGTGTCCAAAGAAATACGTATGCAAGTGTCATTGAGATAATTGAGGGTATACCTTCAAATAACAACATCGCTTCAAGGTCGAGCACCTTCCAACGCCCTTTGTCGATGTTCCCAACACTCAAGAGTGTCCCCTGCTGAATGTGTTGTCCTACTGATTTTTCAAAGAACATCTGTGTGATCCTTCGATCCAGGGTCCCAGCGTTCAGCCCGAGAAGCCATTCTCGCGCGACACCATGCGTGTACTCAGCGATGAGTTGAACGGCAATAGCGATTCCAAGAAAGACGAATCCTCTGACAATTTCGTCATCTGATCGATTGATCAAACCCGAAAAGATATCACTGATGAATTTGGGTTGCAAAATGTAAGCAAAAATCGAGATGGTCATGCCAACAAACAACTTCCGAACCCATTTGTTTCCTTCCGGTGAGCGCAGTTCGCCCATGACCCAGCGGACAATGGAAATCGTTTCTCCAATATCACGCAGGTAATCCCTCCATGTAACGGGTAATTCACGTTTGATTTCGTCACTCATACGGTATTTCCTTTCTTAAGTTAATGGTGTAAACCTCGGTCACCAACTCAGTGTTCTTTTATTTGTTTTGTCTTACGATGATTAGTAGATACCTTTAGATTCAGTATTCATTAATCGTCGTAATGGTGACGGGGTAAATAAAAAATCCTGCCCAGTAGGCAGGAAGTGACTTTTGACTCGTTTCCGTTCGAAGTTCGAAGTTAAAAACGCAATCTTAAGAATTCAGATCTCTGCCTACCATCAATCCGCGCGGAAAAAGTTTCCACGCCGAAACAAACCCCCGCATTGCGCGCGAGAATTTTGTTCTCCATCCCGAATTGAAGATTGTGTATTCGCATAGTTTTTGCAGTCGACGCGGAGACATGATAGCAGATATGGTTGTTCTGTCAACTGTGGATGATCCAATAGACTAGAGCTCATTAGAACCTCCACGATTTTTTACCCTAGCTGTTTACAATATCGCAATATACTGGGTAATGGTCCATAAATCTTCCACGTATTCGATGAGATGTAACGTGTCCGATCTGGATATCAGGTGTGGCAAATATTTTGTCTAGTCCGAATCCGTAACATGTAGTAGAATAAATCTTTTCGGTGACATCTTTTAGATATTGCGTAAAAGTTTCGTAGGCGTTTTTATCGCGTTGCCAAACATAGAAACATTTTCGTTTCCAGTAATTGAAGTCACCAAAGATGATAAGATTTTTGATGCCGATAGTACGTTGTTTTAATGCCCGTGATTCTTCGAGACGTTTTTGAGGAACAAAAGAATTAAGGTGCACGGGATACAGATGATGTTGTTCGTATTCAATTGATGCAATTCCATCTTGCATTTGGAATTGAAACGGCTTCTTGCTTGCGATGAGAGCGCTTTTCTCTCGATACCAGGTGTTGATCAGAGTTTGATTGGGATATTTTCGAAGACTTGATATAGTTTGTGCGTCTTCCGGAAAATAGAATTCCTGAAGAAACAGGAAATCAGGGTCGATGGATTCAATTGTTTGCGAAACAAAACCCGCGTTGAGCTCGGGCTGGAAGTATTCTTGGTGGTCAAAGTTTCCCGCGCGGAAATACCGTTGATATTTCAAAAACACAAATGACCCAATGTTCCAGGTAAGGAGGCGCATACTAACGAATCGATCATAAGTCTCTCAGCCTCCTTTTTATTTTTTTGTACATACTGAAGTAGAGGTTATAGAGTTTTTTGTGACTTCTATCGCTGATGTCCTTCATGTCGATTTCATCTTTGGGATCAGGTTCGAATACATACAGATTATTGTTTTTACCGTACTCAATCATGTTGAGTATGTTCATGAGATAATTCACATCCAACTGACGGAATTGTTGCCTCAGCTTCTCAGAATGCACTTGTCCTGAAAAGATGAGTTTTTCAATAAATTTTGGCATTCTTTTGGTTAATTTGTGGTCGATTGGTCTGTTGAGTGAGACAATGGCTGAGGTCACGCCCATCTCAGTAAACTTTTGCGTTGGATTGACCGATGGATCGCCGTCGGAATACCTTTTCCCCTTTAAGTTTGGAGTTGTTTGACCAATGATCCTTGGTGTTGACGAGCTTGCGTAAAGGGCATCAAACAATTGATCATCCGACAAATCTTCTGGGCGAAGATATTCGGAGTTGCCGGTTTCGATGTTCGTAACGGCGATGTTAAAACCAATACTACCTGCGGCTTTGCGAAATGCATTGATGTCCAAGCCTTTATCTCTCGGGTCTCTTTCGTTATCGTTGGGTCTGTATGGTGCGCCAAAAACATTGCCAGCGACAAGGTCTTTCACTCGCTGAAGATCCGCAATGGGTTTACCCCTTAATGTGTTCCAAAGTACTTTGATTTTATTAGAATTGATAAATAACTGATCACGCAGGTCGCGTGCAAAAACAGAGACCGCAATTCGGATTGTTTTAAGGTCGCTACCAAGATCGCTTAACGCCGAGATACCGTATGCCGCTACCCAAGAGCCACCAGAGCTTGCGATAATCTCATCGATGTTTTTAAGGATGCCCTTTTCAATCAGCGCGCGAAAAATGCCAAAAGCCGCGATACATGAAAGTCCACCGCCTGGAATGAATAATCCGTTTGTCACGCCCTTCTTTTCTCGTTCTTCTTTTGAGAGCTTTAGATATTGAAGGGCTTCTTCGTTATGTAATCGAGCGTGGACTTCTTTATTTTTAAGCAATCCCCATACTTCAACCGCAACATTCTTAAGTTGTTCTTGAGAAAATGATGGCGATTCTCGCGGGTGTGTTAATTTGATTTTGAGCCTTTTAACCTCAGCGTCAACATCAATATCATTTTCTCTTTCGGTTTGAACAAATTCGTTCATATCATAACAGTTGGATTGATTCATTACTGCCAAAGGCGCTCTTTACAAAGTTGCCCATCTGTAACGCCGCGTTTCGAACCTGTCTCGTGTTTGAAGTGTATTTGCTCATATTCCATTCTTTTGCGGGAATAATCTCACAAACGCGGTTAGTTGTTGGAATATTTTTTTCTCTCTGATCTGCTCGGCAATAGATAATGAGGATATCTGTTAGATCAGAATCAAGAATTTGTGTGAGAAAATAGTTCACAAATTCACGGCTTATTCCAACGTCTTCATATAGTTTGTTCCCAACACGCGTTGGGCCACTTCCAATATACGGCATTGAAACCGCTGCACGAAGTAGTGTGAAGTATTCTTGTTCGTTCATGGAATGGACTTCAACCTGATCCCAGCGTTTTGTGTTACTATTGAGCATGGTTACAAAAAGTTTTGTTGAATTGCGTAAAATGGTCTGAACGTCCAGCTTCTTCTCACCCCCTTGGAATGTCCGGATCAAAAAATCAATATCGGCAATCTTCCACAGACGAAAAAAGTTAATAAATTTTCTCTTGCACAGCTCTTCATAGTACACTGACGCTGAAACGCGAGCTTGATTCGCAAGAAAATAGGAAGCATTGGGAAACCCGCCGGAATACGTGTGAACTTCATCAAAAACCGCGTCTAGCCCAAGTTCGTGAAGCGCTATGGTCGCCCCGCAACCTCTCACTCCTGTCATAATTCCACCGAATAACACAAGCGCGATTTTCCGACCGTCGTCAACGGGAACTGACTTCCCTTTGCGCGCGAGTATGTGTTCAAGAACGGGATGCATAGATTACTTTCTAAATGAATCTTGAATCTTCGCTTGGGTGATTTGATATCCTTTGCGGTCTTCACCGAGTTTCATTTCCAAAGATACAACAAGTCCGCGAAGAAGCCAATCGGTTTTGTTGATAAGCTCTAGGAAAATTTCGTACGTCAAGTCCTCAGCACGAACGTTATTTAAAGGAGGATAAAGGATGGTTAGAGGACGGTAGGTGAAGTCTTTCATCTCTCCTACCTTGATCATCCTGAGCTCTCCTTTACCGTCCTTTAGTGCATTGTGGAACTGTCCGAGATCGAGCCCGATTCCAGCAAGACCCGATCCTTCCTTTGTATTTAAAAATCCGTCCTCCGTCATCTCGCGAACATCGCCTTTGACTTCTTCCAAACTCCCTTGTGAGTACCCAATAAAATCGATATATTCTTTGGTTGTTGCTCGTTTGTACCCTTCTTCAATGTTCCTCACCACACTTCGTGCGGCGTCGTCGACTTGTGTTTTACGGCGATATTCGGCTTTCGGCAACGATTCAGTATGAAGCCGGATGAGATACCTTAATAATACCGCATTCGACCAAGGCACAAGATGTCGATACCCTTCTGGATCGCTCCACGTCCGTGATCCCTGCATTGACTTTTCGGGCTGCGCGAGTTTCCAGAGTGACTTGATAGCGTTAAACTTTCCGATTTCTTCCGAGGTGAGTGATGGCAAATCTATTTCAAAGAAGTGCTCTGGTAACCCGGACCAATCAGGATTTGAGAAATCGAATCTTTCGATGAACTCTTTGAGGTTCATAAATATGCATATTACCTTAGGAATCTACGGATTTCTTTCGCAACGCGCTCTGGCTGTTGAACCGCTGGGGTGTGACCGTGGCAATTGACGTGAACGATGTTCCAGTGTTTTTCTCGCGCGTACGTGAGATAGTTTTGTTTGTAGAAGATTTGATCTTTTGAGTGGATTAGTAATACTGGTTTTGTAATGGTTTCGAATTTATCAGGAACGACATGGGTTGATTTCATCCGCCCGTTCGGACGTATCCCCGCCTTTGCGTATCGAATAAAGAGGTCCAGCTCGCCATTGGATAAACCAGCATGAAGTCTTTGCCAGTGGAATTCGCTCCACCCAAGAATCTTATTCCAAATAAGTTTCTGTAAAAGTATTTTCGCAACCTTCCGGTGATTAAGCCAGGGGTGAGTCAGGATGAACGCAAAAATCTTGTTTATGTGCGTGTCCAGACCGGCTGGGTTAATGAACATGACTGACCCCAGATATTGTTGTATGATCTCGTATGAAATTGCGAGAGGAATTGCGGACATTGAGACCGCAAGAACATGAAATGGTGGGCGCAAAACATGTTGCTCGATCGCTGATTGGATGAATAATTGAAACCACTCTGAGCAATAATCGGAGCCATAATGATCGTTTGGTCCAAGTAATCGCGTTGACCTCCCCCACCCCAGCCAATCAATCGCAACGAGTTGAAAATCACTTGAAAGACGGCTCGCAAGATTGTGAAAACTTTCTTCACCGGAAGAGCCGATGCCGTGCAGGCATAGGATCTGTGGTTTTGTGCCATCCCCATAAATCGTGACAAATGCCTTAGTTTCATTATTTTTAAATACAACAGGAACAAACAACTCTCTCTTGTTCATAGTTTTTCAATGGCTTCCTTAGTTTTTTCTAAAATTTCAGCTGTTGATTCATTGGTAAACGCTAGTGGTTTTCCGAATGTTATGGAGGCTTTCCCTCGTTTGGGAAGTGATGCGGTTCGAGGAAAAAGTTCAAACAATCCTTTTAATTTGATGGGGATAATGGGAATACGAAGTTCTTTAACCATGATACCTAATCCTGGTTGAAATGACCGCATGGTACCATCCCAGGACCGTTCTCCTTCCGGAAATATTAGAATATTTCGTTTTCGATCAATTAATTTGCCCATGTGGATCAGCGAGCCTCGAAACGCTTGTTGTTCCGCGACGATGAAGTTCATTGAAAATATTGCAACGTATTCATACATTAATTTTCCAATAAGTCGCTGAACAAAGCTCGCATCTTTATAAAAGTAAAGGCCTTCCCACGACGCTGAGGCTGTTGTGTAACGGAATTTTGCGGGCAGTGCTCGATATACAATAAATGGATCGAAATAGCTTACGTGATTTGCGATAAAAATTACCGGTGATGAGATAGAATTTAGATTTTCAATTCCTTTTTTTTCTAAATTGACGAAAAAAGATAACAAGGGAATATGGACAAGATTGTCGTATATACGACGGACGAGGCGAATGATTGTTGAATCAATCCACCAATGAAACATCTTTTTCTTTTTTGTCTTTTCCCTCTTCTCGATCATCTTCCTCAACTCCGCGACGGAGGTTGTTTGGGTAATGGCAGTATCTTCCATGTCGAGCCTGAATTCTTGTTCAAGTGTGTTCACGAGTTCCAGACGAGCGATGGAGGTAAGCCCAAGGTCGGAAACGAGAATGGATTGTTCGGTGATCTCTGATGATGGTTTTCCTGTGACGGTGGCAATTATCTCAATAAGTTTATCAGTGTTTGAAGGTGTAAATGTTTGAAGGTGTGAATGGAATTCTTCAATTTGTTGTTTGACCTTAAACTTCTGAACCTTCATTGTGCTTGTCTTTGGAAATTCTTTTTCCGGCCAGAGGGTGAACCCGGTGATTTGTTGGAGGGTATCGAGTTTGGAGTTCGCGGTATCAATGATGGATTTTGCGCGTTGTTCAAAACCCCTCCTTGCATCCTCCCCTTCGTAAGGGGAGGACACTCCGTTGTCCCCTCCTTTCGAAGGAGGGGTTAGGGGAGGTAATTCGTTGGATAAAATCAATACAGCGTGTACTTCCTCCCCTTCTTGGGTGTTTTTACCGATTACGCACGCGTCTTTCACTCCTGGGATTGAGAGTAGGACTGGCTCAATATCATCCGGATACACATTGATTCCTGCTCCGGTAACAATCATTTCTTTTTGGCGTCCTTTGATGTAGAGATTCCCCTGCGCGTCAAAATATCCATTGTCTCCTGTTTTGAAAAACCCATCATTTGTGAAAGTTTTTTTGGTTGCTTCTTCGTTTTGGTAATACCCAGGGAATACGTTTGGCCCCTTTGCGAGGATTTCACCTTCAAAACCCCCTCTTACATCTCCCCCTTCGTAAGGGGGAGACATTACCGTTCTGTCCTCCCCTTTCGAAGGGGAGGAATAAGGAGGGGTATTTTTTGCGTTGATTTTAATCTCCACGCCTGGCAATGGCTTTCCAGTTGATCCAATAATTTGAGTTTCGAATGTGTTTGCCGTGAGCACGGGAGAACATTCCGTGATCCCATACCCTTCAATAACTCGAAAGCCCATTCCCATCCAAAACTCCGCAGTATCTTTGGGGAGCGCGGCTCCACCAGAGATGAAAAACTGAAAATGCTTCCCAAACATTCGATGAATTGGCGGGAACCATTTCGCACGCCTAACAATGTTGTGTGAATGTTTGGTGAGTTGCCATGTAAGGAGTTTGTGAAACACACCACTAAGATGTTTGCGGGCAAGTTCCTTTTCAATGGACATCTTGAGTGCTTGCAACAACCTGGGGACGATTGGAAATGCGTAAATGTCTTCTTCTGCAAGCGCTTCCATGATTGCCGATGGTTTTAACGTACGCATGTACACAATGGTTCCGCCGCGATACAGGGGTGTCAAAAATCCAGCCATTTGTTCGAACGTGTGTGAAAGGGGAAGAACTGAGAGAAAATTCCACTTCTCGTTCACCACCGGAACGTGTTGATTGATTTGTTCCATGTTCGAAATAAGATTCTTGTGTGTGAGGATAACTCCTTTTGGATCTCCTGTTGTTCCGGAGGTGTAAATGAGTTCGGCAGTGTCGGAGGCGTTAGCTTGTAGCTTGTAGCTTGTAGCTTGTAGCCCTAACAATGCATATTCAAGATTTTCAATATTTTCAAGTTTTCGTGATCCTGAGTCTTCTGTGAGTTTGTCAATTTTATATTGGCTCTGTAATACTACTTTTGCATCGGTTAGTTGGATAATTTTTTCAGCGCGATCACGGCCTGACATGAAATCAACAGGAACCACGATAGCCCCACGAACGATACATCCCCAGAACGCAACCCCCCACCAGGGGCTGTTCGGTGCCCAGATTACCACACGGTCGCCCTTCTCCACACCCTGTTGCTCGAGCCAGGATGCCATTTCAAGCGACCGGTCGTGAAGCCATTGATAGGAAAACGTAAATCTGCGAATTCCTGTGCGATACACAAACGCGGTTTTATTTCCTCTGTTTTGAAAGGTTTGAAAGAGATCGATGAGGGTATGCATAGGTTAAATTTCAAATTCCAAGCACCAAATCACAAACAAATCTCAAGTTCCAAATTCAAAATTCTGGACATCTCAGTCTTTTTGTTTTAGTTTTTGGACTTTGGTCATTTGGATTTGTTTGGAGTTTGGGATTTGTTATTTGGAATTTATCCTCTTATTCTATCACAACAATCGCTGTCGCATAATCCCCAGAGTGGGAAATGCTTAGGTAAATTTTGGAGTTGTCAATATCGAAAGTGGTTCGAAGAATTGGGCGCCCAGAAGATTCATTTTCCACCCAAATCTCGTTCCAATCCAGCTTCTTCCCAACTGCTTTCATAAATGCCTCTTTGGAGGCAAACATTCCAGCAAGCGATTCTGTTGTGGTAGCGTGCGCAAGCTCTGAATCTAAAAAAATCTTGGACGCGCCGCCAGGGCCTTCAAGCCGCTGTTTGAATTCCGGAATGTGGACGAGATCAATTCCCACGGTCATAATGTGTAACAGGTGTCAAGGTGAACAGGTGTGAAGGTGTATAAGAATGATTCCGTGGCAAAGAGTCCTTTGCCATTACTCGATGGTTTAACTATTACTGAACTTCGGTTCATTGTTGTTGGTTGTCAAATCGTACTTGAGAAATTGACATAACAATACACGTTCGTACATAGTTATGTCATTGTATTTTTGACGTTATCGAACTGGTTTCCTCGAACCCTCTGCCAAGCAAATGTTTTTTGGTTTTCGGTTCTCCTGATTTTGTCACAAATTCGTCCCACCACCATTCGTTCGGATTACTTTCTTTCATTGCAAGAGCTAGTTGTTTTGCGGATTCTGTAAAAAAGTTTGGTACGCGATTTGCATAGTCTGTTTCAAACCATTGTTCTGCAAGTTTGTTTCCCCTCCACATGAGCGCCCATTCGTGATACATTTGCGCAAGTTGGTCTGCGTCTTTGGCACATCTTGAAACAAGCGACTTCCGTTCAAGGTATTCTGCG
>CAYYDP010000016.1:0-27323 GCA_964470645.1 uncultured Gammaproteobacteria bacterium
GAATATTGTATACGTCGGAATAAGTCTTATTTGTCTTGTCTATTTCGGTTACGGTCTTCATCAAAAGCTCTCTCTTTGGCGGCAGTACCAAAATTCAAATTATCAAATTCTCAATCAATTATATGAGATCAATGACGGGAGGAAAATCATTATGGTTGGACTCCCTGATTCGTATCAAGGCGTCCAGGGGTTTCGAAATGGAATTGAAGAAGCATACCGTCTTTACTATGGAGAGGAAATTGATATTGTCAGAATTCCCGTGTATACGATTGACGGCGGAGAAGTTGGTTATGTGTTTCAGACTACCCACTACCCACTGCCCGCTACCCACTACTCTGCGGCTGATGGTTTTGATGAGACGGTTCCGAATCAAGTCTTTTTAAAGACTAAAGATAAATCGCTTCGATTGACGGGGGAGAAAGAGTATTCCGATGCGTATATTGATGTACGTTTTTTCCGTTGGCATTATGATATTGGTCGTTCTGACGGCGCCACAATTATCCTCAAGGGCGATGCTGCACAGGATATTATGAGGGGAACGTCCAGGCTGCTGATCTATGATGGTGGGCACGTCGCTGATCTGGCTGTGCTGTGATGCTGACTTGAAAAGTGATATACTGTGGATAATTAATCTTCTGCCGCATGGATAACGAAATTAAGCCAAAAATTCTCATTGTTGAAGATGATGAGTTTCTTTCAGGGATGTATATCACCAAGTTCACCATGGAAGGATTTCATGTGGTGTTTGCGGAGGATGGGGAGTTGGGTGTTGTGAAAGCCAAGGAAGAACTACCTCGGTTGATTCTTCTTGACATTTTGCTACCAAAGAAAAATGGTTTTGAGGTACTTCAGGCTCTCAAATCCGATGAGCCGACAAAGCAAATTCCTGTCATTTTGTTGACCAATCTCTCTCAAGAGGATGATATAAAACGTGGATACGAGCTTGGTGCTGTTGATTATTTGGTGAAAGCTTACAACATTCCATCGGAAGTTGTGAAGAAGGTGAAAGAACGTCTTAATATGTAACAGCGCGAATCATTGCGATCTCAGACGCGACCATACGCGACGAAGTGCCTCTATTCCAAGTGTATGTCAGAATCAACACCCCAGCAGTCAGCGACAAAAAAGCCGAGAATTCTTATCATCGAAGACGACCCATCCATCGCGAGTATTTACGGCGATAAGTTCGCGCGCGAGGGGTTTGAGGTTTCCATCGGAACAACGGGTGAAGAGGGGTTGGGGCTCGCGTTTACTCAACGGCCTGATATCATCCTTCTTGATATATTGCTTCCCAAGATGGATGGGTTTGATGTGTTGCGGGAACTCAAGACTCACGACACAACCATGATGACACCGGTGATCATGTGGACAAATCTTTCCGAGCATGTTGATCGCGCGCATTCGATGGGCGCCGTAGATTATTTAGTTAAAGTAAACACGATGCCATCGGATGTTGTGAAACGAGTGAAGCAGAGGTTGGGGTTATCGGTATAATAAGGATTATTAAGTTTTTAACAAGAACAATGGAATTTTTATTCTATCTTCTCGTCGTTATTTTACTGGTTGCGTTTGTAAGCATGCGGAGTCGTATTGACCGTCTTGAGCGGTTGGTGCAGAGACTCCTTGAGTCTCATCAACCGAGTCGCGATGTTGTCCATCCGAATAAACCCATAGTCCCAGTCCCGGTTACCTCTTCGCAGGAGGGAGGTCAGACAGATACCCAGCGGACTGATCAATCAAAATTCCCGCAAGAACGAGGAATGGCATGGATTGAAGCTTTTGTTGCCTGGATTAAAGAAGATTGGTTGCTGAAACTCGGGGGCCTATTGTTATTGATTGGTTTTGGATGGCTTGTGAGTTACGCGTTTATTAATAACTGGATCGGGCCCATGGGAAGGATCGCGTTAGGCTTGGTCGCTGGGGCCCTGTTTTTGGTGTTTGGGTTTTGGAGAATACAAAAATTTGTCCACCAGGGGAGTGTATTTTTGGTTCTCGGGTCGACCATAATTTTGATCACTATTTTTGCTGCCCGTGAGATTTATGGTTTTTTTACTCCACTGATCGGGCTTGGGGTTATGGCGTTGAGTGTCGCATTTGTTGCGTATGCAAGTGTTCGCTATCGCATTGCATCATTATCATTTGCTAGCCTTGTTCTTGCTGGTGTAGCTCCTCTGCTCACGAATTCGCCGGGACCTGATTTCGTAGGACTCTTTTGGTATCTGTTGGTTGTTGTTTTGGCAACGCTCTGGATTGTGTTGATCACGGGTAAACGAGAGCTGGTATTAGCTGCGCTTGTGCTCGTAGTGTTGTATCAGTTTCCTCATTTGATTGGAATCACATCTGCGGATACAAGTGTTTTGTTGTTGTTTGCCTATGGGTTTGCGGGCATCTTTTTTGTTGTGAGTACGTTAGGGATTATTGTCACGCGAAGCATACGTTCTTCGGCGGACACCATTGTTGCTACAGGGAATGGAATGTTGTTACTCGCCTGGATTCTCCGCGCTGCGCCTTCCCATTGGCAAAGCTTAATCATAGTTTCATGGGTTCTTGTGTTTCTTGTTGGTGCATTTTTAGTGTTTCGTTCCACAAATGAGCGCATGCCTTTTTATCTTTATTCTGGGGTGGGTGTTGCGATGTTGGTGGCTGCAACAGCGGTTGAACTCCGGGGCGCCGCGCTCACAATTGCATACACCATCGAAAGTGGGTTGATTGTTGTTGCGACCTATGCGTTTACAAAAGACATTCGTGCTGCGCGAAGGTCAAGCTTAATGATTGCAGGACCTTTAGTAATGTCATTGTCGAGTATGGCGTCCCCACTGTGGAACCGTGGTGTATTTCATAAAGATTTTTTCGTAATTTTGATATTAGGTTGTGTTCTGTTTGGGTTGGGCGCGTTTTTTCGATCACGTTCCCATATTGTAGAGCAAAACGATGAGTCGAAAGGATTAGCAGTTGGGATGATTGTTGGTGGATCCGTTTTATTGTATGTTCTTATTTGGCTTTCCTTGAACGCTGCGCTTGAAAATCACGATTATGCTGTTATGATTGCTCTAATCGTGTATACACTTGTTGGTTTGGTGGCGTACTTCATGGGAAACGCGAGCGGACAGAGGGTGCTGAAGCTCTATGGAGCGTCACTGCTGGGATTCGTCGTATTACGTCTCCTTCTTGTTGATGTGTGGGGAATGGCGCTTGCGGGTAGGATCGTAACGTTTTTTATTGTAGGCGCTCTGTTGATGTCCACAGCTTTCTTAGGGAGAAAGCATCGGCTTGAACAACAATCATAATCATATGCTATCGCTTCGAAGAATATTGGTAATTGGGATGATGGCGTTTGCAGGCGTTTCGTTTGGATTGGTCTGCATTCATACTGCACTTGCGCAATACAAGCTCTCGCCAGGTGATTTGATGGTAAGTACAGAGGCGTTTCGTTCCTATATGGATATCCAGGATGTCCCGATCGCTGTTCCTACCGTTATTGAGGTTCCGTTACCCCAAGAGATTCTTGAGCGTCCAGAGGCGATGGTACGCGATCTTTCGGTATTGTCGGTTGAACCGAGTTATATAAAACGGAGGACTTCCATAAGTCAGCCTTTGATGAATATAGAAACCATTCCAGCGGTAGCTAGTTCAAGAATGTTAATTGATGGAGACACTCGTACGTATGCGCAGTTTGAGGTGCCCGAACGTGAACTAGGAAGTGTGCAACTTATCATGAATACCTCATCTCCCATCACCACTGATGCGTTTACACTACTTTTGGATCAGTACGTCGCACTCCCCACGTCAATAGAGATACGAGCTTTGACATCTCAAGGTAATTTTTTGGTTGTTGCAAGGAGATTGATGGATCAGCAAACAGTGCGTTTTCCTCGTACCACGGCCTCACGGTGGACTATCACATTGACCTACGGTCAGCCTCTGCGAATTAGTGAAGCGCGTTTGGTGGAGAGCGGGATCGTTGGGGAACAATCGTTTGGCGTTCGGTTTCTAGCCCAACCCGGTCACACATACCGGGTTTATGTGGATCCTGATCGAAATCCGCAGATTCCCTATATCCGCGAATCACCAAATTTATCATCTGACCAGGACATACTTTCAATTTCTTCAACACCCCTGCGTCAAAACCCTGAATATATAATTGCCGACGCTGATCGGGACGGTCATCCCGATATTCGAGATAACTGCGTTACGGTTTCAAATTCAGACCAACGGGACGTTAATTTCAATGGTAGGGGTGATGCATGTGATGATTTTGATCGAGACGGGGTGATTAATTCGTTGGATAATTGCATGAATGATCCAAACAGTGCACAGTCTGATGAGGATGGTGATAGGATTGGTGACGCGTGTGACCAAGAAGAAAGTCGAATAACCGAGCGACATGCATGGATCCCATGGGCGGGAATTGGGTTTGCCGCTCTCGTTTTGGTTGTACTTGTTATTTTATCCATGAAGAACCCACAGAAGGTTGAACGAGATCGGGACGCGACAACTGAAAAATAACGAAAAAGATAAAATGTATTTGAGAACGGCTCATTTGATGTACTATGGCCGTTCTTTTATTTTATGAGAGCGAAGATGTTTCCTTGCCTCTGCAGTTCTACGAAGACGAAGTAACTCGAAGCTCTGGACATTCGACGTACGTGGGCTGTTATTTGGTTATAGTGCGCTGGTATCGGGTGTTTTTAAGACATTCATTTGGTGAGAAACGCGCTCGATGTGTTCTGGGGCAAAAAGGCTGAGGATATACTCGGCTCCGCGCGTGCCAAGCTCGATGAGTTGTTTCGGATCATTACCTAGTCTTCCCACCTCATTTGTTTCCGGTGCGACAACCCCAATGTTGATGAATCCAGCGTCGGAGAGTTGTTGGAGATAGGCGAGATTGAGTTTGACCGCGCGGTCACGCGAAAGGAACACCCGTTTGACGTGACTTGAAAGTTGCATGTTCATGAGCCAGCCAATGAACCCATCGAAAGGGGTATTTTTCGGCTGTTGGAATTCTTCCAGCGGGTAGTTGAGAACCATGAGGATATCCGTCGGGCGGAACGCTTCAACAACGTCCTTCAGGGGAACGGAGAATCCGTCAACGTAAGGCTCGTTGTTGATCGTCGGCGGTTTTCCGGCGAGGATCGGCATGTGGATGGTTGCGCGCAGGATGTCGAACATGTGGGGGACTTTGAGATTTAACAGTTTTTGCGTTCCGGTCTTAACATGCGTTGCGACCGCGTAGAGTTCTGGGCGGAAATTATGAACAAGTTCGTGGAGCAGACGCTTCGGTCCTTGTTGGAAGATATTCATGAGATAGTCGGTATCCATAATCTTCCAAAATCGCGACAATTTTATAAATCGCTCATCGGTAAGGTTCTCGGGATAAATGGAATATCCAAGAATGGATTGTTTCGAAGCGCCATAGAGAATCGGCGGAGCACCTGCCGAGGATCCAACGATCACGTCGGCGGTCTCAAAGAGTGAATAAGTGTTCGGAGCTGGCAGGGTGGACTCGGATAAGCCTATGCCGACACCAGCACCAAAAACACCGGACATGGAGCCACCTTCAAAAATATACAGAAGCCTAATCGAAGAATGTTCGGGGTTTTGCTCGCCCAAGAGTTTTTGTTTGGTTTTGATTCGGTTGAGCAGGAGATCGTGATGGGCGAGCGGGATAATCATAGCGACGGTCGTTATTCCGCTCTGGCCACGAGAAAGAGATGGTGAATGCGCCAGGGTTCGATATGGAATTTTAGCGTTATGGAATTTTCCACTCCGGCTTTTGCGGCAGATTCGCGGATGAGTCGCTCGAGGTGTTCGGGTGTTCGGTAGATGATGGTCCAATTGAAGATTTTTTCAAGTATGTGCGACGATGAGTTTTTTTGCATTCCGGAAATAATGGCGGTACCGCCGGGTTCGAGTTTTGAGAACGCCCACGCCAGGGTATCCACAACGGTTCGATCGTCCTGATATTCAAAAATTCCGCACGCTTCGATGTTTGCAAAAGTTTGATTGTGGAATGTTGACGCGAGGTCTTCGAGACCGACCAGGCGTGTTTCAATACTCGATGTAAGTCCTGCGCGTTGAATGATTTGTCGCGCGCGCTCAAGCGCGGCATCGTTTTTATCCGTGAGGATAGCCCTGTGACCCTGTGTCCCCTGTTCGGCTATTTGTTTGAAAGCAAAAATCATGGGTTGACCCGACCCACACGCAATGGAAAGCGTGGTTCCCGGCTTGGAGTTTTGGATAAACAATGCCTGGACGATTCTGCACCGATTGCGAACCGCCTGGGCGTGTTCTCGTGAAAAATAAAAGCGCCCGATAATGTCTGGGGCGCCCTCAAGGCGAGCTGACCAAAGCGGTTTGTTGTCAAGGGAAAAATGCCCAAGGGCGTTGTAGGCGTCGTCCATAGCAGGGGCATTTCCGATGTTCTCGTAAAAATGTGAGACGAGTTTGGAGTGGCGGTTCCCAAGCAGAAGTGTTTTGATTTGATAGATTGAGATAAAGCGGTTATCCCCAAAGTTTTTTCGAGCTTCATCAAGAATTGTTCTTTGGAACAGGGGGTCGGCGTCCCATTGGCGCTGTTCTTCGTGAGGAAGGAGTTTTCGGATATGTCGTTTGGTTTTCCACTCGACGTAGAAGCTTAAGGGCGTGTCGAGGAGGATATTTGAGAGCTTCCAAAACAAAGGAAGACGGTGTTCAAGCGACAACCCAAGTTTTTGGGTGTTGGAATGTCCCTGCTGGATAATTGGGTTGCCTGAGATAGACATAGAAATCCCTCCTATGACCTCCGAGCATGATCGTACTATATCATTCAAATATTGGTGTGTCCAGAGGTGGGCTGGGAATTCCCATGGAGCGTTCGAGAATCATATGGTATGATTGTTGGAGTTTGAACATGTCGCACGTATGGGTTACTACGCGTTTTCAGCTTTATTTAATTTTTTGTTAAGTGTGTTTTTGGGTTGGTTCGTGTTCCGGACTAATCAACGTTCTTCACTGCATAAAAATCTTTTTATTCTCTGCCTGAGCGCTGGGTGGTGGTCGTTTTTTTATTTTCTTTGGCAGATGTCTGTAACAGAAGTGTGGGCACTGTGGTGGACCAGACTCTTGATGCTGGGCGCGATCTGGGTCGCATATTCTTACGTGAAGGTTGTAGCATTGTTTTTGGAACGCGAAAAAGAACTTCGAAACGCTTTGCGGCTTGCGTTTGGATTGGGGGTCGTGCTGAGCGTACTCGTATACACTCCCTATATGGTTTCCAACGTGGAGCCGCTCGCGGGATTTCTATTTTGGCCGAAGCCGGGTCCGGCGTATCACGCGTTTTTGTTCTGGTTCGTTTCGTTCATGGTGTACGGGTGCTACTTGTCGTATCAAGGATTAAAACGCGCGACGCCGCTCATGCGGAGCAGGCTTCAGATTATGCTCGCGGGCATGGCGTTGAGTATCGTCGCGGGATCAACCAATTATTTTCTTTGGTATGATATTCCCATAAAACCCTACGGAAATATTTTGGCTTCGGTGTACGTCGCTTGCGTGGTATACGCGATTGTGCGCCACCACGTTCTTGACATCCGGGTGGTACTGAGAAATTCATACGTGTATCTTTCATCGCTCGCGAGCCTGCTCGTAGTCGCGGTTCTGGTTGAGCGCGGTCTGTCCCTGTCATTTTCGAGCGCACCAGAGTTTCTTCGCGAATTTTTTTCGTTTGCCGTCGCGATTGTGTTGTTTCCGACCATCAAAGATTGGTTTTCACAAACGGCAACAAAATATTTTTTTTCCTCGCTGTACGATACGAGCAAGGTTATCGGGAGGCTGGGTCAGTCGCTTCGTTCCATCCTCGACACCAAAAAGCTTTTTGAAGTTCTCGATTCAACGTTTACCTCGGTGTTTCATCCAAAAGGTTTTTGTGTGTTGGCGTATGACGGGAAGCACAAAGCGCTTGTCGTTTCTTATAATCGGGACGTTGATCTCAGGGGACTGAGTGAGTACTCTGTGTCAAAGCGTCTTGAACAGAATATTCTTCGACAAAACACGGTTTTGGCGGTGGAAACAATGAGCGAGGAAGAAGAATATCTGAAATTGTACAAAAAAGAGTTCGCGTTGCTGAGCTCTATGGGTGTTGATATGGTCGTTCCGCTTGTTGCGAAAGAACGTTTAATTGGTTTGATTTTGCTTGGAAGGAAAGAAAACGGGGACGCGTACTCGACTCAAGACATTGGCGCGCTGGACATTATTCGTTCACAGGTCGCGATCGCGTTTGAAAATGCGCAGTTATACCAGGAATCATTGGCGTTTGGTGAAAAGTTAAAGATTGAAGTTGAAAACGCGACTCGTGAGCTTCGTATTGCTAATGACAAGCTCAAACAACTCGATCAGGCAAAGACGGAGTTTTTGTCTATCACGTCGCATCAGCTCCGGACGCCGCTTACTGGAATTAAAGGGTATTTGTCCATGATGATCGAGGGAGATTTTGGGAAGTTTTCTGATCAACAGGAAGAGACCGTAAAACGGGTTTCGGCGGAAGTCGACCGGCTCGCCCGCATGGTACAGGTATTTTTAAATGTTTCGCGAATTGAATCGGGACGATTGATGGTCGCTCGGTTGAATTTTAATGTCGCCGAACTTATTGGAACGGTCATCAAGGAGCTCAAACCCATAGCAGAAAAAAAACAGCTTGAATTGTCGTATGTTGGTTCGGAGCATCTTCCGTTTGTTGGCGATTCGGATAAATTGAAGGACGTTGTGATGAATTTGGTTGATAACGCGATTAAATACACACCATCCGGAAAAGTATGGGTTGAAGCAGGTATGCAGAAAAATGGAGATATTTGGATTAACGTGAAGGACACGGGCGTGGGAATAGATCCTGCTGAGACCGGGAAGTTGTTTGAGAAATTTTCTCGCGCCAAAGGAATTGCCGAAGTTTCAGCTGAAGGATCGGGTCTCGGGCTCTTTATCGTTAAGAAGATCGTGGAAGCCCACGGTGGGACTGTGTCTGTGGCGAGCGAGGGTCACGCAAGGGGTGCAACATTTACGTGCGTCCTGCCGAAGTATGAGGAGAAACAATTCAGTGAAGCGGCTGATCAGAGTACTCCAAAGCTTTTAAGTTCAAAGAAAAACAAGATGGTAAACATGAAGGTCATGAAGGTATTGAAGAGATAGCTTAAGGTAAGTTTTTCGCGGTTGGATTGGAAATGTCCGATTCAAGATCACTTTTTTTCAAATATGAAAACACTATTTGATCCAATTTGTTTCACGTCTGCCAGATCAGCAAGCGTTATTTTTGATTGGGGAGAGATTTTCCAGTAATCATTTAGCACAAGATAGAGTTCATTGATCTCGTAGGTCTCGAAAATTTCATCAATGAGTTTTTGTGATGGCTCTTTGGTCATTTGTAAGTAATACCTATGCGCTTGAGACGAGATGGGAATGGAGTAGAAAAATTGAGGGTTTAGTGTTGAGGGCTTTGAGTATAGATTAGTTGAGGAGTCATATCTGCGTTGATCCGCGTTTTTATCCGCGCCTGCCCCGTAGTGTTCCCATACTTGGGATCTACTACCGGGGTTGATCCGCGTTTTGACGTATTGTGAAAATCCAAACTGATCGAGAGCTGCTGCGCCGACTGATTGGTTGGCAAGGACGAGATATGGCTTTGAAGCCCGTTCTTCGATTTGTTGGACAGTAGCGAGATCGTCTTGTGAAGTGAGGTATCCTTTAAAATTCACGAACCGGTCAGAGTGGGGGAATTGAAGGTAAATGTTTGAGACAATAAGAACTGAAAGGAAGATGAAAAAAGAAAGATGGAAAGTTTTTTTTGATCCATGATCCCCGCCTCGACTCGCTCGCTCGTCGGGCGAGGCGGGCATGATCCATGATCCATGATTGAGGAATAACGGCCATAGAAATACAAGCGAGATTGAGAAGAGGCGCGTGAAGAGTTGGATGTGTTCGCCCGCGGTGACATTTGGTTGGAGATAGAATAGCACGATGAGGGATGATGCAAAGATTGAGAGGAAGGAAAGAAGATAGGGTATAGGGTATAGGGTATAGGGTATAGTGAAACTTTCACCATTCCCATGTTCTTCTTCGTCATTCCCGCCCCGACGCTTTGGTCGGGATAAACTCCAGCGGGAATCCAGAAAAGAAAAGATTGAAGTCTTTTTGTTTTGGTTGTTTACTCCGACGCTTCGGCACCGACGTTCCGACCCGAAGACGGCGTCGGAATCGGAGTCCCGACCCGAAGACGGCGTCGGGGTTTCTGGATCCTCGATCAAAGCCGAGGATGACGGGTCTGTTGGTTTTTGTGTTTTTTTAATTTTTTGAACAGTCGCAAACAAGATAACAATGAAAAACAATAGATAGTAGTTCTTACCAAAAAAATGAATAAATGAAAGTGGGTCGGTATAGCGGATCCAACTTGGGGCAACGATAGATTTGATTGCGCTGTACGCTTCGGGGTTGAGGTTGATCGAAGTTATTGCAAATTGAGAGTCGAGATTATTATTGAGGATGAGTGCGCCGGGAATTGCAATTGTGGATGCAATGAAAGCAATGATTACAAGGAATAGGAGCATTGCCTGAACAATGAGTCTTCCAAGCGCTACGTATTCGTCGCTTTGAAGTTTCGTGATCGTGGTTTGTGAAATTGAATACATGATGTTCCAACCCAAGAAAACGAATGCGGCAATTCCGGGGAAGGGATGGCAGAGAAAGGAGGCGAGGGCAAGGAGAGAATAACGTATAAAGGTGTAACGAGACCAATTTCCCACTCGGAAACTCGGCTCGCCAAAAGCGACCAGTTTCGTCTGCTCTGCCTCAGCGATCACTTGATCACTCGCAGGCGAAACCTGCCTCAAACAGTCCTCGTGGGGAAATTGTCTCACTCCTCCTTTCTCTTGCCAAACGAGCAGAAGCAAAAGGAGGAGGAAAAAGATTCCTAACGATTGTGGTACAGTCGTCGTAAGAATGGAGAACGGGAGAAGAAAGAAGAAGGCGAGAGATTTATTTCCAAATGTTTTTTTGAGTAGCCACGGGATAGCGAGGATGACGAGAATGGGTAGGAGGAAAAAATTGATCTGTTTCACTCGAAGTTGTGTTAACGTTGAAATGACAGACACAAGTCCGTACTCACCCGAGTAAAGTATGGTTTTTGGTTGGATGTGACCCTCTGTGACAATCGTTTGCTCTGCTGCTCGGTGAACGAAAGGATCGTAGTCGGTTCCGATGGGGAAGAGGACAGGGAGGATGAGAAAGATTAAAGGGAAGATGATACAAGATAGAAGATACAAGACGCTGTTTGATTGTAATTTGGTAATCAGGTAATTAGGTAATTGAGTGATTTGGAATCTTTTATCGAGTTTCACTGATGATGGTAGGTACGTAATGAACACAAGAATCAGTACGGCTGGTAAGAACCAATTGGGAAGAATGGACCAGACCAGGGGGCTGGATGATGTTGTTTGGAAGTGAGAATAGAAAAAGGCGATGATCAGAACTGCAAGAGGGTATAGGGTATAGGGTATAGGGTATAGGTATTTTCTGAACTTCCTCCGTGTCATTGCGAGAAGGCTTTGCGACGAAGCAATCTCATTCTGCCGATGACCGGCATTTGAGGTCGTCACACTCATTGCTACTTCGCTCGCGATGACAGTTTTTTTAGCTATCAGTGTTAGTATGATTGAAAGTCCAAGTACTAGCCAGGAAGTGAGCGTGGTTACTTCAAAAAAAACCACAAGAACACTCGAGAGAATCGTCAGTAAGGAAAGAAAACTGATGTATAGCATATTCTTATTCTTATACTATCACCAACCCGGAGAAAGCAGAATATGGGGAATTGGCACTCTTGACATGAGAGTGCCAATTTTTTATTATTGACTCATGACCAAGGCACAGAACAATTTAAACGAACGAAAATCTGCTCTGTTAAGCCAAATTATTGAAGAGTTTGTTGCCTGTGCCGAACCGGTAGGATCACGTTTGATTGTGGATAAGTACGAATGGGATGTGTCCCCAGCAACGGTGCGTGCTGAAATGTCGGAGCTCGAAGAAGGGGGATATACAACACACCCCCATACGTCTGCGGGAAGAATGCCGACTGAAAAAGGGTATCAGTGGTATGTTTCTTCGCTGGATATTCCTTCCATTCGCGTTTCCTCGAGGTTGAACCAGCGATTGGAAGAGTCGGCATCGAGCGCGGAGGGACAAGAAAAGATTAAAAAGCTTGCGCGTGAGATTGCCGAAATTGCTACAAACGCCGTCGTGGTTGGTTTTGGTAAACGTGATAGCTACTACACTGGTCTTTCGTATCTGTTCAGTCATCCCGAATTTAAGGATATCAATCTTGTGAGATCGTTTTCCGAGATTCTTGATCAGCTTGATGAGGCGTTGAATGGACTTGTTGAATCTTCCGACGAAACCGCATCCGTGGCGATTGGGAAGAATAATCCGTTTGGTTCCGAATGTTCGTTTGTTTCGAGCAAACTCAAGGGGGAGGAGTGTGTGTTCGGAATTCTGGGACCGCTGCGAATGGATTACAGACGAAATATTGGATTAATAAATTGGATGAGAGAAAATGTATAACAAAGGGTACAGCGTTTAGTGTTTAGGGTGTTAGGGAAGACTCTTTCAACGTACACCATGGTTTTGACTAAACGCTAAGCGCTTTACGCTAAACGTATATTTTATGCTTGATCAAAACATCGAAGAAAAAAACACAAACCAACAGGAAGCCAACAGTGGTCCCACCCAGTCACAGCAACAGTCACATGATGGTTCACAAGCAGAAATTGAACTCTTAAAGACGCAAGTTGCGGAGTTAACGAACAATTGGAAACGGGCAGCCGCTGATTTGGCAAATTACAAGAAGCAGATTGAAGAGGAAAAGAAGTCGTGGGCGTTGTTTTCACTGGTGGGATCGGTTTCACAGTTTTTGCCGATTTTGGATAATATGAATTCAGCACTCGCGGCACAACCAAACCCTGATTCCGTAGATGGTCCGTTTAAACAGTTTTTGATAGGACTGGGTCACATTCAAAAACAGTTCAGTGACGTGCTTACCCAAATGGGGGTTGTCGAGATCTCTGCCGCGGGAGCAGTGTTCGATCCTTCCATTCACGAATCCGTGAGTACGGATGGGGAGGTGACGGGGAAGGGCTCACTCGTGGTTGCGTCCGTATTGACAAAGGGATATCAGTTTCAGGGACAGTTGATTCGTCCAGCGAGAGTCGTGGTGAAAGAGGTGATTGAAAATGTGCCAATGACCGATACGCCAATGAACCAATAAATTCCAAATAACAAATCACAAATTCCAAACAAATTCCAATGACCAAATACCAAAATCCAAAATAAAAAAGATCGAATGTTTGGAATTATGAATTTGAGATTTATTTGTGATTTGGTGCTTGGGATTTGGGTTTTAAAGGAAAGTGAGAATAATAAAGGTCGAACTTTTGGTAGAAATATATTGTACATATTAGTACTATGGCACTTATTCGATGGCAACCATTCAGAGAAATTGAAGAATTTGACGACATGTTTTCCGGTTTTCCGAGCTTAATGCGCGGTGTCTCTTCGTGGGTACCGGCGGTTGACGTCTATCAGGACAAGGACAACGTGTACGTCGAATTGGAGGCACCGGGCATTGACGCGGACAAATTGAGTTTGACTGTTGAAAACGACGTGTTGATGGTAGAATACAAGGAAGAGCGAAAAACAGAAGTCGATGAGAAAAATTACTACCGCAAAGAGATGCGCTCCCGCTCATTTCACCGCTCGATCCCCTTGCCGGCATCTGTCGCGGGGGATAACGCTACGGCAACCTACACCAACGGTATTTTATTAGTGACCGTCCCCAAGCGGGAGGAAGTGAAGCCGAAGACTGTTAAAGTGCAGGTGAAGAAATAATTCCACTGATACGCTGTTCCTCTCTCCATGGTGAGAGGGGAATAGAAATGAGGGGGATGTGATTTAAACCCGAAGCACGAAGTACGAAATACGAAAAAAGAATGCAAAAATCAAATCTCAAAAGTCAAAATGTAAATGCAAAGTGCAAAATTCTCCATTTTGAATTATCATTTTGATATTTGATGTTTGAATTTTGATATTGAGTTTGTTTCGAGTTTCGATATTCGAATTTCGGATTTTTATCTCTTATGTCCAATGATATTCTTAAGTTGAGCGTTGAATTGATCAAGAAGTGTCCCATGTGCGGTCAGGCGTGCACCCCGGGCGAGGGTGAAGTGTTGGAGACCTCGGACCAGCATTCTGTCACGTTTTTTCGATGTGACGCTTGTCAGAGCTCGTTTTTGATGAATCTGATCCACTACCCATTCGGAGTTATTGGCTCGTTATTATTCACGGACCTGAATTCAAAGGAAATCAGGAAATTTCAGCATTCACCCCTTGTGGACGAGGATGATGTACTCGAGATACACACAACTATACATAATCAACAAGTCGAAAGATTATTCATGAAACATTGATAAATAAAGGTTGTCATGGTGAGCCTGTCGAACCATTACGTTAATGTAGCCCTTCGACTTAGCTCAGGGTGACAGAAGAACTATGTCAAAGATTATTGGAATTGATTTAGGAACCACCAATTCTGCCATGGCGGCGGTGTTGGGTGGGGAACCCAAGGTCATTGAAAACATTGAAGGTGCACGAACCACACCGTCGGTGGTTGCGTTTACCAAAGCCTCGGAATGGGTTGTTGGTATTGCCGCAAAGCGGCAAGCGGTCACGAATCCAACCAACACGGTATATTCGGTGAAACGGTTGATCGGACGAAGATTTGATGATCCGGAAGTTCAGCGGGCAATGAAAACCTTGCCGTATAAGATTGTCCAAAAGGGCGAGGGGGTTGCGGTTGTTCTCGAGGGCAAGGAATATACGCCCCAGGAAATTTCCGCGAAAGTTTTGCAGAAACTCAAAGCCGACGCGGAAAAGAAACTCGGTGATACCGTAACGGAGGTAGTGATCACGGTTCCAGCGTATTTTGACGACGCGCAACGAAAAGCAACGAAGGAAGCGGGTGAGATTGCTGGGTTGACGGTAAAGCGCATTTTGAATGAGCCGACGGCTGCCGCCCTCGCGTACGGGTTTGACAAAAAGAAAGATCAAAAGATAGCCGTGTATGATCTCGGGGGAGGCACCTATGATATTTCCGTACTCGAAGTTTCATCCGATACGGTTGAAGTCCGCGCGACAAACGGGGACACGCATCTCGGGGGAGATGATTTTGACCAGCGTGTCATTGACTGGATTTTGGAAGAGTTCAAAAAAGATCAGGGAATCGATCTTTCCAAAGATCCGTTAGCCCTGCAACGCATCAAAGAGGCCGCGGAAAAAGCGAAGATCGAACTCTCAACGCAGACCGAAGTTGAAATTAACCAGCCCTTTATCTCTTCTGGCGCGGAAGGTCCAAAGCACTTACTCATGAAGCTGTCCCGGGCAAAACTCGAATCACTCGTTGGCGATTTGGTTGAAAAAACATTGGAGCCCATGAAGAAGGCGCTTGCTGACGCAAAAATGTCCGTGTCTGACATCCAAGAAGTGGTGATGGTTGGAGGAATGACGAGGATGCCGAAAGTTGTTGAAACCGTTGAGAAGTTCTTTGGAAAGAAGCCGAATATGTCCGTGAATCCGGACGAGGTTGTCGCGGTGGGAGCCGCGGTTCAAGCGGGTATCTTGCAGGGTGATGTGAAAGATGTGTTGCTCCTTGATGTTACTCCGTTAACACTTGGAATTGAAACACTGGGTGGTGTTTCAACGCCCATTATTAACCGCAACACAACAGTTCCAACGGCAAAGTCTCAAGTCTTCTCAACCGCGGCAGACAACCAGCCTTCGGTTGAAATTCATGTTCTGCAGGGAGAGCGTCCCATGGCAGCAGACAATAAGACGCTTGGACGGTTTATCTTGGATGGCATTCCACCAGCGCCACGCGGTGTTCCTCAGGTTGAAGTTACGTTTGATATTGATGCAAATGGGATTTTGTCCGTCACGGCGAAAGACAAAGCAACAAACAAATCCCAAAAGATTACCATTACCGCTTCAACGGGCCTTTCAAAAGACGAGATCGAGCGGATGAAAAAAGAGGCAGAGGCGCACGCGGAAGATGACAAGAAAAAACGAGAAATGATTGATTTGCGCAATAACGCAGATGCAATGGTATACTCAACAGAGAAAACGTTGAAAGAGGCTGGAGATAAAGTCCCTGCGGACGTTAAAAAAGATGTTGAGGAAAAGCTGGAGGCAGTGAAGAAGGTGAAAGACGGCGAAGACGCCGCGGGTTTGAAAACGGCGCTTGACGCGTTGTCGCAAACGATTCAGAAGATTGGATCAGCGATGTATGGGAAGCCCGGGGAACATGGGAGCAAGGGGGAAGGTGAGCAAGGAAATCCAAGTAACCAGCCGTCTGAGGAAAAAAAAGAAGAAGGAAAGACTGTTGAGGGGGAGTATGAGAAGAAGTCGTAAAGCGAGCGAAGCGGAGCCCCGCACTTCCGCCTGAGGCGGATAGTGCTGGGGTCCTAAAGTCGAAAGTCTATAAAGTCGGAAAGCGAATTACTAATTGTTATGGATCCAAAGAAAGTTTACAAACCCAAGAAACCCGAGGAGGTATATCCACGTTTAGATCCAAAAAAGATCTATAGGAGACTTGATCCGAAAGAAGTTTATGGTGGTGGGAAGCGTGATACGGTGCCAGAGACTGGCTTTGTTTCTATTGACGAGATTGTAAGCTTAGGTCAAGAAGATAAAGCGAATATTAAAAGAATATTGGAAGGGTTATCTCGCGCGGAGCAGCAAATAATACTCGTCGCCATGAAAAAGCTAGATGATACAATTTTAGCTTGCCGAAAAGTGAAGTAAAAATTTTACTAAGTCTAATCGGGTGCGTATTGCGGCGCGGTACGCCCTTCGTTAGTAATAAAAGCAAATTGTCATTGCGAGCGAGTCCTGGAACAGAGTGATAGGATAGGGTCCAGTAATTGTGTGTTGAACTTTGGATCCTATCGCTCCCATTGGTTGCTCCAGGATGACACGAACTAATCTAGAGTGTCATGTTGGAACGGAGCGTAGCGGAGTGATAGCATCCAATTTTGTCTCGTGAGATGTGGATTCCATCCGCTATCGTACTACGTACTCCAGCGTCCAGAATGACTACTTTTAAATTTAGGATGACAGCCAATATTATTATGTCCAACAACAATCAACAACAAATTCAAATCCAGGCAAAGCCGGAAGAACTTCAAGGTCATTATTCGAATTTTTTTCAGGTGACGCATTTGAGCCGCGAAGAATTCTTGCTTGATTTTTTGTTTTTAGACGGTCCGCGCGGTGTGGGAGCGTTATCGAGCAGAGTCATTGTAAGCCCCCAGCAGGCGAAGCGAGTGCTTGCCGCGCTGCAGGAGAATGTAAAGAATTATGAAGAAAAATTCGGCGCGATTGAAATGGGTCAGAAGCAGGAGGAGAAGGAAGTAGGGTTCAAAATACAATAAATCCGAAGCACGAAGTACGAAATACGAAAAAGAATGCAAATCTCAAATCTCAAAAGTCAAAATGTAAATGCAAAGTGCAAAATTCTCCATTTTGAATTATCATTTTGATATTTGATGTTTGAATTTTGATATTGTTTCGAGTTTCGATATTCGAATTTCGGATTTTATAGTTATGGCAAAGGATTACTATTCCATCCTGGGTGTTTCAAAAAGCGCGTCGCAAGACGAGATCAAGAAAGCGTTTCGAGCTCTCGCGCACAAGTATCATCCGGACAAAGGAACGGGTGATGAGGCGAAGTTCAAAGAGGTGAATGAGGCGTATCAGGTTCTTTCGGACGAAACGAAACGGCAACAGTATGACCAATACGGTCAGACGTTTGAAGATGCGCAGAGAAACGGAGGGGCTGGGTTTGGTGGGTTTGGCGGAGGACAAGGATTCCGGTGGGAAGACGTCGCTTCTCAATTCGGTGGACAGGGCGGGTTTCGTCAGGGGAATGTTGAGTTTGATTTTGGAAATCTCAATGACGTGTTTGGGGATTTTTTTGGATTTGGCGGAGGTCGTTCCAGCACGGGGCAGCGAAGTGCTTCAAAACACGGGAGGGATTTGGAGATGTCGGTTGAACTCACGCTGGAGGAAGCATTTTTTGGTTTGAAAAAAGAATTATCGTTTGAGTCGTTTGAATTGTGTCATGAGTGCGATGGCAGCGGTGCGGATCGTACTGCGGGAACCAAAGCCTGTCACGCATGCAAAGGCTCGGGTGAAGTAGCCCATACTCAGCGCAGTGTGTTCGGAGTGTTTCAGACCCGTGGAATTTGTTCAACATGCGAAGGAGCTGGCGTGATTGTGGAGAAAGCGTGCACTGCGTGTAAGGGCAAAGGAAGAGTGCTTAAGAATCGGACATTGACTGTGAAGATTCCTGAAGGTGTTGAGGACGGAGTTTCCATCAGATTGCGCAACGAGGGTGAAGCGGGAGAGAAAGGCGCGGATGCGGGTGATTTGTATGTGAAAGTTCGAGTGAAGAATACGACCGAGTTTAAGCGATTGGGAGCTGATTTGGAATATCGGTTACCACTCCACATCACCGATGCTGCGCTCGGTACCAAAATAGATGTGAAATTATTTGACGAAGAAATTCGTGTGAAAGTGCCGGAGGGAACGCAGAGCGGAACTATCATTAAAATTAAAGGGAAAGGTATGCCCCATATGCAGTCGCGCGGACGGGGGGATTTGTTGGTGCGAGTCGATGTTGAGACACCGAAACATCTTTCAAAGAAGCAGAAAGAGTTGCTTGAGGAACTCAAGAGAGAATCATGAAGCAAGAATCATGAATCATGGATATGGCAAGCGGAGCTTGCCTTTGGAAACACCGTCGTGTTTCCACGCATAATTCGTAATTCTTAATACTTGATTCAAGATCGTGTGAAATGATACGAATCTTGGACAATTGGGTTACATCCGGATACGCGAATATGATTGGTAAAAAATATCTGAAGGTCTTCACTAACGCCATTCAAGAAACCCTTCAGTACCGGGTGAATTTTTTATTTGGGCGAATTACTAATTTAGTGGTACTTGTGTCAATGTATTTTCTTTGGATGAATGTGTTCGTGGATCCCGGCACGCAGTTTTTCGGATTTTCCAAGCCGGATATTATCACATACGTTCTTGGGGCTAGTGTTGTGTATGCGATTGTGTTTGTCCAATCCATGAACCCAATCGCGTTTGAGATCGCCGATGGGGACTTGTCCAATTATCTCGTGAAACCGATAAGCTATTTCAAATATTGGTTTTCTCGAAACAACGCGGAGCGCGTTCTGCTCCTGGTCATGTCGTTTGTTGAAATTGGAATTATTTCATTGTTCATAGATCGTTCTATGATTGTGATTCAATCGGACGTTAGTGTCTTATGTGTTTTTGTGGTTTCGGTGGTTTTGTCTGTTGTTACCTATCAGCTGATCGATTTTTTACTTGGGACAACCGCGTTTTGGTTCTATAAATCATTTGGTCCTCGATTCGCTATCCAAACCACGGTGATGCTTGCGTCTGGGTATTTGTTTCCGATGAGCGTTTTACCGACGTGGCTACGGACCCCACTTGAATTGACCCCGTTTCCTTACTTAGTAAATTTTCCGGTGCAGTTGTATTTGGGGAAACTGTCAGCGGAACAAATCGTGACAGGGTTTACCATTTTGGCGTGTTGGATTGTTGGACTGTTTGTCGTGTATCGTGTCACCTGGATGAAAGGGCTGAGGATGTTTGAAGGGGCGGGGAGGTAACCTCCCCTAACCCCTCCTTCATAAGGAGGGGACAGTATAAAATGTTCTCCCCTTACGAAGGGGAGAATGTAAGAGGGGTTATGGATTTATGAAACGTTATTTGAGCCTATTTCTGCAACTTGCGAACATGGCGTTTGGGAGCGCAACGTCTTCGCAACTTGATTTTTGGTCATTTATCATCGGCAAGCTCATTCGGATGGCGATCTGGCTCACGTTGATTTATTCACTCTTCAATTTTACTGATTCTGTTGCCGGATTTTCCAAAGGACAGATGGTCATGATGTACGCGACCATGAACTTGATTGATGTGGTGGTTCAGGTGTTGTTTTATCGAGGGTTTCAGGCACTGCAACACGAGGTGCGAAAAGGGAATTTTGATTTTGTACTCACGAAGCCGGTAAATCCCATCGCGCTTGTTGCCTTTCGATACGTGGATCTTATGGATATTGTAACCCTACCATTTTCCATTGCAGTGTTGGTCTATGGAATTTCTTTGGTTGGGAGCGTTTCGTTGATGAATGTTGTCTTATATGCGCTTCTTGTTATGAATGGGCTTGTTATTATTTTAGGGTTGTGTTTGATTTTCGGAGGTTTGACGTTTTACACCACGCAGATGGAAAATATTTGGTGGTTCTACCGCTACGGAATGCAGGTAGCTAGGTTTCCGGTTGATATTTATTCTGGGTTTTTTAGATTTTTCTTTACCTATGTCCTACCCATGGCGTTTATCGTAACCTTTCCTGCGAAAGCGTATTTTGGTGTTCTTTCATTGCCGTTTTATGTGTATTCATTTATTCTTTCAGTGGGTTTGGTGTTGTTCGGAGTTTGGTTTTGGAACCACGCGGTCGCCAGGTACCAAAGCGCAAGCTCCTAACCTCCCCTAACCCCTCCTTCGTAAGGAGGGGACAGTAGGAAAGAGTGTCTCCCCCTTACGAAGGGGGAGATGCAAGAGGGGGTTTGTGTTTCGAGTTATGACCAATATTTTCATCATCAACGGTTACGGAGTCCCAAAGGACATCTTCAAAGATGATAATTATCATTTTTATTTGAACATGGTATTTAATCAGATTTGGTGGTTCGACAGGGCTCACCATGACAAAAAAGAGAATGTCACCCTGAGCTTGTCGAAGGGAGGCAATAATGTACTTATCATTTTTAGTGGTGGAAAGACGGATTGTTTTCCTCCATACCGTCGAACGGAAGCGGGGGAGATGAAGAAACTATTTTTGCATATCATGAATCGGGATTCAGTGAAAGAAACTACGAAACATTGGACAATCGTTACGCAAACAAAGTCATTGACGACGGTTGAGAATTTGGTGTATGGGAGAGAACTAATATATTCCCTGAGCGGAGGTTCTGCGAAGTCGAAAGGTCTCCATTATGGAAGCTCTGCGACAAGCTCAGAGAGTATTAATGTTTCTTACTTCTGCGAGTCTACCCGTTTTGAGCGATCGCACATTTTGAGTAGAAAAGTTTTTCTCAAAGCGTGGAACCCAACCGTGATTCCTATTGATTTTGACGTCTCCCCACAACGATATCTGAATGAAGCATTATTGAATGCCCGTGAGAAAAAGGCGCTGGAGTATGAGTTGTGGGCGTTAAAGAGTTCAAAGAATCTGAAAGCGTGGAGAGAGGTGTATCAGGAACGCATCAAATTCTTACGAAATGCAGGACAAAAGGCGAATCACGAAGCCGTCAAAGAGTGGTTGGAGAAGAGGTTGGTGAGTTTGCCAATTCCGAAATAATTATTTTTTCAAAAAAATTTGTTTCACGACTTCTTCAATCGGTACATCTTCAATGGAAAGATCGGCTACGGGAAGGGAGGAGAGAATGAGGGACGTTGATTCGTTGATCTTGTTTTTTTGGATTTCAAATGCGATCGATGTTTCTGAATGAGTAATGACGGTTCCGATCTCTTTTGGAGTATTTGTTATGGGTTTTGAAAGTTGGACGTTGACACGTTTAAAATTTGCATAGGTATTCACAAGATCGGCAAGAAGTCCGTCGTAGACGATACTTCCTTCGTTGATAACGATGATCCGTTTGCAAAGTGCTTCCACATCCTTCATGTAATGGCTTGTAAGAATAATGGTGGTTTTCGTTTCTTCGTTGTGTTTGCGGATGAATTTGCGGATTTCATCTTGCGAGATGATATCAAGTCCGATTGTTGGTTCATCGAGGAATAGTACCTTTGGTCCATGAAGCAGCGCGCCTATGAGCTCCATTTTCATGCGTTCACCAAGCGAGAGTTTGCGGATGGGGATGTTGAGAAGTTTCTGAACAGCAAGGAGTGTTACAAGTTCGTTTTTTCTTCGTTCAAAGTCTCCTGTTGGAATTTCATAAATTTCTTTATTGAGCTCAAACGAATCAGAAGCTGGCAAATCCCACCAGAGCTGGTTCTTTTGTCCCATGACGAGTGAGAACTGCTTTTGAAACGCTGGTTCTCGTTTCGCGGGATTGTGACCCAAGACCGACATTTCCCCTGAAGTTGGCGTCAAGATTCCAGAAAGCATCTTGAGCGTTGTGGTCTTGCCGGCACCATTTGGTCCCAAAAAACCAACAAGCTCACCTTCACTGATTGAAAAAGAAATGCTTTTCACTGCCTGAACTTGGATTTCCTCACGGTGAAACAGGCTTTTTAAGGATGCAGCAAATCCGGGAGCTTTTTTATAGGAAACGTAGGTTTTTGAGAGATTGAAAGCCTCGATTGCGTTCATAGTGTTTTCATCATAGAATACATCTATGTCTTAGACAAGTAAAAATATGGTTATGGAACAGAAACATTTTCACTTTATTGGTATTTGTGGGAAAGGGATTGGGCCAGTTGCAAACATGCTGAAAGGCATGGGGCACCGGGTGACGGGATCAGATAAGGGCGCGTATGATCCAATGCGTGCGTATTTGAAACAGACAGGAATCGAATTTTGGGTTGGGTGGGATGCTGATCGGATGGGGAAGCCTGATGTTGTTGTGCTGACGTATGCCGCTCCGTTGAGTTCGCCGGAGGTGATTCGTGCAAAGGAACTTGGAATTCCCATGGTTTCTTGGGCAGAAGTTTTGAGGGATTATTTGATTAAACCAGAATCCGTTGTTGTTGTTGGGAATGCTGGAAAAACAACAACGTCCGCGTTACTCACATGGATGTTTGAGGTTGCGGGAAGGAACCCAAGTTTCATGATCGGCGGATGGTCAAAAGATTTTCCTGACCCTACGCGCAATACCGATTCAGTGTGGTCAATTGCAGAAGGGGACGAGTTCCCGGCCGGAAAAGAAGGCGAAGCGCGAAAGTCCAAAATCTTTTTTTACAAACCAAAGTACCTGTTGCTCTCAGGAATTCAGTGGGATCATTTTGACGTCTTTCCAACAGAACAAGGCTTCTATGAAAATTTTTTGAATGTGTTGAAACTCGTGCCCCGCGATGGAACTATTGTTGTGAACGAACGCGGGGAGGGGATCGACCGATTGCTTAAGGACTACACCAATGGAAACAACACTCAGGCGCGGATTGTTCAATATGCTGTTGAGTCCGACAGTGTGGTTAATTATTCAACGAGAAGTTTTCAGGCTACCCCCGCTGGAATTTCGTTTGAAATAGTGAAACAAGGAAATTCGCTCGGTGTATTGTCTGCTCCGTTGTTTGGAAAATTCAGTATGGAAAACATGCTTGCTGCCTCTGCGGTCGCGCTCGAGTGTGGAATCACATTTGCAGATATTCAAAAAGCAGCTACATCTTTTAAGGGTGTTGTTGGTCGAATGGATATTCGCTATCAAGATGATAAACGGATCCTCATCGATGATTATGCTCACAATGAGGTGAAGTTTAAAGCAGCAGTTGAAGCGCTTCGATTACATTTTCCTGATCGAAAGCTTGTTGTGGTCGCAGAACCGAACACTGGAAATCGCGTTGAGCACGCGTTATCGGTTTTTAAAAACGTCTTCACACAAGCGGATCTCGTGGTGTTTCCCGAGTTCAGCATGACCACGCTACCCGGCGCGGTTGATTCTAAGCATTTCATGGAAGCAATTCGCGGAAACGAGAATATGGTCGTGATTGACGATGATGAGAGATTAGTTGGGCGAGTGGTTGATGAAGTGAAAGACGGAGGAGTCATTTGTTTCATGGGTCCGCATGGATTCCGGGGGATGATTGAGATGGTGGTAAAACAGTTACAGCAATAGTTAAAACCTCTTGAAAAAGAGGTTTTTTTATGCTAAAATAAGGACAATAATCTCGCAACCTGTAAAATGTAACTTGAAACCGAAGGTAAATGGACATTAAGGTATTTTAAAAAGTTACAAGCTAAAGGTTACAGGCTATAAGTTTTGTATGGATCCGAATAAATTAACTCAAAAATCGGCAGAAGGCTTGAATGCCGCGGTTCAGGAGGCGGCACGATTGTCGCATCAAGCGGTTGCACCGCTTCATTTGTTAACGGCGTTATTGGAACAGCAGGATGGACTAGTGCCTGTATTGATTCAAAAACTTGGGAAAAACCCAAGCACAGTTTTTCAAGTTGTCCAGGATGAATTAAACAAACTACCCAAAGTCTCTGGAACTTCCGGTCAGCACATGACGCAAGAACTCGCGAAGGTATTGGACGAAGCAGAACGTGAGATGAAAAACATGCAAGACGAGTATGTGAGCACGGAGCATCTCTTGTTGGGATTATTGCATGATAAAGATGTAAAAAAGATTCTCGACGTTTCAAAAGACAAAGTGTTGGAAGCTTTGAAGAGTGTGAGAGGGAACCAGCGGGTCACGAGTCAGAATCCAGAAGGGACATTTCGAGCGCTCGAAAAATACACCATTGATTTCACGAAACTAGCGAGTGAGGGGAAGATTGATCCTGTTGTTGGACGAGATGAAGAAATTCGTCGAGTTGTCCAGATTTTGTCACGCAGAACAAAAAACAATCCTGTGTTGGTCGGAGATCCTGGAGTGGGGAAGACCGCGATTGTGGAAGGGCTCGCGAAAAAAATTGTTGACGGTGATGTGCCCGACAGTGTGAAGAACAAAAAATTATTATCGCTTGATTTGGGAGGACTCCTTGCCGGAGCAAAGTACAGGGGTGAGTTTGAAGAACGATTGAAAGCGGTGATTAAAGAGGTTGAGGAATCGGCCGGGAATATTATTCTCTTCATCGACGAGCTTCATACGATCGTAAGAGCCGGGGGAGCAGAGGGAGCGGTTGATGCTGGAAATTTGTTGAAACCAGCGTTGGCGCGCGGAAAGATGCGAACCGTCGGAGCGACAACGCTCAAAGAATATCGTCAGCATATTGAAAAAGATGCTGCGTTTGAACGCAGGTTCCAACCAGTTGAAGTTGGTGAGCCGTCAGTGAAAGACACCATTTCCATTTTGCGGGGGATCAAGGAAAAATATGAAGTGCATCATGGCGTGAAGATTCTTGATAGCGCGATTGTTGCCGCGGTTAACCTATCTTCTCGATACATTGCTGATCGATTTCTCCCTGATAAGGCAATTGACGTTTTGGATGAAGCTGCGTCGACGCTCAGAATTGAAATTGATTCCAAACCAACAGAAATTGACAGGCTTCATCGTCAGATCCGCCAGCTTGAAATTGAAAAAGAAGCATTGAAGAAAGAGAGCGAAGAACCCTCCAAAAAGCGCCTCCAGGAACTTGACCGTGAGCTTGCTCAGCTCAAAGAAGAAAATACACAGCTAGAACTCCATTGGCAAAATGAGAAAAAACACATTGATGAGATTAAGAAACTGAGTAAAGAAATTGAGCGATTGCGAGAAGATGCTGTACAGGCCGAGCGCAGGGGAGAGCTTCAGAAGGTTGCGGAAATCTCTTATGGTACGATCCCTGAACGAGAAAAGAAGATTGAAAACGCAAAAGCAGAATTAGCTGTTGTACAAAAAGATCGCAAAATGCTCAAAGAAGAAGTCGGAGAGGAAGATATTGCTAAGGTTGTTTCACGGTGGACCGGAATTCCCGTCTCCAAGATGGTTTCGGAGGAGTCCGCAAAGCTTGCGATGATGGAAGAGGCGCTACATGCTCGCGTTGTCGGGCAAGACGTCGCGGTTAAGGCGGTTGCGGCTGCTGTGAGGAGAAGTCGCGCTGGGATTCAAGAGGAGAATCGTCCGATTGGCTCGTTCATTTTCCTTGGACCAACCGGAGTTGGAAAAACGGAATTAGCCAAGGCTCTTGCGCATTTCTTGTTTAACAATGAAAAAATGTTAGTCAGAATTGACATGAGCGAGTACGGCGAGAAACATTCTGTCGCTCGATTAGTTGGCGCGCCTCCGGGGTATGTGGGGTATGAAGAAGGAGGGCAGTTAACAGAGTCTGTCAGGCGACATCCATATTCCGTCGTTCTTCTCGATGAAATTGAAAAAGCACATCCTGATGTGTTTAATGTGTTGTTGCAGGTTTTGGATGATGGGCGTTTGACCGATGGAAAGGGCAGAACCGTTGATTTTAAAAACACGGTCATCATCATGACATCCAATTTGGCATCGCAAGAAATTGCTGAACACGCAGGGGATGCTAAAAAGCAAGAACAGGCTGTACAACTCGTGTTGAAAAAAGCGTTCAAGCCAGAATTTTTGAATCGTGTGGATGATATTATTATTTTCCAACCACTTGATAAGGCGATGATGAAGAAGATTGTGGAGATTCAGCTTGAAGCAGTTGCCGAGCGGTTGAAGCAAAAAGAAATCACCGTTGAATTTAGCGACGAAGCAAAAGACTATTTGTCTGAACAAGGATTTGACGAAGTCTTCGGCGCGCGCCCCTTGAAGCGGTTGATTCAAAAAGAAATTTTGGATGAATTATCGTTGCAGATTATTGAAGGGAACATATCAGAAGGGAGTAAGCTAAAAATTGATGCTGGAAAGGGGAGTCTAAAAGTCCATAAAGTCTAAAAGTCCATAAAGTCATTCCCGCCCCGTATGAAACTACGGGGTAAACTGCAACGGGAATCCAAACAACATAAATCAAAAAACAAAAAGATATATGTCATCCTGAAGTTTCATTCAGGATCCAGAACAAAAAAAGAAAAGACTGAATTCTTTTTGTTTTTGTTTTTTATTTCTGGATCCCGTGTCAAAGCACGGGATGACAAATGAAGCATGAAGTATGAATAATTTTATCTTTAAGAACGACAGATATAAAAAGAATAGGGGGGTATTCGCGGCTTCTCCTGTTGAGTTGCGAAAAATGTGAGAATAACCTCCTTCTCTATCAGAAAGATGGTCCTGGAATATTAAAGCGTTTGTATCTCGATAGGATTTTATATCCAGAAAAATTGACAAATTTAAAAACAAACCTACTTTGTGAGAAGTGCAAAACAGTTCTGGGGATACCTATCGTTTATGAGAAAGAACAGCGTCCCGCGTTTCGTCTTTTTGCTGGATCAGTCGAGAAGAAGATAGTAAAAAGTGACAAAAATATAAAGTTTTCATTTCGGTAGTCCTTCGACATGCTCAGGATGACGGCGTTATTTCTCTTCTGGCACAGGTCTCGTTTTGCCCGTTCCTTTTTCATCCACAGAAATAATCGTCAATGTTGTTCCGCAGGTGGG